>WQYW01000094.1 GCA_009781045.1 Alphaproteobacteria bacterium
TGCCGAATCCGGTTGGGAAAACATCAGTTTGCGGGACGACCACCTTCCTGCCAAGATCAAAACTGGGAGCGAAGCGGCTTGAGGCACCAGCGGAGGCCCGTTACCCCATCTCAAATATCGTGCCTCTTGCTGGCTCAATTAACGTGCTCACGCACACTGCCAGAAACACGGGCCGCATGAGCCATGAGCCCGACCACGTTTAACGTTTAACGCACTGCTGGGTGCGGTGTTTGGCGGGGTTTGGGAAGCCAGCAATAATACCGATACGCCGGGCCATACCCTCGTTGGCGGTACAATCGGCACCGAATCGGAAAACCACTAACGGTGTATCGTGCCTGGACACCCGGGCAAGCTCGGGAATTAGGAGCATTTTGGGCGCTGGAGAAACCAACAGGCTCCTTCCAAAGCAGGGTTGATTCGGCCCTCCTGCCCGAATTAGGCAGGCTTCGCGGAACACCATTCAGCGCGCAAGCAGCGAAATATACAACCGTTGAACTACCCAAAGGAACATATAAAGACGTCCAGCAATGTTGGAGAGCAGCGGAAACCTAGTCGGAGTGGGTGACGGATGGATCAAAAGATGTGGGTAATCGCAAGCCCATCGGGTGCGCGGAGCGGTTGTAAAATCCGGCGTCGAAACAATCACTTCCGGCAAGATTTCGCATCCAGCCCACAGATTTAGATTCAACGACCTTTTCACGGCTCCTTACTTCACTGCGTGCCCCGCCATGGTCTCAAGCTGAGCCTTCACCGCATTCAACCACCCCAGATCGTGCTCCATATATTCGGCCAGGAACCCGCAGTAGACCACTATCAGTAGTGTTAGAACCAGGTTTTTCACGGCCATGGACAACGCAAACGCGTTGATGTGCGGCGCGGAACGGGATACCACCGCCAGCACGAGGTCCGCGAGCAACAGGCTCAACACCAGCGGCGCTGCGAGCATCAGCCCCATGGATACGACAGTTCCTACCAATCCGACGATCAACTGTCCCGCCGACGCAGCGAAGACCGGCGTCATCCGCCCAGCAGGCCAGATGCCGTAACTATCATAAACGACTCCTAAGACCACCTTCAGGCCGCCAGAGCCATAGTACAGCGCCACCATTATCAAGCTGAACAACCTCCCGTTGATACCCTCCTCGGTAAGAGATAACGGGTCCGTCAAATTGGCTGAGTTGGCACCACGCTGCACGTCTATTATGTCACCTGCCGCTGCCGCCGCCCAAAAGGGTACCCCGAGAACAACCCCAATGACCAATCCAACAGTTACTTCCTTCAGCACCAACACCACTACCATCGTCAGAGTGACGGGCTGGCTCTGAAAAGTCACGACAAGGGCTGGCACGAGTGGCAAGGCAAATAGCACAGCAACCGCTGCCTGCAAGATCCCCGTCAGACCAAGCCTGGTAAACGCCGGCATGACGGTGACAATGCTGGTGATCCTTGCCGTTGCCAAGCTCGTGGCGAGAACATAGTTCTCCAGACCGCCGAACGGCAAATTGAGTTCCACGGCACTTCCCCGTTGCGCTCTACCGCGTCGATGCAGGGAAGTCGTCGAGCAGGCGCGAGGCTTGAGTTGCAATCTGTTGCCCCTGCCACGGCCCAAGCAAGATCAGTATTACCAAAACCACCGCCACCTTGATCGCCTGCGGCAGTGCCTGGTCCTGGATCTGCGTCAGCGCCTGCAATAGCCCGACCAATAGCCCCACAGCCACGGTTGCGATCAGAACCGGGGCAGACACCATCGCCACAGTCAGAAGTGCCGCATTAACCTGAGCAACAACCTGTCCGTCGTCCATACTGCTCTCCATCGTTTCTTTCTGTCAACTATAGCTCAAGATAAGCCCATGCATCAGCCGCGACCAGCCATCAACGCTGACAAATAGGAAAAGTTTCAGCGGAACCGAGATCAGCGTTGGAGACACCATCATCATCCCCATTGCCATCAAGACGTTTGACACCACAAGGTCGATTATGACAAACGGAAGATAGAGCAGGAATCCGATTTCGAAGGCCCTCGTCAGCTCCGAACCGATAAAGGCAGGCATCAACACGATGAGGTCGTCATCCTTGAGATCGGCACGGGCCTCCTCAGGCCAGGTTCGCGCTGCCGCAGAAAGAAAGAACTTCCTCTCCTCAGCCTTAGTGAAACGTAGCAGGTGGGCCTGGATCGGTCTTTTCAGCTCCTTCGCGGCTGCAGAGAGGTCCTCTATTGAGTTGAAGTCCACAGGATGAGCCGCCAAACGACTGTATACGGTACTCATTAGCGGTGCCGATACAAAGACCGTCAATACCAACGCGATCGCATACAGTAGCAGGTTGGGCGGCGTCTGCTGCACACCAAGAGCATTGCGGACAAGAAAAAGCACAACAGATATTTTCAGGAATCCTGTCATGCAGATTACGAGGAACGGAATGAATCCTACAGCCGTCATCAGAATGACGGTGCCAACAGGGTTGAATCCGGTTCCAGACATACCTAGCCAACCTCACCGATCCAGCCGCACATAACCACTTGCCGACCTCGCCGAGCCAACTGGAACTCGTACCACGCCAATCCATCTCCGCGCATTTCACAGTGCTGGTCACTGCTGCCCATAGCGAGCTCGCCAGCGTCATCCCTGTTCATGCGCATCCTCCCGCCCAATGCATCTCGAGAGCATCAACTTTCATGCCACCCGTCACAGCGCATTCCAAAATCTATCGATTCCGCGGGCATCAACCAGAGCTGAACGCAGTATCGAAATCTACGAGCGATTGCCGCGGAACACACGAACCCTGCTCTCATCCTCAAACTTCTCTTCGTGTGCTGGCACCGATGTGCCTGTAAGTGCCGTCACAGCCTGCCGGACCTGCGCTATGAACGCAGCCGGTCCGGATACCGAAACCACATCACTTCCCGGTACATGATGCACAGTAAATCGCGGGTCCGCAATCCCAAGCTTTTTCAGCTCATCATTAAGGTCTGGCACCGAGAGTCGCCCAATGTTCATCAATTCAGTCCTGACTTCGCTCCTGGTGCTGACATGCATGACCGCGCCGTCGTAATACCATATCATACCATAATTGTCACACAGGTGATTGAGAAATTCCCTCGCAGTGTTGCCCGGTGGTCGCCCGCGAAGCTTGCCCTTGATTTGCGAACTAACCTCAACAGGAACATCGATATTGCGACCGAGCTCGATCAACACATCCTTGATATCCTGTTCAATTACCAGATATCTGTAGGCTCCCTCGGGCCACCTCGGCTCCAAAGCCCCTGCCGGCGTGGCCCCACCGATAAGCAAGGCGGAAAGAAGAGCGACACGACCTAGCCACAATTTCACCGCTGGCCACTGATGCTGGCAATATCCATTGCCGATCATCAAGGCAAGGAAAACTGACCTCCTTCCAATCGCCATATGATTTTTTTTGTACACCGAAGCGCCCCTCAGTCAAGCCCACATTACGTTCGTACCGCGGACAGTGTTCCTACAATAACCCAATTCTTGGCAAGATTACGGCACATTCGGTCCAAATCGAGCCTTTGTTGAAATCCTATCACATCGTTTGGATATTCGGCAGAAGGCATGGCCGCATTCGTTTGGACATTCGACAGAAAGCGTGGCCGCATACTATTGGGAACGTGGTGCGATAACCAGGCACGACAACTGTAATGTCGCGCACCACGGTTGCCGCGAACTCCCGACCAGAGCCTCCGGCCCACTAGGGGCACTCGGTGCAGACGTAGACGGAGCAGATTCCAAAGAAATCAACGACGCCAGCATCATTTCATTCTCGTCCCCTATTTGCGACTCTGGTAGCCAGATACCGGACGGTTCACTAGTAGGTGAATGTGCCATGCAGCTCCTCACGCATCAGCCTTTCATCATGCCCAATGCCTTGGCGCGGGCTTTGGGATCGCTGAGCCCACGGATGGTTTCGGCCCGCTTGAGGATAGCGCCCACTTCGTCTTCCGGAAGTTTATCGGCCACTTCACGTGCTTCATCATTTCTCGGCCCAATCAGCCCTACCACGATTACGAGATTGCGCCGATGCCGCGCCTCAACACCAGGAGACTGCGCGATTTCGTGGACCAACGATCGGGCGCCCTGTACGTCCCCCCCCAGTGCAGCCGCGAGCGCAAGATTGGTGGCGATATCGAGGTCACCGGGTGCTGCCTTACGCGCCAGCCTGAAAGTCTTTTCCGCATTGGCGAATTGACCGACCATCATCTGCGCTACACCAAGGCGGTTATAGGCCGTCCCACTACCAATCTGCGGAGCCGCCTTGACAAGGTCAACGAGTCCCTCGTCAAGCGCGCCAGTCTGCACCAACGCCGCGCCACGACCAAGCAAGGCCTCACTATTCACGGGCTCCGCGGCCAAAGCGGCACGGTAGGCCGCTATCGCCTCGTGCGTTTCGTTCGCGTGCAGACAGGCATCGCCAAGCCGGACATTCGCAGAAGCAGCATTCCCGGATGATTTTACCGCATCGCGGTACAGCTTGATTGCCGTGCTACGGTCGCCCTGAGCCTCCACATCACCGGCGATCCTAAGCAGGGACTCCGTTTTGCTGCGGCGGTCGGTTCTCGCGACATGGTCCGTTTCTGAAAACTGCTCTAAGCTTGAGCAGCCACAGCAAAGACCGGACAGCACCAAGAGCAACAGAAACTGACCACCGCGCATCACTCACCTACCCTGGTCGATTTACGATCACTTCAAAAACGCGAGACTGCTTCCCCGTCCCGCTCTCAGCATTCGAACAAGATCCTGGATCCAGAGGCTGCGGAAATGCCGCAGTTCCACCGACTCTCTTTCCGGAGCAAGCCCTATAACCACCGCTACGCCATCAACATCACCAGTGATCAGTCTGCCATCAAGCCAACACGGACCAATCATCGACTGACGCAACCTTTCGAACTGACACTGAGTCCGGCGCGTCCAAAGTGATTCCTAGCATCTCCATCCGATACTGCACCTGTCGGTGGACTGCTTTCGCAAATCCAGGACCGTCTCTCTCCTGAAGCGCCTCCAGCATCAGCTTATGGTCTTCGACTACCTCTCTCCACCGGAGGGACCACCTTGGCGAAACACAACGCAACATGCTAAGGCGAGCCTTCAACTTCTCATGCGTCTCGCTAAGTGTGGCGTTATCTGCCGCGTCAAATATCGCTTTCAGCACGACACCATTGAGCTCAAAATACGGCATTTCTTTGTCAAGGCACGACTGTTCCAACACGGCGTTGTAGGCGGATCGGGTCTCACTGATCTGTTGCGGCGCAATGCGGACGCAAGCAAGCTCTCCAGCGAGCGCCTCCAGGGCCCCCATAATCGCCAAGGTCTCCTTGGCCTGCTTTGGTGTTACCTGGACGACCGTCGCACCTCTATTCGGCAAAAGCTGCACCAGCCCCTCAACCGAAAGCACCTTGAGCGCTTCCCGCAGCGGGGTTCGCGAAACGCCCAGTTGCGTGCTCAAACGCGATTCCGCAACGCGACTTCCGGGTTGCAGTTCACCCTGGACAATCATATTACGCAGGCGCTCCACGAGTTGATCATGAAGCGGCGTTCTGCGAATAGCTTCCTGTTCTGACACGGCACACACCTCCGGACATCGCCCCCGCGGCCATTACCCGCCGACGGGTCATTGATCATTGCAGATCACGCAGCAGTGGACGCGCTCCTGCGTTCCATCCGCCCCTTCCCTACCAGTGCCCCACTGCACATCGTGACCGCAAAACGCCGCCAATCCAAACCTGCCGAGTGACAATTCCAATTTTCCTTTAGTCTCAAAGCCACCGCTGCACAACGGACTCTGGCAAGGACCATAGTACGTAACGGAAACGGCATCACAAGCAGGTGCCTGACATGTTCAGACCCTCTCTCAGACCAGCAAAGAAGCTGGCTCCCCTCAGTCAGTGTCGAACAGTCGTGTCAGTCTGACGCCAAGGCTTTCGCCAATCTGGACCAACGAGCCTCGACCGATCCGTCTCCCGTTGGCGACGACGTCAAGACTATCCTCCACCGGACGCAATAATGGTACGATCGTACCAACCCCCAATTTCCGAATTTCACGGACCGTCAGCTCAACTCGCCCAATTTCGAATACCAGTTTCACCGGCATGTCGTCTGGCCCGCCATTGTTGACTTCCTTCCGCGACTGGTCGGCCACATCATCCATACTCCACTCCCATGGTGATCCGCGTCCACAAACTGGGCTCATCGCAATCGTGGCACCTGCATCCGTTCGCTCCATGCAGGCCACCATGAATTCACCAATCACCGCGATCGCCATCGTCGGCGGCCAACAGTGCCCATCCACCAAGACCACGTCACCTGGCGACAGGTTTATAAGTTCCTCCACCGAAACGGTTGCTACCGCAACGCGCGCACACAGGGGAGCGACCATTTCGTCACCAGCGTCAACCCTGCCATTGGATGCGTCCAACAACTGCGTCAGCCGCGTGGCAGCCTCAAGGGAGAACCGCAGATCCGCACGAGAGCGGCCAACCCCATCAACGCTTATCATGCAGCTCAGGGCTGATGGATCGGGGCCCGCGAAGGCTCGCAAATCCAGTCGAACGGACGTGATTGAAAGACGGCAACCTGTCAATTGTTCCAGCGCATCAATCTCACAAGCCAGCGCAGCTTCGACCAGCAGTCCCGCAATCTCCGGGACGAGGCTGGAAAGGGATAAGGTCGGGTCTACTTCCCGGACAATAGTCTCAATTAATGGCTCCACCACGGTGATCGTACCCGCAACGCCATCGACCGTAAGACTCAGGCGATATCCCGGCATAACGCCGTCACCATGACGTGGCCATAGAGCCTCCAGCGTTGCCAGCCGGTTAGCCAATCGAAAATGAACCGGCTGACGGCGACAATAGAATCTGTTAATCCCCTCAATCTGCGCTGGCGCAATCCGAGGCAACAATGGCCGCTTGGTTGCCAGACTGCTCGTCATCAATTTACCGTCACGTGCATGTACCTTGAACCAATTTAACACCAAGCCCCCCATCAACCGGCCTGCTTTGCCCTAGCCGCCCCACGGTCCTCATCCTCAACCTCTGCCAGTGTCAGATCTCGGAACAATTGTAACCGGTCTTGCTGCTGCACCAGTAGAGTAAGCTTCTCCGACGCCTTCCGGTGTACGTGAAAGTTCGCCTCCGCTGCGGCATATGCCTTCCGCTGGCTCTCCAGCTCCGCTTCTGCCTTCGACACATCCGCCAAAAGATTGGCAGTCTCCAGCGCAAACCTCTCGATGCGAAGCTGCATAGTGGCCACTGCCGCTTGCCCAACAATGTGCCCAACCAGCGAGTCGAGCAGCCGACGCTCACGCATCTGTGCCTCAGCCAATTGTTGCGCCGCAGCGGCAGCCGCCACCACAACGCGTTGCTCGGCGATCCGGCATCTTTCATTCTGTGCAATTATGAGGTCAAGCGCCCGCTTCTCACGGCGTTGGCGCAATTCGGCAAGCTGCTTGATGCCATTTCCAGTGCTCACGTCGCGAGTTCTTTCATCTGTTCTCGTGTCTGTTCGAGAGGAACGCAGGTTTCACCTGCTTGGCGCAAGAATCCTTCAATCAGTCCAACCTTCGCAACAGCCTCATCCGTTCGAGCATCACTGCCACTCTTATATTCGCCAACGCGCAGCAGCAATTCGACCTCTGCATAGCTTGCGAGCAGCTCCCGGATCCTCGCAGCATGAGCACGATGTTCTGGCGATGTCACCACATCCATCAGGCGGCTCCGGCTCCTCAGCACGTCGATCGCCGGATAGTGGTTGCGCGCCGCCAGATCCCGGGACAGAACCATATGGCCGTCGAGAATCGACAGCACTTCCTCGGCTACCGGATCAAGGCTGATCTCACCCTCCACCAGCACTGTATAGATACCCGTAATCGAACCAAGCCCAATCGAGCCAGCCCGTTCAAGCAGGCGAGGCAAAGCAGAAAACAGTGATGGTGGAAAGCCTCGTCGCGTTCCCGGTTCACCCGCTGCCAGACCGATCTCCCGCTGCGCACGGGCAAACCGCGTAACGCTGTCGACCACCAGCAGGACATGATGGCCCCGGTCGCGGAAATACTCAGCGATCGCTGTTGCGACATGAGCAGCCTTGGCGCGCTCCATCGCCGGCCTATCGGAGGTTGCAGCAACCACAACCGCGCGCCGGCGCCCCTCAGGGCCAAGCTGGCGTTCAACAAACTCCCGCACTTCGCGACCACGCTCTCCCACCAGCGCCACTACCACCACAGAGGCATCGGTACCACGCACAATTTGAGCCAGCAATGACGACTTGCCCATTCCGGCCTCGCCAAAGATACCAATCCGCTGCCCTCTCCCACAGGTCATGAGACCATCAATGGCACGGATCCCAAAGCGGATCGGCGCACTGATCGGCTCTCGCGCGAACGGCGACGGCGCTTCGGCATTGATCGGATAATCCGCATCGATGTTCGGTGGAGGCCAAGGGCCTTCATCCAGCGGTTGTCCAGCCGCACTAATTGTCCTGCCCAACAACCCGGAGCCCACCGGGATCCGCAATTCTCTGCCCGTGGCGATCACCTCGGTCAGGCTCGACAACCCGACGAGTTCTCCGATCGGCGTCAACACCGCTAGATCGTCGACCAGCCCGATCACCTCGGCTGGAACTCTGCAGTTGGTTGTCGGATCAAAAAGATCGCAGATCTCTCCAAGGCGCACCAGAGGTATGCTGGCATGAACTGTGTTGCCAAGCAGTCGCCGAACTCGCCCTCGCGCCGCGCGCGGCGCGCCCTCACGCACCGCTTGCTGCAGGCGGGGCATAATCGATGACAACCGTGCATCACGATTGCTCCCGCCAGTCATCCCGCCTTCTCCTTCCGACTTACGCCCAAAGCCGTTGCAAATGCCTTCAGCTGTGCATCAATACCGGCATCCATGACCGCAACGTCGCTGGCAACGACGCAACCACGCGGGCTGAGGGCGCGGTCGCCCTCTACCGAGATTCTCGGATCGCTATCCCCACTGGATGCTGCAAGAGTCCTCGCCACCTGACCAACCACAGATGGATGAACGCAGATCTTCAGCCATTTCTCGCGGCGAAATTCTGTCATGGCATGGGCGGCGGCGCGTGCAACCAACTCGGCCACGTCAAATTGCCCCAACACACGCTCCACCACATCCAAAGCCAGTGCGCCTATTTCCTCTTCCAGCGACGCCAAATGCTGATCGACTTGGGTACGGGCCTTGCTCACAAGTTGGGCGGCTTCCCGCTGTCCCGCTTTTCGACCCTCGGCCAAACCTCGCTCATATTGAGCACCGTAGACTTCTTCGGCCTCAATTTCCACCTCGGCGGCAATGCGTTTGACCTCAGCAAGAAAACGATAGCCGTCCTGCCACACCCTTACATTACCTGCCCGCACGATCCTGACGCCTGGCCCCCGCGGCAGATCCTCAACCAATTTCGGAACTCGCTTTAACATCACACCGATCTACATCCCAGCCGCACGGCGTATAATCACGCTTCCAGTTTTAGCCATATGATCCGTCGGTTCCCCAATCTGCCGATGAGTCGCAGACAGCCTTAAGGCCACCCGCCCGCCAATAGCGGGAGGAACAGATCGGCACCACACTGCCATACAACGCTCCCCGTCCCTTGCGACAACTTCCCTAGTGTTGGACAGCAGCTTAAATGCTTCCCCTCCCGCAGACAAATCCCGATTGGCCAGTGCAAGTGCGCAAACTGCCTCGCCAATGTGTTCATGGAGCGAACGCAACTTCTCGGCCAACACCACATTAGCAATGGCGTTAGCCCAATAGATCGCCCCGGAGCGCAATATCACCTCACGCAGTTCCTCAGCAGATGACAAGGCGATGTGACGATCAACATCATCGACGACATTCTCCTCGACAGGCGTCGCAAGCTCGTAATGCGTGGCGATGATCAGAGACAGCCTGTCCTGCAACCGACCGGTAGCTCTGATCCGCTCACAAATCTTTTTGCTGAGCACTCCACCAAGGCAGTCCATCAGCCGCGCAGTTTCAATATAGCCGGCTGGTTTCTGCATAAAGTTGTTCCAGTCCATTTTGGCCAGCTTCGTGGCTGCCGCGGTGTTCACGACGACTTCGCCACTTGCGACGTTTGAAGTGGATAAACCCGTCGGTAACGCCAAACCAAAAAGCCGCCGATCCCGGCCAATAATACCACTGCAGCACCTAACCCGAGCCACATCCAGCCACTCCACCAACCAAGACTCAAAATACCAGCTCTCAGCACATCTTGGCGCTGGGATGTAACCGCCCGCTCATTTGCTTGCGCTTGCACGGCCAGCAGCACAACCGACACCTTCTCATAGGATAGCCCTGCCACACCATTCGCAACCAACATCTTGATCTGGGGCACTAGACTATCCATCTTGGTCGTTGCGCGATGCCGTATGAAAACCGATGCCGACGATGGCAGCGACTGCTCACGCAGCGGATTGTTTTCCGGCAACACCAGATGAACACGCGCAGTCAGGACGCCATCAATGTCCGAAACCGTCTTCGACAGTTCCTCGCTCAATGCATAGATCATCTGCGCCCGCTCCTGTGCTGGTGAGGACACCAGACCGTCGCGCTTAAAAACCTCGCCAAGGGTTGCAAATTGCTGTCGTGGCAGGCCGTTGTCGTCAAGAATCGTTATCGCCTCTGCAAAGTCGCCAGGATCAATTACCACCGAGACTCGATCAGCCTTGCCGATGACGCGCTCAGCCAAGATGCCGTGCTGTTTCAACGTCATCACCATCTCATTGGCTTGGCGCTGGTCAAGATTAGTGTAAAGTTCGGTCTTGCAGCCTGCAACCATCAGCACACTGACAGCAATAATCAACCACCTTGGGGCCGAAATGTACCCTTTGCGCCTATCGTGCATGACTGCATCCTCCCAAATCCAGCCACACGCCCATATGTTACTGCCCCTTCAGGAGGGTGTTGACGGAATGGCCGACTTGCGACGTACTGTGGACCAGGAGCGTCGTTTCCGTCGCGAAATCCATCGACTGCAGCACCACACTCATCATGTGCTTTAGATGCTTAAAATCAGCCCGACCCGCCATCCCATCCTTGCTGCCACTATTCCCGGCTGCCTCCAGAGGCTCTCGCGCCGGGCCAGCGTGCTGCTGCGCCGGCTCAGGCATTGACGGCGCACTGGAACTCTCGTCGGTTATACCTTCCCGAAGCTCACGATCGACTGGTGACCCCCGGCCGAACCGTCGCGCGTCATCGAAATAACTCCGCAAACCGTCCACCAGTTCCCCGGCAAGCGCAGCCGGGTTGCTCCCTTGCCCAATACCGGAGAGTGCCTGCTCCTGCATCTCCACGACAAATTGGTCAAGCGGCTTCTCAACCGCAACTGGCGCTGCAGGCAGCTCGGGCTCGGTCGCAGGCACCGCACTAATCGCAACAGTCATCACTAACTCCATTTCCGACCGCGAGCACCGGCCACAGGGAAGTAGCAGAGAGAACGGTGCAACCACTGATGTTTGGCTCAAAACACACGACGTTAACCAGGCACCCCAGCCAGATGACCCTCACTGCTGCCCAGTCCGGCCAGATCAGCCGTTCTCGAAGGCAGGAACAGCCTCAACTGTCGTCATCGTCATCGTCATCCTGGTCCAGTGCATTCTGAAAGACCATCTGTTCCAGTTGAGCCTGCAGAAAACTCTGAAACTGTTCGGCGAGGACTGGGGAAGCGTTGGAGCTGTCCGTCGCTGATTCGCCCGGCTGATTCTCGGTCTGCCCTTGAAGACCCGCGCCCGACACGGCGCCGATACTGTTCACAACCATTTCCGGTTCCTGATTTAGACCTGTCATTTCATGGGTTTCGATGCGGCACCTGTAGCCCGCCACTGCCCGCCACCATTTCTGGTGCAGACCGCTATAGCTTCCATTATCCCCTCGATACCCATACCCCTACCCTTTATATACACAGCCATCAATCTGCCAGCACTATTATCGACCATTATCGTCACCCTTCAGATTAGGGACCGAGGTTCCCGTAAGCTGTCCATTCAGTCCTTCTTTTTGCCCGCCCCCCTTGTGGACCATCCCCCCTCAGTCGGTGGCCTCGGAACCTGGAACCTGGGAGCCGTGGAAAATAACCGAATCAATTTTGGCGCAAGCCGATCTCCTCGCCTTCATCATTGGCTCCGAACTTCGAACTCCGGCCGAAAACCAAAACGTGGCTGCTCAGCAACATGTCGTTTCTTCTCATTTGTCCGCGATGCTGGAGCTGTGACTTTTCCACACCACATGGAACCTGGAACCCAAACTTTGCACTGCACTACCGATATTGAATCTCCACACCCAAGCGCTTTCATGGAAGGGCCACACTTTAGCGGGCTTCCCGCCACAATTGTGGCAACTCGCCGCTCAATCGAGCGTTGCATCTCTGGAGGAAATACATTACCGATTGAATCTTCAGCTTGGCCGGATTGTATACAGCATTATGGAAAAAATAAGGCGCCAGCAAATTTGGATTGATCCATCAAATTTTCTCTTTAAAACATAACCGGGCTGCGGTGCTTTGTGGATGGGTGGGTTCCGCCCCATTTTCTCAACGCTTGGCTCCGCAGTTTCTTCACCATTCACGCAACAGGAGATAGCAAGACATGGCAGTAACTCCAGCTACTAACGCCTCCGCCAATCAGGGAATGGACGGCGTGGACATGAATTCGTTGACCTCCCAGCAGAATTCGACGCTCGACCAGATGAAGGAACTGACGCAGAACCAAGCTCAATTCACCGCAGCGATGAACTGCGCCAAGCAGGAACTTGCGGCCGCCAAAGCGGCTACGGTCAGCGTGTAAGACTAGATACCCCCCAGCCGGACAAATAGCTGGGGGGTATTTTGCGGGCTCTCGCAGCTACCCACCTATCCGAAGGCTGAGGTACGATATTACCGAACAGGCCTTGGTGCGCACATGGCGATACTCAGAAAACTCATCACAAAATTACTGGAAAATGGCCAGGAGCACTCAGCGAAGCCTGCCAGCCGCAGGGGGCAACCAGGCAACCTACATCTGCAAGTGGTGACTGGCGTGCATCGTGGCGTCATGGTGACGCTTGACCGGAGCGCCTTCAGCATCGGATCCTCACATCGGACTGATATTGTGCTCCGCGATGATGGCATCGCTTTGGAGCATGCGATCATGCGTGACGAAGGGACAGCTGTTCGAATCGATGCAACAGGCGGCGATGTTTTCGTCGACCAGAGAACGATCCCGACCGGTTTTGGCCGTCGCGTCCGGCTGCCTGCCGAAGTGGTCATAGGTGGCGTCCACCTGCGTATCTCAAGAGCCGCTTTTACACCCATTGGGTACCCGCCGCCTGTTCCGCAGGAATTGATCCGGGCCTTTCCCGGTGACGGCTATGGACGAATGGTATCGCAGCCCAAACGATCATTGGCAGCCACACTCCTTAAAATTGCTGGCGCACTTGCTATCTTTGCACTATTAATCAGCACGCTGTTCACTGTGCCTCGAACGCCACACATTAATATCGCCCAAGCAAAGGCACCTCCCACCGACACCAACCTGGGCGGCGCCGGGAGAGTGGCCGGCGATAGCCGGAGTAACGCCGACGCCCACAGCGTTGATAACAGCGAGCAAATTACCAATGATCCCAGCATTGAGGCCCCCATCGCCCCCGCGCGCAACAGTATCAATAGCCCCCCCGTGGTGACGACTGACCAAGCAGCCCAGGAATTGACGGCACGAATTGCGAGCGCCAACATCCGCACTCTGAAGGTCGCCAGCAACATTGACCGTCTCACGGTGTCCGGAACCCTCACCAAACCACAGGCGATCGAGTGGGCCGCCATACAGCAGTGGTTTGATCAGAATTACGGCAGTCACATTGTGCTTGCCATCAATATTACCGACATTGACGGCCGCGCCATGCCTAGGCTCCAATTGCAGGCAATTTGGCATGGCGAACACCCCTATATTATTACTGCCGATGGCCAACACTATTACCGAGGTGCGGTGATTGAAAATGGCTGGATCGTTCAGGAAATTGCCGACGACCGCCTAGTGTTAGCGAAGGGTGCAGATACCGTAACACTGAAATACTGAACGCTGCCTTTGTTGCCGGTTTGCCACCGGCGGCGAGTGATCACTGAAAGGGCCGTGCAATGAGTACTAAGCGAATTGAAAGCCAGCGATCCGGGCCAACCCTGACGCGCATCGGAAATCTTGGGCCGTCACAACGGACTGAGACCGGGCTGGCGGTGGCTCAAGCGCCAACTCGGGAGCTGATCGCTCCCCAACTTGGTCAGCTACCGTTCTATCCCGAAGGACAGCGCATCTCCCCAAGCCGCAGTATCGCCGAGTTCGTGACCCCGCGACTGTCCGACCCAAGCCTGCTGCAACCATCGAGGCTGATCCCAATCCTTCAACACTTGATCAACACAGTCCTGCCATCATTCACCGGCGAGGAAAATCTGCCTGCGCTGGCATCCCCGATCATCGCCGACGAAATCGCGCGGCATCGCGATCTGATGACTCGCGTCCACGGTGGTATTGCTGCGTAATGGACATCACCAACCACAACGCCGCCGAACTGCTGCATATGCTGGGCCATATATATGGGCAGCACGGCGACACCAAACGCGGGCTTCTACTGCTTCTGGTCGCCGCACGCCTCGCCCCCGAAAACACTTCCATCCTTCGGACGCTGGTGCATTGCTTTCTTCTTGACGGCGCCCCAGAGCAAGCGCTTGCAGTTATTGAACGATTGCGATCAACAGAGGATGCTGCCGACCCCAACCTTGACCTCCTGATGAGCCGTGCGCTGTGGGCATGCGGCCGACACGTCGAGGCGCGATCCTCGTTTCGCCTCTTTCTCAACCGCACAAGACAGTCATGACCTTCTCCGCGACATTGAGGCGTTTCCTAGCGGCCGGTTCCCGACGCGGTGATCTGATCATTGCAACGCTGGTCATCATCTCGATTGCGATGATGATAATTCCGCTTCCGACACCGGTGGTCGACATATTGATCGCCACAAATATTTCGGTAAGCGCTCTCATTCTCATGGTGGCATTCTATATCGCCGAACCAGTTGAACTCTCGTCGCTGCCGTCGGTCCTTCTTGTCGCCACACTGTTTCGTCTTGCCATCACCATCACAACAGCGCGTCTGATCCTGCTCCAGGCCGACGCTGGCGACATCGTCAGCACCTTTGGCACTTTTGTTGTAGGCGGCAATGTGGCGGTCGGCCTAGTTATCTTTCTCATCATTACGGTTGCACAATTCGTTGTGATTACGAAAGGCGCGGAACGTGTCGCCGAGGTGGCTGCCCGCTTCAGCCTTGATGCCCTTCCCGGCAAACAGATGAGCATCGACAGCGACATGCGCAGCGGCGAAATAGATCAAGCCCAGGCCCGCATCCTTCGGCGACGGCTTGCCCAGGAAAGCCAGTTCTATGGTGCCATGGATGGCGCAATGAAGTTCGTCCGCGGGGATGCAATTGCCAGCCTGGTTGTGATCGTCGTCAATCTGATCGGTGGGCTCGCGATCGGGGTGATGCAACAGAACATGTCGTTCGGCAAAGCCGCCGAGATCTATCCTCTACTTACCGTCGGTGATGGCCTAGTCGCGCAGATTCCGGCTCTTCTGATCTCAATCGCCGCCGGCACCGTGGTTACCCGCGTTGCCTCGCTTGAGCAACGGGACCTTGGCGCCGAGATCACCACACAGTTCCTCGGGCAGCCCCGAGCACTTTCTCTCGGCGCAGTCGTGATGCTCGCCCTAGCCATGATTCCGGGATTCCCAATTCCAGTGTTCCTCACACTCGCCGGCCTTTTCGCAGTAGGCAGCTTTCTTGGCCATCGTCGCGCCCGCGCTCCAACTGTCCCAAGCATCACCGATGTCGGCCCCCCCCTAGTCCCCGGTGCCCCCGGAAGCAAACTTGTCGAGCAGCCATCCGCCGAGCTGGCCCGCCTGACCCACTTCCGGGTGATTGCTGCTCTCGGCCCTGGCCTTCAAACTGCCATTCCGCCGCAAGCCTTCGCTGAAGTCGTCACCAGGATCCGTCAGACCCTGGCACAGGACATTGGCCTGGAACCACCGATGGTGGGACTTTCCGTCGACCAGCGTATCGAACCACAGCATTTTCATCTCAACCTTGAAGGCGTCCCCGTGGTCGAAGGAGAAATCAAGGCGGACAGCATCCTGGTTGAGAAGGACTCCGTTCATCTCGAACTCCTTGCAGTGCCCTTTGAAGCCGGGCACCGTGTCATCGGCCAGCAGCTGCCGCATTGGGTTAAGCAAGAGCACACGAAAACTCTTGCCGACGCCGGCATCGAATTCCTCACTCCGGTCGAGGCCCTCGGCCGGAGCATTGAACTCATGCTGCGCCGCTATGCGACACAATTTCTTGGTATTCAGGAGACCGGCGATTTGCTTCAGCAGGCAGAACGAAACTATCCGGAACTCACCAAGCAGGCATTGAAGATAGCGCCGGTGCATAAGGTGGCGGACATTCTGCGCCGTCTGCTCGACGAAAATGTGCCAATCGCCAACCTGCGTCTGATCCTCGAAGCGATCGTAGAATTTGGACCGCGCGAACAGGAGGTCGTATCACTCGTTGAATATGTTCGGATGATGTTGCGGCGCGAAATTTGTTTCCGCTGTGCCGATCGCAACCGGGTGATTGTGGCCTATATGCTTGAGCGTGCCGCGGAGAAAACCGTGCGTTCTTCTGTCCAGCCAACAGCTGTCGGTCCATTTCTCAGCATTTCCACCGACGACGCACAACCAATCATTCAGCGCGTGCGCCAGGCTCTCGCAGCTGCGACAGATACTCGCCCAGTGGTGCTGGCTTCCATGGACGTTCGCCGGCATTTGCGCAATCTCTTGATGCGCAACGACATTGATGTTCCTGTTTTGTCTTATCAGGAACTGGTGCCGGAGTTCAGTGTCCACCCGATTGCAACGATCGCAGATGACGTAGCGGTCGAGTCCACGCAAGGCGCCGACGCACCGATAACCGACGGCTTCGAACAGACCTACGCGAGCGCAACTGCCGATCGCGACACGAGTTCAAAAATTTGAGGAAAAACATGGATAACAGATCCCAACTGGCACACCCGTCCTGCACCGCGCCGTCGCGTCATTGCTTTTCCCGTACCATTCAGGTTAATGTAGCTTGGTGGGTGTTTTTAGCCGTCGCACTCGTTGCTCTATGGACCGCCCCGCCTCCAGCCCACGCCGAAGACCTTCCTACCACCGTGCAGGTGACGAACGCGCAGAAGCAGCCCGTTGACCTGATGGTGGGCGAGGGGCGGTTGCTACATTTTGACGGCCCGGTCGAGTCGGTTTTCATCGGTGACGCATCCATCGGCGACGTTAAAGTGATCGCCGCTGATATGGCCTATGTGTACGGTAAAAAGAGCGGCACCACAAACCTGCTTGCCCTCACATCAGGACGCACAGTCAAAGCGAATCTAAACCTTCGCGTCGCGATCAATTCGGACGTCGCCAACGAAGCGCAGCAAAAATTGCACCCAGGATCAAGAGCAGAGCTTTCCATGATCGGGCAGGGAGTGGTAGCCACCGGACACACCCAGGCGATCGAGGAAGCTGTTGCCATCGAAAATACGGCCGAAATGAGTTCTGCATCGAGGCCGTTGAATGACACCACGCTGGCCGGCTCCCAGCAGGTGAACATTCGCGTACGCTTTGCTGAGGTCAACCGCACTGAACTAAAGAGGCTTGGTATCAATTGGCATATCTTTGGGGGCGTGAGCGCTTCCGCCGGAGGCGGTTTCCCCGGAAGAGCTGGCGCCTCGGCGGGAGGTGGTTTGAATATTGATGCCGTCGTAGAGGCCATGCAACGCAACGGTCTGCTCACTGTTCTCGCCGAGCCAAACCTGACCGCTGTCACTGGTCAACCTGCCAGCTTCCTTGCCGGTGGTGAGGTTCCGATTCCTATCGCCCAGTCCAGCGGAGCAATGTCCATAGAATACAAGCCATTTGGCGTTTCGCTAAACTTCACCCCCACGATCATTCGAACAAACCGCATCGCCCTCCACGTCCGGCCTGAGGTCAGCGCCATCAATCCAGCTGCCGGAGTAAAACTATACGGCACTGACGTCCCAAGCTTTACTATGCGTCGCGCCGACACCACTGTTGAGGTGGCAAGTGGTCAGACATTCGCCATTGGGGGACTCTTTCAGCGCCAGCTATCGCAGCAGCTAGATAAGCTCCCTGGTATCGGTGATGTCCCCATACTTGGAGCACTATTCACATCGGAACACTATCGCCGCGACGAGACCGAACTCGTCATATTGATTACGCCCTATCTCGTTACCCCGAGCCGCCATCAACTTGCAACACCACTCGACCGCCCTCGCGCCGCTCCTTCTCCAAGTCCACGATATACCTCCTCCTCTTCCCTGAGCCGCAAAACGGGCGTGATTATAAAATGACAAACATAACATATGAACAGCATCAAATGTCCACACAATCATATAACCTCGCCAATCCGGTAAGACGAACCATCCCATACTGCATCTTCATGGTCGTGCTCACGCTGGGTGCCTGTACCCAGCTTCCGCCCGACTATTCACCCGGTTACGTCCGGATCCGCACATCCTCGTATGAACGCCCCGGCCAGGTCCGCAATATCCTCGTGCCGGAGTCCTGCCTGGTGCCAGACGCAACTGACACACAATTTCCCCCGCGACTGCCGCCTGGCTGCGCCAATGCTGCCAACCTCGAGGCCATGGCTGAGCGCGAGAGTGACTTGGTGAGGGGGCGCAGGATCGGTTCCGCGCCCGCAGCGCCCGCCGCTCGGGCCGCTCAAAACTACATCTATGGTGGCTCCGCAACGGCAGGCGTTGCGGTTGGGAAGCGAGGAATGGGCGGACACCCGGCTACAGCGGATGAGCAAGCCCCCCCAAGCAATCCTGCACAGCTCATTGAGGCGAGAAGTCAGTGACCACGTGCAGCGCCCTCTGCCATCTGAAGTCCGAACTGCCAGCCCCGAAAGATTGTGACGGACCTCTCCGTCACGCCGGGCGCCTCCCCTCCGATGGCCTAGCAGGACACCATGAAGAAGTACCACCTCCAGTTCCGCACCTGTGGCAGTATCGCGCGTTTTGCGCTGTTCCGTCCAAGTCACGGGACTGGTGGTGCGAAAGTGCCACGCTCTCCTTGAGAGTGGCGACAAACCAGAAGATTAAACTTGTGCACGGACCAAAAAGCGAGCATTCTCATGACATTCAAAGAGACTGCAGGCCGCTTCTGTTCCCAAAGACCGCCGGCAGTTTACGTCCTTGGATGCGGCCGTGAAATTGGCGAAGCCGCGCTTCTATTTCGTTGACGCGACGCCCGATTCCCGGCCAATTTACCTTGTAGCCGGCTCTCTCCTGACCCAGCACGACATCGCTGCTGTGATCCGGAAATGAGCCGCCATAGTCATTATCACCAAATTTTGCCTCTCCGGATTTGCAGACGTGGCAGAACAGAGCGAAGAGAAAACCCTACCCGCATCTGACAAAAAGCTTCGTGATGCGCGCCGTAAAGGTCAGGTTCCGCACAGCAAGGATCTTATCAGTGCGGTGGCATTTATTGTTGTCATTGTTTATCTACTGTTTTTCTTGCCAGACATCCAAAAGCAACTCCAACAACTGGTCGATATCCTCATCAAGTCGGCTGACCAGCCGTTCTCCCAGACTTGGCCGGTGGCGATTGATATGGCAGGCAGTTTAGTGGTGCGCCACAGCTTCACGCTAGCCGGCTTAGTCGCCGCGAGCACCATTCTCGCTGGGATGTCCGCAACATTCGGACCAGTCTTCTCGTTCGACCCCCTTAAACCCCAGTTCGACCATATCAATCCCGCAAAGGGTGCCAAGAGAATCGTATCGCTACACAATATCGTCGAATTCAGTAAAGCGGTTGTCAAGCTCCTCGTTCTAGTGCCAACGTTCTGGCTCGTGCTCCGCGGCTCAATCCAGTCTCTCATAGAGATACCTACTTGCGGACCGGGATGTGTGGCTACGGTGGCTCTCGCGCTCTTACGGCCGCTCACAGTGACTGCGGTGGTGGCTTTCCTCGTAATCGGCATGTTTGACATCTTGACGCAGCGAAAGCTTTTCTTGCGTGAAATGCGAATGACCAAGACCGAAGCCAAGCGTGAAGCCAAGGATCTTGAAGGTGATCCATACGTTCGCGGTGAGCGGCGCCGGTTGCGCAACCAGCTGGCTGCTGAGGCTGGCCGTATAGGGATTCGGCGCGCGGTCATGGTCGTGATATATAAAGATAGCGTTGTCGGCATCCGCTACGCCAAGGATACACCGATTCCGACTGTTGTCTGCAAAGCGTCCGGTGCCGCGGGCCTACGCATGATCGCCATCGCACACAGACTCCGCATCCCGCCATTCACTGACGCGAAACTCGTCGCCACGCTTTCCGCACGCCACACTCCCGGCAGTCCCGTTGCCCCTGACCTGTATGTAATCGTGGCTAAAGCACTGCTCGAAGCAGGAATCATAGTCACATAAGCCATCTACTGACTGCAAGCATACTGCCGCCGACCTCCCGTGCCCAATCGGGACACGGCTCGGCACGATCCTGCGCTACCGCTCTTTGGACCACGGATCGGCGTCCGTCACCAGCGGATGGATCGACACTTCCAATCAGGTGCGACGCGAAGTTTCGGGGCAGCCAACCCGCTGCTGTCGATCGCAGACAAGGTGGGTTCCTTCCAGCCGTCAGACAGGGACCGATTGTTGCACGAGTTGGACGACTTCCAGGCCCGGTTTCGTGACATGCTGGATGCGGCATTCAGCGGCAGGTTCAAGGTTCGAGTACAGTGATGGATAACGCTGCTGCGGCATGATCCGCGCCATCGTCGCCAACCCGAATTGCTACAAAGCCTATGAGGGACTTGCACGCAATCGACGCCGCCGTCGATCTGCAGGAAGTTCGCTGCACCGATGGCTACGCTTACTTCCCTCTGTACCGCGACTACTTGGGTTTCGCCGATGCGGCAGACCATGATGTTGGCGCCCCGGTGGCAGGCTGCACACATACGAACGACTGTCAAATGGATCATCCGGGTGGTGGAATTGAGTGATGAATTGTTCATCGTTGCCTTTCGCCATTGTGGTTCCACCGATGCCGACGGGTGCGATTAAAAGCGTGGGGGACCTCAGGCGGCCATTTTCGTCTCCCAGTACCTTGACCAGTCGCCATTGACCCGGCAGATCCTCAATGCAGCCATGAGTTCTGCATTCCTGACCAGCCA
>WQYW01000095.1 GCA_009781045.1 Alphaproteobacteria bacterium
CTTTACCATCTTCCCCTCCCGACGGCGAATCATTGCGAGAGACTCGCAAATTTCTAAGTGCTTGGGAATCCGGAAAAATATTTTGGTTCGCATTCGATTCCATCTGATCGAAAACCGCTCTATTGTCCATCACCTGCTGCGTGAGCTGCGCCAGCTGCTTGGCATTCGGCAGCGGGATCAGGCTGACTCGGCCGGATTCATAGTGGGTGTTGAATGCCCCCGCAGAGGTTGACACACCTTCGGCACTCCCCGGAATCACCCAGGTACCGACACCCTTGGAGTCAGCGGTAACGAGCTGCCGCGTGGCGGAGTCATAGGCAATCGAGGTCGGAAAGTAGGAAGTCGGGATATATCCGACGACCGGGTCCTCAGATTTGTCCGCCAGGTTGATCACGGCGACGGCGTTGGCCTGACCGAGCGTAACATAGGCGGTAGTGCCATCGACGACCACGATGCCATTCGGTCCGGCACCGAAGGGATGGACCATCGCCGCGGCTTCGCCCTTGCCAATGTTGCCTTCCTGGCCCTGGCCGTTGCCCTGATTTTTGGTCGAGATCGGCACACCGACATCAATGGTCCGCACCACCCGATTCGACCCCGTGTCGATCACCGACACCGTGTCGTTATACGAGTTGGCGACATAGAGGTTGGTGCCGGAGGCAGTCATGCCAGCCGGGTGCAGGCCGACATCAATGGTCGCCACCTGTGTATTGCTCGCCAGATCGATAACCGACACCGTTCCTGTCGTAGCAAAGGCCTCTGTCGGGTCCGCCACGATCGCCGTGCCGTCGGACGGGTTGGTGTATTCCCCGGCCTGCGCCGGCCGGCCACCTTCATTACTGACATAGGCGGTACGGCCATCAGGGCTGATCACGACGCTGTTCGGCGCGTTGCCGACCGGAATCCGGGCCTCCAGTGCCGACGTCGCCAGATTGACGACGCCAAGAAGATTGGCCGCATTCAGAACAACATAGGCGTGCATCTTGTCCGCAGAGAGCGCAATGCCGCCGGCGTTGACTGAGGTGGAATTATAGAAAGCATAGGGATGGGAAGGAAATGCGCTCTCCACAGTCGGCAGAGCGAGGCTCGATGCCAGCGTCAACATGCCCGTCGAAGGGTCGACGTTGGCGGACACAAACTTGTTGTTGTCCTGGCTGTAGAAAAGCCTGCTACCATCCGCCGAATAGGCAATTCCATTGAAGGAGCCGTTCGCCGAGGAGCCGCTCTTGAAGGTCTGGATGACGGCTCCAGTCGTGGTGCTGAACACGATGACATCGCCCGGTCCGCTCGTAACGAGCACCGCAGCGGTCCTGTTCACAGGGTTCACCGCCACCGCTTTCGAAACCAGCGGTTGGCCGAGATTTACCAATGTTCCAGCGGGAGTCAGAGTCTGGTTGCTCGATGCCACAATCGATCCATCGGCCTGCGGCCCGACCGTGCGGGTCGACTCATCCTGCGTTGCCGAACTGCTCGAGCCGCCATTGTTGGTACCGCCGTTATTGGTGCCGCCATTATTGCTGTTTACAGCACCGCCGTTATTGGTGCCGCCGTTGTTGGTGCCGCCGTTATTGCTGTTGACAGCACCCCCGTTATTGGTACCACCGTTGTTGGTACCGCCGTTGTTGGCATAGGACAGCGTCGCGCATGAGAGAAGCGCCAACATTCCAGCGATTGCGGTGGTGCTCCTGTAGAATCGAGACAAATCCATTTTCCATCCTCATTGTCCGCTGGCCTTGTTCGCGTCTGGCCAGTGCGTCGTGCCTAGACTCCCAGCGTGTCGTTCGGATGACGTTTTGATTACAGCTCCTGCCGAGCTGAAAATATCTCAGGCGGGGTCCTTTCTGACGGCACACTCCAGACATCCTTCCGTCAGGACTGGGTGGGTTGCAGTTTACGGCCCAATGCCTTCTACCCAGGGCGACGACGATTCAGTTCCCACGCCCTGGCAAGCACCTCTCCAGTCGGAGTCTGCCGAGCTGCGATCACTCCACCGCTGCGGGCACAGTTTGTAGCGCTGTCAAAATAAGTCGCAACGAATGACAGACTGAAACCGGCACCGCGTCATCCACCGCTTCGCCTTTTATACCCGAACGACAGGCGGGGGAGGCTCAAGGCCCGGGATCGCACTCCCGCCGTCGAGCCTCCCCGGCGCAAGACCACAGGCCATCCCCGCTTCGACTCCTCAGCTGAGGCCTTGGGATCCAGCGCCTGCCCCCCAGCCATCCTGTGAAGGGGACAACGCCCGCCGCACCGGGCCCGAGGCCGGTACGTGAAGAACATTCCGCGCCGGGCCGTCGCCGGTCTGGCCTCAGCCTCTCCGGCCCCGATGCCACAGCATTCAACGACAGCCGGCAGGCATCCGAAACACCGCTCCCGGATGCCTGCCCCCCGGCCTTTCCCCTTCCGGTTGCCCGAACTCAGTCGTCGTCGCCGTCACGATCCGTCGGCGGCTTTTGCGCAGCGGCCCGGACAAACTGCGCCGGCATCAACACTTCCTTTTCCCCGGGATAGGGCCGTGTCCAACCTGTCGCCGAATACCAGATCGAGTGATTGAGGAAGCTCACGTCGACCGAGTCGGGTCGGGTGATCGCCCCCTTGATCATCCCGTCATTGGCATCCACCCAGGCCCTCTGAACCGGACCGATATTCAGTTCCCCATAGCTCGCACCGAGGCCGCTCCAGCCAAGGTAGGTGCCGGTCCCACTCTGGTTCAGCGGAACCGTCGCGTTAACATGGCTGAACGGCGTCTGATCGGCAACCTGGCCGAACACGTCGAACATCGGCGAGGCGACGAGATCGAACTGGGTCAGCGGCTCGATCCCGAGGATGTTTTCGATCGTACGGTTGATGTTCTCCTGCGTGTAGGTCGTGTGGATCACCTTGCCCTGATTGACGGCCTGCGGCGCGACGGTCCAGGGGCTGACCACATAGGCCGTCATGCGGTGGCTGTCGATGTGGTCGACGCCATCCTGCGTGTCGTCTTCCTCCACGAAGATCGCCGATTCGCCCCAGATCCCGCTGTTGCTGATGGCTTCCACGACCCGCCCGAGAGCGAGATCGTTGTCCGCCTGATAGCCGACCGGAGCCGGATAACTCGCGCTGCTGCCGTTGGTGTGATCGTTCGCCAGCTGCATGATCGTCAGGTTCGGCACCGTGTTGCTGGCAACCTGCTGCTGGAACACCGGCAGCCAGTAATCCACCCGGAACTGGTCGGGAACGCCCATATTGAACGTGACATACTGCCGATCAAGGATCCGGTCGGCAGACGGTGCCTGCGCGCTTTCGCTGACTGCGCCAAAGGGCACCTGGGTCAGGGTCGCGCAGGTAGAAGCTGCGATCTTGCCCTCGATACAGAGCGCCGTGTTGTAGAAGTCGCCCCAGGCATAGGCCTTGCCGGTTGCCGGGTTGTTCTGAACCTTTGAATCAAGGGCGTATTCGCCATACAGCCTGACGGAAAGACCCTTCTTCAGGGCCGCAGACCACAGAAAGCCCTGCGGCGTATTGGTCAGCGAATCATTGCCGGTATAGGGATAACTGCGGATCCAGTCCGGCGACTGGATGTCGTTCGAGTAGAACGATCCAGACCCCACGATCCACTGATGGCCATCCGCCGACTGCCGGCTCGGAGCATAGACGTTATCGAGAAGCGGAAAGCGCCTGACGAGAGCGTGCTGGTTCGGCGTGGCGTTGGCAAAGATGGCAATACCGGGATCCCCGCGGCCCTGCGGCAGGTCACCAAGAACCTGATCGTAAGTTCGGTTTTCCTTGATGATCAGGAAGACGTGTTTGATCTTCGATGGCTCGCCGATATGCTTCGGCACCGGCACCGGCTGCGCCGACTTGTCGACATAATCCGGTCCCACCTGAATATTCGGATTGAGGCTGCTCCAGTGATTATTGTCCATCACCTGCTGCGTGAACTGCGCCAGCTGCTTCGCATTCGGCAGCGGGATCAGGCTGACACGCCCGGACTCGTTGTGGGTGTTGAATGCGCCAGCGGAGGCTGGCACGCCTTCTGCGCTCCCAGCCATCATTGAGGTGCCGAGACCTTTGGAGTCCGCAGTCACAAGCTGCCTGCCGGCGGCATCATAGGCAATGGAGGTCGGGAAATAGGTGGTCGGGATATAGCCGACGACCGGGCTGTCGGACCGGTCGGTGAGATTGACCACAGCGACAGCGTTGGCCTGACCGAGCGTGACATAGGCGGTCACGCCATCGACCACCACGATTCCGTTCGGCCCGGAGCCAAAGGGATGGTCGGACGCGACGGCCTGGCCGTTTCCGTTATTCCCCTTGCCCGGGTTCTTCGCGACCGGGATCGGCACCCCGACATCAATTGTCCGAACCACTTTGTTCGACGCCATGTCGATCACCGAAACGGTGTCGCTATAGGAATTTGTGACATAGAGGTTCGGGCCGGAAACAGTCATCCCGGCGGGATGCAGGCCGACATCGATGGTCGCCACCTGCGTATTGGTCGCAAGATCAATCACCGACACCGTACCTGTGGTGGCGAAGGCATCGTTGGGGTCGGCGACGATGGCCGTGCCGTCCGACGGGTTGGTGTATTCTCCGGCCTGCGCCGGCCTGCCGCCTTCATTGCTGACATAGGCGATACGGCCATCGGGGCTGATCACGACGCTGTTCGGCGCATTGCCGACTGGAATCTGGGCCTCCAGCGCCGCGCTCGTCAGATTGACCACACCGAGTGAATTGGCGGCGTTCAGCGCCACATAGGCATGCGACTTGTCCGCAGAAACCGCAATTCCGCCAGCGTTGATCGATGTCGCATTGTAGAACGCGAACGGGTGGGAGGGAAAGGCCTGCGCCACCGTCGGCAACGCGAGACTCGACAGCGGCGTCAGCATGCCGCTGGCAGGGTCGACACTGGCCGTGACGAAGTGGTTGTTGTCCTGGCTGTAGAACAGCTTGGTGCCATCCACCGAATAGGCGATGCCGTTGAACGAGCCATTCGCCGCACTGCCGCTGGTGAATTTCTGGATCACGGCTCCGGTCGTGGTGCTGAACACAACGACATCGGCCGGTCCGCTCATCAGCAGCACCGCGGCGGTCCGGTTTACCGGGTTCACCGCCACCGCCTTCGCCAGCAGCGGCTCGCCCAGATTGACCAGCGTTCCTGCGGGGGTCAGGGTCTGGTTGCTCGACGCAACGATTGATCCATCGTCCTGCGGACCGACGATCCGGGTCGAATCCGCCCCCTGCGGCATCGCCGCATTGCCCTGGCCGTTATTGGTGCCGCCATTATTCGTGCCGCCGTTGTTGCTGTTGACGGCTCCGCCGTTATTGGTGCCGCCGTTGTTGGTGCCGCCGTTGCTGTTGGATGCACCACCATTATTCGTGCCGCCGTTATTCGTACCACCATTATTGGCGAAAGACAGCGTGGTGCAGGTCATCAGCACCAGCGCCCCGACGATTGCCGTCGTACCCCGACAAAATTCAAGACGGGACATTGTCATCTCCTCACTATCCACTATCACATGATGGTGGCTGCTCTTTCCGTTGCAGCGCGATAACATGCGCTGCATGTCGGCACGATGACGTTTCCGTTACACGCCAGCTCAGGCGGGGGAAAAATCTGCTCTCCGCCGCCAGGAGCCGGAAGAACCGGAAAAATCACCCCCGCGGGAGGTGAAGGGGACGATTTTCAGAAGATCGCAACGCTCCGGCAGGCGGTAAATGTCCTGCCGCAGCCTCTTTCAGCACAGTCTTTGTCTCCTGGCCGCGCGGCACGCGTTCCAGGGGAGCGTGGAACGTCAACCGCCTCGCAAATCGCAAAGAACAGAGCATGGCACCGTCGTGCCTGCCGGCGGTGGTCGAGGGAACCATGAAAGTACAAGCACTTAAACCGCCGATGCAGCCCCGACCGAGGTGCGGCCGTTTTGCGGATCTGCGCATCGCCTGCCGGATGCGACGGGACTTATCCGACATCGCACCCATCCCAGCCCGCACAGATCGCAAACGGGTGCACGGACGGAGGATTGAGGATTGCCCCCCAACGATCCCCACTGACGCGATCGTGGAGAACGTAACTCAGGAACGTCTCTTCCGTTCCGAAATGTCGAAATTGACATCAAGGCTGAAAGCAAACTCCGCGCCCTCAAGCTCGCCCGGTGCCGGCGGCACCGGATCCGAGCGCTGGATCATCGAAATCGCGGCGGCATCGTAACTGCTGTCTCCGGACGATTTCTCGACAGCGACCGACACCAGCTTGCCGCGGCGATCCACCACGAAGCTGATCCCGACTTTCCCGGTTCTGTTCCTGCCTTCGGGAAAGCGCTTGTGCAGCTCCAGATAGGCGGTGATCCTGCGGCCCCAGCTGGCGGTGATGATCTGCGGATCCTTGCCGATGCCCGGATGCGGCGCTTTCACGACCGTCGACACGGTCGCCTTGTCGTCCAGCGACTTGCGCGCGGTGGCTTCCGAATCGCTCTGCGCCCGGCTGGCCTCGGTTTTCACCGGCGCCTCTTCATCCCTGGGCGTTTCTCTCTTCTCCGAAGTCGGGTCCGCAGCTGCGTCGCGGGTCTCATCCACTGCGGTCGGCTGCTCGCTCACCCGGATCTCCCCCTTCTGCTCCGCCACTTCCGCCGCCGCCTTTGAGGCCTCGCTCCCCGGCCCCGGTGGGAGATCGTCATTGGCAGACTGCGGTGCCTCCATCTCCACCGCCACTTCGATGGCGTTGGCTCCGAGATCGCCATCATTGACATCGACGCCAAGATGCGCCCAGGCCAGCGCCACGACGGCGAAATGGAGACTGAGCGAACCAATTCCGGCACCGATCCACCGCAACCTCATGGATTGAGGCGGTGCAGGCGCATCGCCGACCGCACTGACCAGTCCCTTCACGCGCGCCGTCTCCACCATTGACCGCACCTCCCGACAACAAGAAAGCCGTCCCGAGTTCTCCAGGCTGTAACCCAGTAGGGTTCTTTCTATGCGGTTTTATGACAGCACGATGTCACTCCGGAATGATTCCGGGGAGGTGCGATTTCTCTGGCGAAACGCCGGCCGAACCGACATGGTGCCGGAACCTCTGCCAGGCCCTGGAAACACCATGAACGCATGTTGAATGAACACGCCATCCTCCTGTTTCCTTTCTCCTATGCCCTGTTGTGCCTGCTCTGCGGCGCGCTCTCCGTCATCGACCTGCGCCAGGGCATCCTTCCCGACCGGCTCAATCTTTCAGTCGCGGTTCTTGGCCTGGCGTTCGCCGTCATCCGCGACGGGGCCGGGGCCGGCGCGGAGGCCGCCATCCACGGCACCGTCGCCGGCATCCTTTTCTTTCTGCTGCAGCGACTCTACCGCGCCCTGCGCCACCGCGACGGGCTTGGTCTTGGCGACGTCAAATTTCTCGCCGCCGCCACGGTCTGGGTCGGCCTCGCCGGCGTCCCGCTGTTATTGCTGATTGCCAGTCTCAGTGCCCTGGTCGCCGCCCTCAGCCTCCAACTGGCAGGACAGAAGATGACACTCCGGACCACCCTGCCCTTTGGTCCCTTTCTCGCCGCCGGTCTGCTGGTGACGCTGATGCTTGAGTACCTGACAGCAATGTTCTGGTAAGGCGCATGTTGGCAAGACCAGGCGGCGGGCGCAGCACGGTGCGCCAAAGCCGGCTGCGGTGTCTGCATCTAGCGCTGCTGCGCCACCGGGACCTCCCGGGAGCGCTGCTGCTCCAGCCGGGTCTCTCCACTGCCGGCACCGGGCTGCGGCAGCGTCAGCACTGCGGCCTGCTCGCCATTTCCCATTCTGACTTCCCGGGTCTGGATCGACTGCAGGCGCCAGCCCTGATGATCTTCGCCGATCCGGAGGCGGAACGCCGCCTTGCCTGCCGGATCAAGGAAGATGGCGAAAGCCTCGTCCTCGCCAATGATGGTTCCGACCAGCGCCAGCGACGGCGGCCGGATTACAGTCTTCGGCGGCTGTGGCCTGACGACAGCGGGCGCGGCCACCGCAACCGGCGGCGGCGGCCTTCGCGACGGCGAAAACAGCGGGCGTTCCCGCGTCGCCGTCAATTGCGACAACGGAATGTTGCGCAGCGGATTGGCACGTGACAACTCCGACGCCACGCCCGATGCCGCCACGGTCTCAGGGCGGGCCGGAGCGGACCGCGCCTCCATCGCCGTGCTGGCGACCGCAGCTGCAGCCACAGCGAGATTCGCTGCCAGCAGCCCCAGGCCAAAAACGCTTGATCTCGCTGCCATTTCTATTTTGCCCCGCGCCATTGTCCCGATACCGCCAGGCGGACCTGCAGCTTTTCCGTGCCCGGCCGCCCCCCGGCGACCGCCGCCTGCACCGCCAGTTGATCGACCACGAGAAGCGGCATCCCGGCTTCGAGATCGTAAAGGATCTGCTGCAGCTGCGGCTGGTCGACCTCGCAACTCGCAATCATGGTGACCGACCCCGCCCGCGCTGGCGCGTTGGGCACATCCAGCTGGGTCGACAGAATTTTCCCACCGGACTGGATCACTGAGCCGGCCACACGTTCCACCAGGCCCGCCCCCGCAACCGTCACCGTCGCCCCCTCCAGAAAGGGCGAAGCGTGCGCCGTCGTTGCTGCGGCCATGCCGTCCCCGACCTGGCGGCGCTGCATCTGCTCCAGCGCCGCCGCGGCCGCGGCGACATCGCTGCGCTGCTCGACCAGGGTGCCAAGCGCCGTCGCCAGCACAAGGGACAAACCGGTCATTACCGCGAGATAGATCGCGGCCGCCGGCAATGGCGCCGAAATCGCGGCTCGTAATCGTGTGAAAAACACTCTCATGTCCCGGAACCAGGAGATGCGTTGATGTGAGCCTCGATATGGAAGCGCTCGGCGGTCTCATTCGCCGCCCGGGTAGTGGGCGCGAAGAATATGGCCTGGCTGAACTGCGACGACTGCTCGAGAAGACGGATCAGGGACGGCGCATCCTGGGTCATGCCGATGAGCTGAATCCGGCCGCCTTCGATATGCAGTTCCGTCACATAGGTGGAATCGGGAAACAGCCGCGACAGGGTCTCGAGCACGATGACACTCGAGGGCGTCCCCAGCTTGCGTCTGCTGACCAGGCTGAGGCCGGATGCCGCCCCGCCGCCATCGTGGCGCAGCGCCGCGCTGCGTCGGGACAGCTGCTGCTGCAGATCCTCCAGTTCCGACTGCAGCGATCCGCCGACATAGGCCGCAGCGAGCGTCGCAGCAAGGGCGGCCACCCCCAGCCCGAGCACCAGTGTCCGGAGCCAACCTTCAAGCCGGGCCGGGATCCGGCTGTCGAGCACTTCATCATGCATCACCACATGTTGTGCGGCGCCATCCCCCCCTTCAATCCTGGTGCCGATCGTCAGCGAAGCCACATGCAGCGATTTCGCCAGCTCCAGCAACGGAGCTGCCGCCCGCTTGGATGTCGCCGCGACAGCGACCTCGATGCGGTTTTCCGCCATCGCGGCGGGCTGGCCGCGACCGAAAATCGCATCACTGGCGTCCCAGGGGGTCAGGCGATCAATCTGCGCGGCAATCATGCCGCTGAGAAAGCCAGCCGCCTGAGCCGGCAAGTCGATGTGACGGACCAGAACATGGCCACTCTCCAGGCCAACCTCAACATGGCTGCCGCGAAACACCGTTTTCCATTCCGGTGGCAGGGGCGGGACGGCACCGCCCCCCTCCAGCCGGAACGCGAAAGCGGACAGCTGCACCCCGCTCTTCACCGCCGGCAAACTGGCGGTGAAGCTGCCGTCACCATCCTGCTCAAGCACGATGCGGCGGGCACGAAACATCACGCCGGCCAGCCGGTCGCAAGCCTGCGCGACAGCAGCGATCCATTGATCAAAGGCCTGCCGGCCCTCGGACAACATCGTCACAACGGCCTCCGCAGTCCGAATCCGCTGTGTTCCCGCCGCACGTCGTCCTGCCACGACAGCACACGATAGGGCTCGTCTTTCGTCGTCAGCGCGATCACGATTTCCGCATCTGTCTCACCGCCATTGCGGTAACGAATGGCCGTCTCAACGCGATAGCGTCGGCTTGTCGCCCCAGGCGTTGCCGCCGCAGCCCCATCCGGCGTCGGCGCCGCACCGGGCGTCGGCGCCGCCACAGCGGCCACCACTTCAGGGGCGGCAATCGTCGCGTCAACCTCGCCCGATCCATTGAACACCGTCACAAAGGGCCGGGCTCGCTCAAGCAGCGGCGCCGGCAGACCGGCCACCAGCGCCAGTTCGCTGACATGGGCAAAAGGCGCCAGCCGTGGGGCGTAACCTGCCTGTTCATAAAACGCCTCTTCCTGGCTGACCCCGGCAGCGGCCGGACGGCTGCGCCAGCCGATGATGCGATCGGCAGCCGCCCCGGCCACCTCCCTGTTGCCACCGACCGCGACAAAAAGAGCGGCCAGCACTTCCCGGGATGCAAAATTGACGTCGATCCGCGCCGCCTCGGAGATGAAGGTCACAGCGACATCGGCGCCATTCATGCTGAAGCGGAACGAGCCCTGCGCCGGCCGGTCCTTTTCGTTGCCCAGGTTCAGCTTCCAGGCTGTCAATTCAAGACTCGCCGACAGCAGCGCCTCGGTTTTCAGCGCCCTGTCGCTGACCGCAACGCCACGCTCGGAGGCGTAGACATAGGCCGCGAAAATCAGCGCCAGCGACGACAGCGCCAGCACGATCCACAACACTGCGACCAGCGCGAAACCCTGCTCGCCGCCACTCCTGCCGGATCCGTCCCGCATCATTGCTGTCCCTCCTGCCCTGCCACGGGTGGCGCGCTGGCGGCCCCGCCAGTCGCATCCGCACCGTCCTCGCATTGCCCGTCCTCGCTCAGACAGCTGCCCGCCATCTGGGCGTGAATGACCGCCACAGTCGACACCGAAGCGTCGTCACGCCCCTCCTCGCGCATCGTCAGCTGCATCATTGCCGGAAGCCGGGCTTCGTTGCGCCACGTGCTTTTCCACACCCGGTCAGGACCGGCATAGGCAAAGGACAGCTGCAGCGGAGCGGCACAGAGTCTGACCGGATTCTCAAAATGCAGATGTTCCAGCCACGACCGCCCCCCTGCGAGCGGCGTGAACCGGGCCCGCTCGCGCAGCGTGACGCGGCCCTCCCCCTCTCCGCCGGCACCGACACGCACCACCTCAAGTCCCGCCGGCGCATTCGGTCCGATCGCCGTGCGCACGAAGACCACTGCGGACGGCGATCCGTCGAAAAGCGGACGACGCGTATCACGGCCTGGCGGAACATATTCCGCCGCCGCCAGGTCGGCACTGATCCGCTGCAATACGATCCCGATCCTCTCGGCGCGCTCGATGCGGCCAAAGCCGCGGCGCCAGTTCGGCAGCCACTGCGCCGTGATCGTCGCCAGTGCCGACAGCACCAGCCCCATCAGCGCCAGGGCGGCGATGGCCTCAATCAATGTTCCGCCGCGCTCAGCTTCACGTTTCCGGCACATGAAGATCCTCACTCGCCAGATCGCTCAGCCGCTCGTGGGGTCAGTCGGACGCTGCTGATGTCGGCGACCACCGCTCCGGCGGATTCAATCCGCAGCCTCACGATCTGCGGCACCCATTGCGCCTGGGGCGCATCAGCCGCGAGTTCGCCAGGCGGGCTGACCTCGATGCTCCAGTGACAGAATTCGTCCTCCCCCGACCATGTCCCCTGACGAAGCGCGGCGCGTGGCGGAATTGCGGTCGCCATCACCCGGCGCGCGATCTGCGTCACCGCCACACGCCGCTCCAGCGCCCGCACCGCACGCACGTTGCCGGCCATCACCGAACCGATGGCAACCAATGAGACCGCAACAATGGCCAGGGCCACCAGCACCTCGATAAGCATGAAGCCGGCATCGCGCCGTTCAATGGATGGCAGCAGCGACAATTTCGACCCTTCCGGTCAGCCAGTTGACCTCAATCGCATAAGTCCACTCCAGACGGCGGAGCGCGATACTTCCGCCGCAGGAACTGCCGTCGGCAAAAAAGCGGATGGTCGATCGCGCCGCCTGCTGCCCGCAGGTCTGAGGCAACACGGCATCAAGCCGCACATCGCCCGGCAGTTCCACCACCACCCGGGACGCGCCCGAGGCAATCCTGCGCCCGGCGGCATCGACCCGCGTCGCAACACTGTCGCCGCGGCTCATCGCCGCGTTGCGATCGCCCTTGAGGAGGGTGGCGATCTCCACCGCACAGGACTCAAGACGCGATCGCGAGGTGGCACGCGGCATCACCGGCAACAGCACGGAAGCCATCAACCCGACGATGGCCAGCACACAGACCATCTCGAGCAGAGTGAAGCCGCGCCGGCTGCGATTGCCCATCCTCAGTCGTTCCTCGCCGCTGTGGCATCCAGGGAAATGTCTCCGGCAAGACCGCTGCCTCCCTCCTGTCCGTCCGAACCGTAGGAGATGATGTCGTAAGGTCCATTCCCGCCGGGCACGCGATAAACATAAGGATGGTTCCAGGGGTCTTGCGGGACCTTGCCTCCCTTCAGATAGGGCCCGTTCCAGACCTCCACGCCCGGCGTCTGATGCACCAGTCCCGCAAGCCCTTCGGCACTGGTAGGATAGCGGCCGACGTCGAGATAATAGAGATCAAGGGCGCTGGCGAAACTCTGCATCTGGATCCGCGCCGCCTTGACTTTCGACTCGCTGAGGTAATTGAGGACGCGGGGACCGATCAGCCCCATGATCAGTCCGATGATCGCGATCACAACCAGCATTTCAACCAGGGTGAACCCGGCTTCGCCGGCAACGCGGGAATCTCTTCCTGTGAGGATGGTTTTGCGCGACATCAGGATCATGGCCCCCTACTGGACAAGTTGTGTGACGGAGAGCAGTGCCGTCATGACCGATACGATCAATCCGCCGACGACAGCGCTGATTGCGATGATGGCCAGCGGCCCGACGATGGCGGCGACACGATCGAGGCCGCGCTGCAGTTTGGCTTCGTAAAACTGCGCCACCCGCCCCGCCAGGGAAGGCAGCTCCCCGGTTTCCTCACCGAGCCGGAGCATGCGCAGCGCCATCGGCGGCAGGCCGTCTGCGGCCGCAAGCGCATCCGACAGCCTGCCGCCGTGGCGCACCCGGTCCGCCGCCGCGCTCCAGATTTTCGCATCTCCGGTCGCGGCCATGATATCGACGAGGATCCGCAGCGTCGCCGTCAGATTGACGCCGCTTTCCAGCAGCACACTGATATTGCGACAAAACAGACTGGTGCGATAATACTGAAAGATCACGCCGATCCCCGGCAGGCGGGACAGCATCGCGACCAGGGCCGCACGCACGGCGGCTCGACGCAGCAGCGCCCACGCCCCGGCCAGCACCGCAGTGGCGATGGTCATCACCGCAGTGCCATTCGCCCGCAGAAAATCAGACAGTGCGATCAGCGTCCCCAGCGTGCTGTCCGACTTTGTCCCGAAATCACCCAGCACGGTCGAAAACTGCGGCAGCACGAAAAGGATGAAGAACAGCATCACCGCACTGGCGGCAAAGAGCACGAAAGCCGGATACTGCACAGCATCGGTGAGCTTGCGCCGCATCTCTTCGGAACGCGCCCGTTCGGCTGCCAGCGCACCCAGAACCTCGTCGAGCGAGCCCGAGACTTCGCCCACCCGCACCAGGGCACAGTAGATCGGCGGAAACAGTGCCGGATGATCCGCGACCGCATCGGCGAAACTCCGGCCGGCGAAAATGGCACCGTGGAGCCGGCTCACCACAGGCCGCATCCGTCCGACGTCGGCGTCGCCGGAGAGCAGTTCCAGGGCATCGTCGAGACGCGCCCCCGCCTTGAGCAGCAGGGCCAGATCCCCGGTGAAGGTGGTTATTTCCGCAGCACTGGGCCGCCCGATCAGGCCCTGAAACCCACCGCCCCGCCTGTCCTCCACGGTTTCGATCGGCAGCAACTGCAGATATTCGATCCGGCGCTCTACTTCAGCGCGCGTCGGCGCGGTGATCGCTCCCTCCACAATCTCACCGCTCTGCGTCAGGGCCCGGTAACGGAAATCTGGCACCACGTCACCGCATCGTTGTCACACGGAAGATCTCGCAAGCCGAGGTCTGGCCGAGCCGGCATTTGGCCACCGCATCATCAAGCATTGTCGTCATCCCGGCCTGAATTGCCGCTTCGTCAATCCTCAACCCGTCGGTCTTCTCTGCGATCAGCTCACGGATCCCGGCATTGACCTCCAGCAGTTCGAAAATGCCGAGCCGGCCGCGATAGCCGGTACCGCCGCAGCGTTCGCAGCCCACAGCCTGATGGAGGGTCTCACCGTCACAAAACCCGACGGCTTCAAGCCGCGGATCGCCGCCGAAGTCGCTGTCATCAAGCGGATGCGGTGCCTTGCAGCGCTCACACAGCTGGCGCACCAGGCGCTGGCCGATCACGCCGCGCAGCACGGAGCGCAGCAGATAGGCTTCGACGCCGAGATCGAGCATGCGCGGTACCGCCGCCGCTGCGGTTTCGGTATGCAGCGTCGTCAGGACCAGATGTCCGGTGAGCGCAGCGTGGACGGCGACATGGGCCGTCTCCGCATCGCGGATCTCTCCGACCATGATCACGTCGGGATCCTGGCGTACGAAAGAACGCAGCGCCGCGGCGAACGTCAGGCCGATTCCCGGCCTGATCTGCGACTGGTTGATGCCCGGGATCTCATATTCCACCGGATCCTCAATCGTCAGGATCTTGCGCGTCGGTTCGTTGAGAACCGACAGGATCGTCGCCAGCGTCGTCGTCTTGCCGCTGCCGGTGGGCCCGGTGATGATGATCATGCCATGGGGCAGTTTCAGCAGACGGCGCAACCGGCTCTCATCGGCCCCTGAAAATCCGAGCCGGTCGACCATGAGCAGGCCGCGATCCTTGGGCAGAATCCGGATCACCACCGTCTCGCCGTGCTGCGTCGGCATGATCGCGACCCTGATGTCGATATCGGAGCGCCCGGCACGCAGTCGGGCGGCGCCATCCTGGGGCAGCCGCCGCTCGGCAATATTGAGATTGGCGATGATCTTGATCCGGGAAATCACCGCCTGGGGCAACACACCGGCCGGCGCCGCCACCGGCCGCAGCAGCCCGTCGACGCGCAGCCGCACCGTCAGGCCGGCGAGGAAGGGTTCAATATGGATGTCGCTGGCGCGAAGTTCGACCGCCTTTTCGAGCAGATCGTTGACGGCGCGGACCACCGGAGCCCCGCTCGCCAGATCCCGCAGACTCTCGATATCGTCGTCACGCAGCGACGGCGTCACATCATCCTCGGGCCCGACATCGTCTTCGCCAAGCCGTTCGTTGACGATCACCGCCAGATCCTCGGATGTCGCAACCCGGATCACCACATCGGGCCCGAGAACGATCTCCGCGGCGCGTTGCGCCGCCTCGTCACCGGGATCGGCGACGGCGAGCATGGCCTCCCCCTCCCCGGTCCTGCAGGGATAGACCAGCGTCTCACGCAGAAAACGCGGCGTGAACTCGCTTACCAGCGGTTCCGCCGCCATCAGTTCCTGCAGCGTGACACGCTTCAAAGCAAAGAAACGCGCTGCTTCATCGGCGAATTCGGCTGGCGAAAGTTCAGTCCGCCGATAAAGCCGCTCGCCAGCAAGCCCACTGCCACTGCCCCCGGGCGCAGGCCCGTCGGCTTCGATCAGATGCCTGTGGTGCCGGAGATAATCAGCAAACTGCGAGGACGATCCGCGGGTCATCTTGTTTTCCTGCCACAGAGGTCGGGACTTCCCGCTGCCACCAACGGCCCCACCGGCGAGTCGTCATCCTGCCGATTCACCTCCAGGCAGACGTTATCAACCCGGAATGTGACAGCCATGCGAAACCACCGTGACAGCGAAACCAGACCCCATGACCGATCTTGCAGGGGACGCGCGGCGCCCGGACACCCAGCTGTCCGCAGCGGACCGCAGCTCACGTCGATGCGGACATTTTTTCGGATCTTCCTCCCCCTGCGGCCTGCCCTTCAAGGCCCGCGCGCCCTTCGGTGCCGAGCCGCCACAACCGCTTTCGAACCGACCCGGAGACGTGTGAAAAGAAAAGAGAAAAGAGGCTTCTTAAAATCAGTTGAAAATCCGTCCTGTCCACCGCACGAACGATTCGCAATCGTAAGGTCTCCGGCATTTTCTCCAGATACAACCTCCCGCTTTCTGGCAACGCACGCGCGGCTGTCCGCCATCGCTGCGGGTCTCCCCGCCTGCGGGAGGGAGGGATGAATTATTTCTGTCATATTTCTTTGATAAATGAATCGCCAGATTTGAAGTCAGGCGTTGCGGACCATCCACCGCACAGAAGAAATGGCGAATTCGAGTTATGGTACGCGTCGGCAGCATTGGCCGGTACCCCCTTATTCATCGTTGTGCAAGCGCTGTAACCGCCGTTATTGCGATGACCTTCCTGGCATCCTGCGGTTCCTCAGCGCTGCGCGGAGGAGTCGATTCGACACAGATCGACATCATCGACAAGGTGCGCTCGATTGACATCGCGCCGCGCCTGCCGCAGCCGGTGAGTGGCGCTGGCGTCAGCGCCGGTCACGCCGGCACTGACGCCAACGCCGCTATCTATGAAGGCTCCGAAGCAACCGTCGCGGCGGACGATCGCCCGCAGATGGTCGCGAGTGGTGGTGGTTTCGATCTCAATTTTGAGAATACTCCCGTCGCCACCGTCGCCAAGGTCGCGCTCGGCGACATCCTGCATGTGAACTACACCATCGATCCGCGCGTCCAGGGCACGGTCAGCCTGGTATCGGCGCGGCCGGTGCCGAAATCCGATATCATTTTCGTAGTCGAGAACGCCATGCGACTGAGCGGCGTGGTACTGCTGCGCGACAGCAACGGCTATCGCCTGGCCCCCCTTGGCGACGCCGTCGGTGCCGGGCACATCGACAGTGTCAGCGCCACCCCGGAGCCCGGATTCGGGGTCTCGGTGGTGCCGCTGCGCTATGTGTCGGCCCCGACGGTCCTGAAACTGATCGACAGTTTTGCCACCAAGCCCGGTTCGGTCCGCGCCGACTCGGCACGCAACCTCATTCTCATCCAGGGCACAGGACCGGAGCGCCGCGCCGCCGTCGACACCGTAGTGAGCTTCGACGTCGACTGGATGCACGGTCAGTCGGTCGGCATTTTCCCGATCGACAGCGGTTCCCCCGCTCCGATCATCGCCGAACTGGAAAAGATCGTCGATTCCGGGGAAAACGGCCTCAGCCAGAACGTCATCAAATTCATGCCGGTCGCCCGGCTCAATGCCATCATGGTCGTCACCCGGAAGGCGGAGATGCTGCGCTCCGCCGCGACCTGGATCCGGCGGCTCGACCGCAACGACACCAGCCGGACCGCGGTCCACGTCTACCACATCAAATATGGCGAGGCGCGCCAGATCGCGCGCATCCTGACCGATATGTTCCTCGGCGGCTCATCCTCGTCGAACCTTCTCGGCGGCGCTGACAATCCGCTCGCGCCCGGCTCCGGAACCAGCTCGACCTCGAGCAGCGACCGCCTTTCCCTCAACAACAATTCCTCAACCTCCACGATCGGCTCCGCCACCCGCACCGGAGCCGGCACGACTACAGGCTTCGGCTCATCCATGAGCAGCGATGGCTCCGACAAAAGCCGCTCGGGCGACGCCTCTGCCGACGACGACCGCAGCGGCGGCGGCGGCGGCGGCGGGCAGCGCCTGATGAAAGGCGTCCGCATCACGCCCGATACCGTCAACAACGCCCTGCTGATCTATGCCGACCAGAGCAATTACCGGATCATCGAATCGACCCTGATCCAGATCGACCGGCCACAACTGCAGGTCGCGTTTGACGCCACCATCGCCGAGGTGACGCTGAACAACCAGTTGTCCTATGGCGTACAATCCTACCTGACCAGTCGCAATCTCGGCTTGAAAGCCAATACCGGCTCCATCCTCAACACACAGGCCACGGGCCCGGCCACCACCAGCGTCGACCCCACAACCGGCGCGGCGCTGGCAGGCACGGTGGCCAATGCCTTCATCAATCGGGCTTTCCCCGGCTTCAACTTCCTGATCGGCTCCGAAACCCAGCCCAGCGTCATTCTGGACGCACTGCATGCCGTGACCAGCGTGAAGGTCCTTTCCAATCCGTCGCTGGTGGTCATCAACAACCAGGTAGCGACGCTGCAGGTGGGCGACGTGGTCCCGGTGTCGACCGGCAGCGCCACCGTGCTGACCACCAACAACACCGTCGTCAATACCATCGATTACCGCAACACCGGCATCATCCTGCGCGTCTCCCCGCGCGTCAGCGGCAACGGCAATGTCCGGCTCGACATCGAGCAGGAGATCAGCAATGTGCCGGCGACGAGTGCCAACAGCCTGACGCCGACAGTGTCGGAGCGCCGGGTCAAGAGCCAGATTTCGGTGGCCAACGGCCAGACCGTCCTTCTCGCCGGCCTGATCAGCGAGCAGCAGAGCGGCAACCGCAATACCATCCCCCTGGTTGATCAGATCCCGGGTCTTGGCGATGCCTTCGGTCACCAGAGCAACACCACCCAGCGCACCGAGCTGATCATTTTCATTCGCCCGCAGATCATCCGCGACGGCTCGGATGCCCATAACGTGGCCGAGGAACTGCGCTCGAAATTCCGCGGCGAGATTGTGACGAGAAAGACCAATGCAGCGGTCACCACAAGCTTCCACTGAAGCTCTCCGACGCTGGGCACGGCGGCCATGGGGCGCGCCGCTGCTCCTGGTGTTGCTGGTCTCCGCCGCCGGGATTACCGGGCTGCGGGCGGACCCGCTGTCGCGGGCATCCGCCGCCTTCCGGCAGGGTGACTATGTCCTCGCATTTGACGAACTGGCACCGCTCGCCGGAGCCGGCAACGCCAGGGCGCTGGGCCTGCTCGGCTTCCTCCATGAACAGGGCTATGGCGCGCCACAGGCCTATGACCTGGCGATCCGTCTCTATGCCCGGGGCGCCGCTCTTGGTGATCCCTTTGCACAGGCGAGGCTGGGCCTGATGTATGACAAGGGCCACGGCATCGCGCCGGATCCGGTCCTGGCCTATAAATGGCTCAACCTGGCAGCGTCACGCGCCAGCGGTGAAATGCGCAGTCTCTACGCCAGGTACCGCGACGCGGTGGCATCAAAAATGTCCGAAACCGAGATCCGTGAGGCCCAGCGCCTCGCTGCAGCATGGACGCCAGAGCGGATTGTCCCCGCATCGGCAGCTCCACGGCATCCTTCCCGACACATCGCTGGCGCCCCCACCCGGGAATAGATGCTGCGCCGCTCTCAGGCACTCAGGGCCGGGGCCGGCTGCGACTTCCGGCTGTTGATACTGTCGCATATTCCGGCATTGACCCAGTGGCCGATTTTCAGTCCATGCCGGTCCAGCGCCCACGCCACCAGGGCGACCCCAGAGCCGCCGTCGTTCGTCTGCACAATGCGCCGTTGTCCCTGCCCTGCTCACGGACAGATCCGAGGACGCGTGCCGCCATCCCGCGGCAATGCGCGGACAAGATCCTGATCGCCGGTGAACGATGATTTTCCCCCGGCAGGACGTCCCGGTGAGGAACCCATGCTGCTTCGCGATTGTCGTGACCTCAGGTATCCTTTGCGTCTGTGGCGAGAGCGCCCGCGATTCCCTGACATACCGGTCCGCAACGACTTTCTGACGCGATTCCATGCCTGTGTCGCCGATTGGCGGAAGCCGCCCACAGCCCGCGGCCTGCCTCCCGGTTCCCGGTTGCCGGATTTCAGACGTTCCTGTGCAGCCAGGCCAGCAACCACAGCCCACAGCCTTCGAAGCCGATCGCGATCCCCTGGGCATCTCGCAGTCTCGCCATTCAGACCCACCCTTTTGGGCCCTGGAAAGAAACTGCCGCCATGTTGCGGGGTATGGCGGCGCCCCGGAGTCCGGGTTTCATCCAGGGGGGCCGGTGGGGGGAATTGGCGTTCTGGCTCGCGCCGCCACCCGGCCTGGGGCATGGATCCCCGGATAATCGTGGCTGGAGTGCCTTTGGCAAATCGGAGCAAGGCCCGATATCCGCTCCATCCTGCCGACGCATCGGTGTCGCACGCCAACGCCACCGCGAAGGGTCCCTCGCCGGGAGATGACCCTGCCGGCGGTGCAATCCAGCATTCCATTGAAAAAAAATCAGCTCTCTCAGGAAACCCGCGCGCGATTGCGTCCAACCCCCCGGTCAGGGTCGTTCCGGGTGCGGCGGGACAGGTTTCGAGCGATCAAATGAACCGATTTCGTCCCTGTCACGCATTTCCTGAGGCCTTCTTCACCCATCCGCCTGACAATTTGACCAGGGGAATCGGGTGAAGAAATTTCATTAGGCAGCCAGGACACTTAGCAGGTATTCGTCGTTCATAGATGCCAGGTGGATGCGCTGACTGATCGAGTCGGGTCCGTTGGGTACCGGGGGTGC
>WQYW01000096.1 GCA_009781045.1 Alphaproteobacteria bacterium
GCGGCCGACCGGCATGCGCTTGCGCCCGGCGTAATCCTCGACCTGGTCGCGTTCGATCTTGCCGACCCCGAAATAGAAGCTGTCGGGATGGGCAAAATAGAGCCCGCACACCGAGGATGCCGGTGCCATGGCGAAATTTTCCGTCAGCGTGACGCCGGCGGCATTCTCGCCGTCGAGGAGGTCAAACAGCGTGCGCTTCTCGCTGTGGTCGGGTTGGGCGGGATAGCCCGGAGCGGGCCGGATGCCGCGATATTTCTCCAGGATCATGTCCTCGACGCCGAGGTCTTCCTGCGGCGCATAGCCCCAGAACTCGCGGCGCACCCTGGCATGGAGGTGCTCGGCAAAGGCCTCGGCCAGACGATCGGCCAGCGACTTGCACAGGATGGCGGAATAATCGTCGGCGGCGTTGTAGAAGTGGCTGGTGAGTTCGTCCTCGCCGATGCCGGTGGTGAGGATGAAGCCGCCGACATAATCGGCAACGCCGGCCTCGACCGGGGCAATAAAATCGGACAGTGCTGTGTTGGCGCGGTCGCCCCTTTTCTCCAGCTGCTGGCGCAGGGTGTGGAAGGTGGCGATCGGCGTGGTGCGGCGCTCGTCGGCAAACACCAGGATGTCGTCTCCGAGCGAATTGGCCGGCCACAAACCGATCACGGCGCGGGCGATGAACCATTTCTCGGCGACGATACGCGCCAGCATGCGTTGCGCGTCCTGATGAAGCGAACGGGCGGCGGGACCGATGTTGGAATCGTCAAGAATCTGGGGGAAGCGCCCCGAGAGTTCCCAGGTTTTGAAGAAGGGGGTCCAGTCGATGGATGCCACGAGTTCGCCGAGATCGTAATCGGCGAAGGTCCTGGTGCCGAGGAAGTGCGGCACCGAAGGGGGCTGGGCGGCAAAATCAATCGGGAAGGCGCGGGACCGGGCGGTCTCAAGCGCAAGGCGGTTCTTGTCGGCCTGGGCGCGCAGATGGGCGCTGGAGATTTTCTGGTACTCGGCGCGCATCTCGGCGGCATAGGCTTCGCCGCGCTCCGGCGACAACAGCGAGGTGGCGACGCTGACCGCGCGGCTGGCGTCGTTGACATGGACCACAGAGCCGGCCTGATAATTGGGGTCGATGCGGACCGCGGTGTGGACCCGGCTGGTGGTGGCACCTCCAATCAAGAGCGGCAGATGGAGGCCCTCCCGCTGCAATTCGGCGGCGAGAAACGCCATCTCGTCGAGCGAGGGCGTGATGAGGCCGGACAGGCCGACGATATCGGCCTTTTCGCTTTTGACCGCCTCGATGATCTTTGCGGCGGGCACCATGACACCGAGGTCGATGACTTCGAAATTATTGCACTGAAGTACGATTGAGACGATGTTCTTGCCGATGTCGTGCACGTCGCCCTTGACGGTGGCCAGCACGATCTTGCCGGCACTGGTGGGACCGACGATGCTGCCGTCGGCGGACTGGCGTTTTTCCTCATCCATGAAGGGCATGAGATAGGCCACCGCCTGCTTCATCACCCGCGCCGACTTGACCACCTGAGGCAGGAACATCCTGCCGTCGCCGAAGAGATCGCCGACCGTGTTCATGCCCGCCATCAGCGGGCCTTCGATGACCTCGATCGGCCGCTTTGCGGCAAGGCGTGCTTCTTCGGTGTCGGCTTCGATATATTCGGTGATGCCGTGGACCAGGGCGTGACTGAGGCGCCTTGAAACCGGCCATTCGCGCCAGGCGAGGTCGGCCTCGCGGGTCTTGGTCTCCTGGCCGCGGAACTTTTCCGCGAGTGTGAGGAGGCGCTCCGACGCTCCCGGATCACGGTTGAGGATGACATCCTCGCAGACCTGGCGCAGTTCCGCATCGATGTCGTCATAGACCGCCATCTGTCCGGCATTGACGATGCCGAGATCCATCCCGGCACGAATGGCGTGATAGAGAAACACCGCGTGCATGGCCTGACGCACCGGTTCGTTGCCGCGGAAGGAGAAGGACAGATTGGAGACGCCGCCGGAGACATGGGCGCCCTTGAGGTTCTGGCGGATCCAGCGCACCGCCTCGATGAAGTCGACGGCGTAGTTGTTGTGCTCGGGGATGCCGGTGGCAATGGCGAAAATATTGGGGTCGAAGATGATGTCCTCGGGCGGAAAGCCGAGTTCATCGACCAGGATGGTGTAGGCGCGCTGGCAGATCGCGATCTTGCGCTCGAAGCTGTCGGCCTGGCCTGTCTCGTCGAAGGCCATGACCACCACCGCGGCACCATGGCGACGGGCAATCGTGGCCTCGGCGATGAATTTCTCCCTGCCTTCTTTCAGCGAGATCGAGTTGACGATCGACTTGCCCTGCACGCATTTGAGGCCGGCCTCGATCACCGCGAATTTCGAGGAGTCGATCATCACCGGAACGCGGGCAATGTTGGGTTCGGAGGAGATGAGATGGAGGAAGGTCTGCATCGCAGCCTGCGAATCCAGCAGGCCCTCGTCCATGTTGATGTCGATCACGGCGGCGCCGCTTTCGACCTGGTCGAGGGCAACAGCGAGCGCCGCGCTATAGTCGCCGGCGCTGATAAGTTTGCGGAAGCGTGCGGAACCGGTGACATTGGTGCGCTCGCCGACATTGACGAAGGGGATGTCGGGGCCGAGCGTGAAGGCCTCCAGGCCCGACAGTCTGAGGCGGGGTTCGATTTGCGGCAGCTGGCGCGGCTTATAGGGCGCCACCGCTTCCGCGATCGCCGCGATATGGGCCGGCGTGGTGCCGCAGCAGCCGCCGACGATGTTGACCAGGCCGTCGCGGGCGAATTCGCCGATCCGGCGCGCCATATAGTCGGGGTCTTCGTCGAAGCCGCCGAATTCATTGGGCAGGCCGGCATTGGGGTAGGCGCAGACCAGGGTGTCGGCAACGCGGCCGATTTCAGCGACATAGTTGCGCAGCTTTTCCGCACCGAAGCCGCAGTTGAAACCGATGCTGAAGGGGCGGGCATGACGCACCGAATTCCAGAAGGCTTCGACGGTCTGTCCGGCGAGCAGGCGGCCGGAGTCGTCGGTGATGGTGCCCGACACCATCACCGGGATGTGGAGCCCCTGGGCCGCCGAGATCTCGGCGATGGCGTAAAGCGCCGCCTTGGCGTTGAGCGTGTCGAAGATGGTCTCGACCACGAGGAGATCGACGCCGCCCTCCAGCAGGCCTTCGATTTGTTCGCCATAGGCCTGGCGCAGGTCGTCGAAGGAGACGGCGCGGAAGCCTGGATTTTCAACATCGGGGGACATTGAGGCGGCGCGGTTGGTGGGCCCGATCGAGCCGGCGACGAAACGGACGCGCCCGTCCTCCGCCTCGGCGCGGCGCGCGGCGTTACGGGCAAGGCGGGCACCGTCGCGGTTGAGTTCATGGACGACTGCGGCAAGATCGTAGTCGGCCTGCGCGATCGAGGTCGAGGAAAAGGTGTTGGTGGCGATGATGTCGGCACCGGCGCGCAGATAGGCGAGATGGATGTCCTCAATGGTCTGGGGCTGGGTGAGGATCAGGATGTCGTTGTTGCCGGACTGGTCGCGGTGAAAATCGGCAAAGCGGTCCCCGCGGAAGGCGGCCTCGTCGAATTTCCGGGCCTGGATCATGGTGCCCATGGCACCATCAAGAACCAGGATGCGCGTGGCGGCGGCCTGACGCAGGGCGGCGATGGTGTCAGAGACGGGTGCGGTCATCGGGGCTCCTGCACGTGAGGACCCGGGAGATGCGGAGGTCGCAGTCCCGGGAGTTGAATTTTTCGGCGGATCGGAACCGGATCGGGGCGTCAGGCCGCAGGCCGGATCCCGAGCAGATGGCAGATGGCGAAGACCAGATCGGCGCGGTTCATGGTGTAGAAGTGGAAATTGCGCACGCCGTGGCGGGCGAGATGACGCAGCTGGTCGATGGCGACCGTGGCCGCAACCAGCTGGCGGGTCTCGGCGTCGTCGTCGAGACCCTCGAATTTCGCCGCCAGCTGGTCGGGTACGGTGGTGCCGGCGCGGGTGACGAAATTGCGCGCCAGTTTGAAATTATGCAGCGGCATGATGCCGGGCACAACAGGGATGGTGATGCCGCGGGAGCGCACGCGCTCAAGATAGCGGAAATAGAAATCGTTGTCGAAGAACACCTGGGTGATGGCCCGGGTGGCGCCGCTGTCGACCTTGGCCTTCAAAGCGTCGATGTCGGCGTCGAAGTCGCGGGCTTCCGGGTGCTTCTCAGGATAGGCCGAGACCGAGATCTCGATGTCGCCATGGCGCTTGCGGATCCCGGCCACGAGTTCGGTCGAGGTCGAATAACCGTCCGCATGCGCGACATAGGGGGTGCCGATGCCGCCGGGTGGATCGCCGCGCAGCGCAACGATATGGCGCACGCCGAGGGCGTGATAGCGTTCGACAATGTCGTCGATCTCGCCGCGGCTCGCACCGACACAGGTGAGATGGGCGGCGGGCTTGAGCGTGGTCTCCTTCAGCAGACGGGCAATCGTGGCGTGGGTGCGTTCCCGGGTCGAACCGCCGGCACCATAGGTGACCGAGACGAAATCCGGCTGCAGTGGGGCCAGACGGGTGACGGTCTGCCACAGGTCGCGTTCCATCTCCTCGGTCCGTGGCGGGAAGAACTCAAAGGAGATCGCCAGATCGTCATGGCTGGCCAGATTGTCCTGGCGGATCCGATTGTCCTGGCTGGCGGCTTCGGTGGATGGGCACATGGGCTGGGAAGCCTTCCTGTCTCGGGCGGTCGGGGGATGCGGGATCGAAGCGACGAGGTCGCCCTTCAGCTCTCCCTCAGTGTGGCGCGGAAGGGATGAGCTGGATAGACGCCGATGATGCGCAGTTCCCGGGAGAAGAATTTCAGCTCCTCCAGGGCAAAGGCAAGCCCCCTGTCCCCGGGATGGCCGTCGACGTCGACATAGAACTGGGTGGCGGCGAAATCGCCGTCAACCATGTAGCTTTCCAGTTTGGTCATGTTGACGCCGTTGGTGGCGAAACCGCCGAGCGCCTTGTAGAGCGCCGCGGGCAGGTTGCGGACCCGGAAGACGAAGGTGGTGATGAGCGGCCCCGAGCCCTGACGCGCCCATTTTTCCTTGGGCGACAGCACGACAAAACGCGTGGTGTTGTGGGCTTCATCTTCGACATCCTCGGCGAGAATGTCGAGGCCGTAGATTTCGGCGGCCAGACGTGACGCCAGGGCCGCGACGGTGGCGTCACCGCGGCTGGCAATGTCGCGGGCGCTGCCGGCGGTATCGGCGGCGACGATCGGTCGGACGCCGAGATTGCGGATGATGCGCCGGCACTGGCCGAGCGCATGGACATGGCTCTCGACGCTCTTTATGTCGGCCAGTTTTGCGCCTTTGATCGCCATCAGCTGGTGGCGGATCGGCAGGAACCACTCGCCGATGATGTAGAGACCGGAAGCGGGCAGAAGATGGTGGATGTCGGCGACCCGGCCGGCGACCGAATTCTCGATCGGGATCATGCCGAGGTCGGCCTCGCCTGCGGAGATCGCCGTCAGGGCGTCCTCGAAGGTGGCGCAGGGGACGGGCGTGGCCTCCGGATAGGCCTCAAGGATAGCGATATGGGAATTGGCCCCGGGCTCGCCCTGGAACGCGATTTTCAGCTTGGTCATTTTCGCATCGGTCATGATGGCGGGGTTGTAGCAGCCGCTTGGGATTTGGAAAGGATCCTTCGGGCGCTTTCGAGGTCGGCCTCGGTGTCGACCCCGCGGGGGACGGCATCCACGATCGTGAAATCGATGCGCATGCCGGCCTCCAGAGCGCGCAGCTGTTCCAGCTTTTCCTGCTGTTCCAAAGGCGAGGGCGGCAGGGCGACGAAGCGCTCCAGTGCGGCGCGGCGGTAGGCATAAAGCCCGATATGGTGGTAACGCGGACCTTCGCCATGGGGAGCGGTGGCGCGGGTGAAATAGAGCGCGCGACAGCGCCGGCCACCAAGGCTGGTGCCCACAGCCTTGACCACGTTGGGATTGCGGTCTTCCTCCTCGGTATGGATGCGGGAGGCCAGGGTGGCGATGTCGACGGAAGGGTCGTCAAGCGGCGCCAGCACGTCGCGGATGGTTGAAGGCGGGATGGTGGGGAAATCGCCCTGCAGATTGACGATGATGCCGGCGCGGCCCTGCGGGTCCATTTTGCCCATCGCTTCATGGATGCGGTCGGAGCCCGAGGCGTGGTCGGCCCGGGTCAGGATCGCGGTCCCGCCATGGGCGCGGACCACCTCGGCGATTTCGGCAGATTCAGTTGCCACCGCCACCGGTCCGATGTCGGCGGCCAGTGCCCGCCCCAGCACATGGACGATCATCGGCAGTCCACTGATGTCGAGCAGCGGTTTGCCGGGCAGCCTTGTGGCGGCCATGCGCGCCGGAATCAGGATCAGAATCGGGGCCGGGGTCATAAGGATGCCTGTCAGAGGATGAGGGCTTTCGCCGTAAGGATGACCGCTGTCAGCGGCCCTCGGGCCACCGACATCTGGGGCGGACGCCACCTTAAATTTCCCGGATCTCCGCCATCGCGGTGACCGGGCACCAGGCGCGGGTCGTGCGTCCCGTTTCGTCCACCATATGTTCGCGAAGCTTATAGCCGTTTGAGTCTGTTGCAGCAAGGATGGTGGCGTGAGGTGCCGCGGGCCGGAGACCAAAGCCGTTGTCGTTTCCGGCAGGGTTGCGTGGGCACCGGATTTGGGGCTTTTTGCACAGGGGCAACCGGTTTCAGGGGGGCGGGCGAGAAAAATGAGAAAAAAGCAACATTCTTGCCCGAAACCATAGGCTAGAGTGGCTCTGTCTTGAAAAACCGACAGGAATTCTGATTTGGCTCTTTCCCGACGCGACCTTCTGCTCGCCGGTGCCGCTGCTGCGGGCCTGCCCCTGCTTCCATCCGCCACCCGCATTCCGGTCATCACGGCGGCGACCGCCCAGACCAGCGAACTGCCATGGCGCCACGGCCTGTCGCTGTTCGGCGACCTCAAATATCCCGCCGGCTTCAAGCGCTTTGACTATGTCAATGCCGATGCGCCCAAAGGCGGGGTGCTGCGTCAGATCGAGATCGGGACCTTTGATAATTTCAATTCCGTGATCTCGGTTGTGAAGGGCGCTCTCGCCGGTCAGGTCGATCGCATCTCAGAGACCCTGACTGTCTCGGCCTGGGACGAAGTCTCGAGCGGCTATGGCTTGCTGGCTGAATCCGTCAGCCACCCTGCTGATTTTTCCTCTGTCGTCTATCGCCTGCGGCCCGAGGCAAGATGGCATGATGGCCAACCGGTGACGGTCGAGGACGTGATTTTCACCTTTGAGGCGCTGAAGGCGAATCATCCCTTCTACGCCGCCTATTACCGCCACGTGGTCGGGGCCGAAAAGACCGGGCCGCGCGAGGTCAAATTCACCTTCGACGGGCCGGGCAATCGCGAATTGCCGCAGATCATCGGTCAGTTCCCGGTACAGCCGAAGCACTGGTGGGAGGGCAGCGACGCCAAGGGCAACAAGCGCGACATCACCGCCACCACGCTGGAAATCCCGCTGGGCTCGGGACCCTACCGGGTCAAGGAGTTTATTGCCGGCCGCTCGATCGTGCTGGAGCGGGTCAGGGATTATTGGGGTCGTGATCTCAACGTCAATGTCGGGCAGCATAATTTCGATGAACTGCGTTACGAATATTTCCGGGACAGCACGGTCGCGCTTGAGGCCTTCAAGGCCGACCAGGTCGACTGGCGCACCGAGAGCAGCGCCAAGGCGTGGGCGACGGCTTACGATTTCCCGGCAGTGAAAGACAAGCGCGTGATCACGGAGGAATTCCCGATCCGTAGTTCGGGAGGCATGCAATGCTTCGGGCTCAATCTGCGCCGTGCCAAATTTGCCGATCCCAGGGTGCGGCGGGCCTTCAACTATGCCCTGGATTTCGAGGAGATGAACCGGCAGCTGTTCTTCGGTCAGTATAAACGTACCCGCAGTTACTTCGATGGCATCGAGGAACTGATGGCCACGGATCTGCCGCAAGGTCTCGAACTCGAGATTCTGGAAACGGTGCGGGCGGAGGTACCGCCGGAGGTCTTCACCACAGCTTACAGCAATCCGGTCGGCGACACGCCCGAAGCGGTGCGCGAAAATCTCCGCATGGCCCTGCGCCTGTTCAGGGAGGCGGGTTACGAACTGCGGGCCGGCAAACAGGTCGATCCCAGGACCGGGGAGGCCTTCGTCGTCGAGATGCTGACCGATGAACCGGCCTTTGAAAGACTGATGCTGTTCTATAAGCCGGCGCTGGAGCGGCTCGGGATCACGGCATCGGTGCGGACGGTCGATGCGAGCCAGTATGAGAACCGGCTGCGCAGCTTCGACTTCGATATCATCACGGCATCCTGGGGCGAGTCGATGTCGCCCGGGAACGAACAGCGCGAATATTGGAGTTCGGCGACGGCCGATATCCCCGGAGCGCGCAATCTGGTCGGGATCAAAAACCCGGCGATCGATAAGCTGATCGAACGCCTGATCTTTGCCAAAAGCCGTGCCGATCTCGTCGCCGCCACAAAAGCGCTCGACCGGGTGCTGTTGTGGAACCATTATGTCGTGCCACAGTGGCACTATCCCTTTCAGCGCACCGCGCGCTGGGATCGTTTCGGTCGACCGGATGAACTGCCGAAATATGCTGCATCGGGCCTGCCTTCGATCTGGTGGTATGATGCGGAGCGCGCGGCGCGGATCGCGAAAAAGTGAAAGACCGGGGCATGAAGCAGATTTCGCGCCGGCACGCGCTATGCCTCGGCGTCGGTGGGGTTGTCGGGGCGGCGCTCGCGCCCGGCTGCATGGCGGCGTCTTCTGCCGCAACAGAGGCCGCGCGGCCCCCTGCGGCAGGCGGCGAAAGTGCGCGTCATGGCATCTCGGCCTTCGGCGATCTCAAATATCCTGCCGGTTTCCCGCATTTTGACTATGTCAATGCCGATGCGCCAAAGGGCGGCACTTTTTCGCTGATCCCCTCGTCGCGCTCCTACAATCAGTCCGAGCAGACTTTCAACTCCCTCAACGCCTTCATCCTCAAGGGAGACGGCGCTCAGGGTATGGAAATGACTTTTGCCTCCCTGATGGCGCGCGCTGCCGATGAGCTGGACGCGATGTATGGGCTGGCGGCGGAGAGCGTGCGCATCTCGGACGATGGCTTGCGCTATCGCTTCACGCTGCGGCGGCAGGCCCGCTTCCATGACGGCAGCCCGCTCACCGCCCATGACGCAGCCTTCTCGCTGACCACGCTGAAAGCGAGCGGCCATCCGCTGATCACCGTGCAGATGCGCGACATGGTGAGTGCCGAGGCGCTGGATGAGGTGACGCTGCTCGTCACCTTTGCAGCGAAGCGCGGGCGTGATGTGCCGCTCTATGTCGCCACACTTCCGATCTTCTCCAAAGCCTATTATGCGGGGCGTGCCTTTGACGAGACCACGCTCGACATTCCACTTGGTTCGGGCCCCTACCGGGTCGGCCGCTTCGAGGTCGGCCGCTATATCGAATTTGAGCGGGTCAGGGACTGGTGGGGGGCGGATCTGCCGGTCTGCCGCGGCAGTTACAATTTCGACGTGGTGCGCTACGAATTCTATCGCGATCGCGACGTGGCCTTCGAAGGCTTTACGGCGAAAAATTATCTCTTTCGCGAGGAATTCACCGCGAAGGTGTGGGCGACGCGCTATGATTTTCCGGCCATCCGGGACGGCCGGGTGCGGCGTGAGACCGTCCCCGATGACACGCCCTCCGGTGCCCAGGGGTGGTTTATCAACACCCGCCGCAAGCAGTTCCGCGACCCACGAGTCCGCGAGGCCCTGACGCTGGCCTTCGATTTCGAATGGACCAACCGGTCCATCATGTATGATGCCTATGCGCGCACGGTGTCGCCGTTCCAGAACTCCCCTTTGATGGTTCAGGGCGGGCCGCCGACGGGCGAGGAACTGAAGCTCCTGGAGCCGTTTCGCGGGCAGGTGCCCGACGAGGTGTTCGGGGAACCCTTTGTGCCGCCAGTTTCCGACGGCACGGGTGACAATCGCAGCGTGCTGCGCAAAGCGCAAGCGCTGCTTAAAGACGCCGGACTCGAGGTCGACAAAGACGGCAAGCGTGTTCTTGGCGATGGCGAGGTGTTGCGGATCGAATTCCTCATTGAGGAAACCTCGCTGCAGCCTCATCACGGTCCCTATATCAAAAATCTTGCCATGCTCGGCATTGAGGCCAGCCTGCGTCTGGTCGATGCGGTGCAATACCGCAGGCGCATCGAGGATTTCGATTTCGACATGACGATCCAGCGCTTTTCCATGTCGGCGACTCCCGGGGACAGCATGCGGCCGTTCTTCTCTTCGGCGGCGGCCGCGACCAAAGGCTCGTATAATCTCGCCGGAATCGCCAGCCCGGCGATTGATGCCATGATCGAAAAGATCATTGCCGCCGACAATCGTGCCGACCTTACGGTCGCCTGCCACGCTTTTGATCGCCTGTTTCGCGCCGGGCGCTACTGGGTGCCGCAGTGGTATTCGAGGACTCACCGTCTGGCCTATTGGGATCAGTTCGGCCATCCCTCGCCGCTGCCGCGCTATACAGGCGGCGTGGGGGCTCCGGAGATGTGGTGGTTCGATGCGGCAAAAGGGCCGGCGGGTGAGAAATCATGAGCGCCTATATTGTCCGCCGTCTCCTGCTGATGATCCCGACCCTGCTCGGGATTCTTCTGGTCGCCTTCGTCGTGGTGCAGTTTGCCCCGGGCGGCCCGGTCGAGAGCGTGATTGCCAAGCTCACTGGAGCCGATACCGGCGGCCTGTCGCGCACCTCCGGGGGCGGGAGCGATTTTGCGGCGCGCGCCCCCGGGGCTGGGCTTGGCGCCGACGTGGGCAGCGCCTATCGCGGGGCAAGGGGACTCGATCCGGAATTCATCAGGAAGCTGGAGCAGCAGTTCGGCTTCGACAGGCCGCCCGCGGAGCGCTTTCTGCGCATGGTGTGGAATTACGCGCGATTTGATTTCGGCAAGAGTTTTTTCCGCGATGTCAGCGTGGTCGATCTGATCAAGGAGAAACTGCCGGTCTCGGTATCGCTCGGGATCTGGATGACGCTCCTGACCTATCTGATCTCGATCCCGCTCGGGATCCGCAAGGCGGTCAAGGATGGGTCGCGCTTCGACACCGTGACTTCGGCGATCATCATCGTCGGCTATGCGGTTCCGAATTTTCTGTTCGCGGTGCTGTTGATCGTGCTGTTTGCCGGCGGCTCGTTCTTCAGCTGGTTTCCGTTGCGCGGCCTGACCTCGGACGGGTGGGAGCAATTCCCGTGGTACTGGCAGATTATCGACTATTTCTGGCATCTGGCGCTGCCGCTGCTGGCGATGTGGGTGAGCGCATTCGCCACCATGACATTGTTGACCAAGAACTCTTTTCTGGACGAGATCCGCAAACAATATGTGATGACCGCGCGCGCCAAGGGCTGTAGTGAGCGAGGGGTGCTGTACGGGCATGTGTTCCGTAATGCCATGCTGATCGTGATCGCGGGCTTCCCTGGAGCCTTCATCCACGCCTTCTTTGCCGGGGCGCTGCTGATCGAAACCATCTTCTCGCTTGACGGCCTCGGCCGGCTTGGTTTCGAGAGTGTTCTCAACCGCGACTATCCGGTGGTATTCGGTACGCTCTACATGTTTTCGCTCCTTGGTCTTGTGGTCAATCTGGTGTCGGACCTGATGTATATGTGGATTGACCCGCGGATCGATTTTGAGGCTCGGGAGGTCTGACGATGAGCCGGTCGGAACGCAAGGCGACCCGGGAGGCCCGCGGGGAGGGCGCGACCACGGCGGAAAATCCGCCCGTGACCTCGCTCGGCCGGCGGCGCTGGGAGAATTTCAAGGCCAACCGGCGGGGTTACTGGTCTTTGTGGATCTTCCTGGTTCTGCTGCTCACGACCTCCTGCGCCGAGTTGATCGCCAATGACCGCCCGCTGTTGATCCGGCTGGACGGGCGGTTCTATTTTCCCGCTTTCGTGACCTATACCGAGACCGCTTTCGGCGGTGATTTCGAGACCGCTGCGGTTTATCGTGAACCCTATCTCCAGAAGCTGATCGCGGACAAAGGGGGCACCATCATCTGGGCACCGGTGCGCTATTCCTATGACACCGTCAACAAGGCTTCGCCGACCCCCTTTCCTTCGCCGCCGACCTGGATGCTGACGGAGAAACAGTGCAGGGAGGGCGCGGAGCGGCTGGGGTTCAAGGGCTGTCGTGACATCGGCTGGGAATTTCGCTGGCACGGGTTCCATCTTCGACTGGGCGGCTTTCTGCCATCGGATGGCTCATTCGAATTCAACTGGCTGGGCACCGACGATCAGGGCCGCGACGTGGTGGCGCGACTGATCTATGGCTTCCGCATTTCGGTGGCGTTTGGTTTGTGCCTGACCCTGGTGTCATCGCTCATCGGCGTCGCCGCAGGCGGCATCCAGGGCTATTTCGGCGGCTGGATTGATCTCGCCTTTCAGCGCGTGATCGAGGTCTGGACCTCGATCCCCGAACTCTATCTGCTCCTCATTCTGTCATCGGTGCTGGTCCCGGGTTTCTTCGTCCTGCTTGGCATTCTGCTGCTGTTTTCCTGGGTCTCGCTGGTCGGACTGGTGCGGGCCGAATTCCTGCGCGGGCGCAATTTCGAGTTTGTCCGTGCGGCGCGGGCGCTCGGTGTCTCAGACAGAGTGATCATGTTCCGCCATCTGCTGCCGAACGCGATGGTGGCGACCATGACCTTCCTGCCCTTCATCCTTTCAGGTTCGGTGACGGCCCTGACCTCGCTGGACTTTCTGGGCTTCGGTCTGCCGCCGGGGTCGCCTTCGCTGGGCGAACTGGCGTCCCAGGCCAAAAACAATGTGCAGGCCCCCTGGCTTGGTTTCGCCGCCTTTTTCTCGGTTGCAATCATGCTTTCGCTCCTGATCTTCATCGGCGAAGCAGTGCGGGACGCTTTTGATCCCCGCAAGACATTCAGGTGAGGCGTGATGGACGCGGTGAGCCAACCCCTGCTTGAGGTGCGCGATCTCTCGGTGGCCTTCCACCAGGGTGGCCGCACCACGCTTGCCGTGGACACGGTTTCGTTTGCGATTCATCGCGGCGAGTGTGTTGCGCTGGTCGGCGAGTCCGGTTCCGGCAAATCGGTCAGCGCCCTCTCGGTGCTCAAGCTGTTGCCCTATCCGAGTGCCTCCCACCCCTCGGGGACGATCGGGTTCAAGGGGCGGGAGCTTCTCAGCCTGCCGGAAAGGGACATGCGCGCCATTCGCGGCGCGGAGATCGCGATGATCTTTCAGGAGCCGATGACGTCGCTCAATCCGCTGCACACGGTGGAAGCCCAGATCCGGGAGATCATCCAGCTCCATCACCCGACCTCGAAACTGAATGCGCGCGCACGCACGCTGGAACTTCTGACCCAGGTGGGGATACCCGACCCCGAGACACGGCTGTCCAGCTATCCCCACCAGCTCTCCGGCGGCCAGCGCCAGCGGGTGATGATCGCCATGGCGCTGGCCAACAAGCCGGACCTGCTGATTGCGGATGAGCCCACCACGGCGCTCGACGTCACCGTCCAGGCCCAGATCCTGGCGCTGCTGGCCGATATCCGTGACCGTTTCGACATGAGCCTGCTCTTCATCACCCATGATCTCGGCATTGTCCGGCGTATCGCCGACAAGGTCTGCGTGATGAAGGAGGGAAGGATTGTGGAGCAGGGGCCGGTCGAGCAGGTCTTCACCGCGCCACAGCATCCCTATACCAGAGACCTGCTGGCCGCGGAGCCGAAGCCGGATCCGGCACCGCCGCGGCGAGGAGCGAAAGTGGTGATCGCAGCCGACGATCTCAAAGTATGGTTTCCGATCAAACGCGGTCTGATGCGCAGGACGGTCGGTCACATCAAGGCGGTCGATGGCGTCACGGTGGCTGTGCGCAAGGGCGAGACGCTCGGTGTGGTCGGCGAATCCGGCTCGGGCAAGACCACTTTAGGCCTGGCGCTGTTGCGGCTGATTTCCTCCGATGGCCGCATTGTGTTTCTCGGCAGGGATATCCAGGGTCTGCGCTTCAAGGAAATGCGCCCGTTCCGGCGCGACATGCAGATCGTGTTCCAGGATCCGTTCGGCTCCTTGAGCCCGCGGATGTCGGTGGGTGAAATCGTCGGGGAAGGTTTAAGCGTGCATCAGGCCGGCCTGTCGGCCGCGGAGCGTGACGCGCGCGTGGTCAAGGCGCTTGAAGATGTCGGTCTCGATCCCGCCACGCGGCTGCGCTATCCCCATGAATTCTCCGGCGGCCAGCGCCAGCGCATCAGTATTGCGCGCGCTCTGGTGCTGGAACCCGACCTTATCGTGCTCGATGAACCGACCAGTGCGCTCGATATGCTGCTGCAGGCGCAGATGGTCGACCTGCTGCGCGCATTGCAGCGCCGGCGCAATCTGACCTATCTCTTCATCTCCCACGACTTGCGGGTGGTGGCGGCACTCGCCAGCCATCTGATCGTGATGCGGGGCGGCAAGGTGGTGGAGGAAGGGGAGGCGGAGGATCTGTTTGCCAATCCGCGGACCGACTATACCAGGGCGCTGTTTGCCGCCGCTTTCCGCAATGAGGTTGCCGGCTGAGAGGCGTCGAGCCCTGCTGGTCGGGAGAGCTGCGGACCTTCCCGGCAGTCGTCTGGCGCGACAGCGCCGTTCCCGGTCACACCGAATCGCTTTTTCGCAGAGCTCACAGGGCAGGGCTTCGGAAGAATGCAGGCGTGTCGTAGAGCAAGCCGGGTATGTTGCAGTTTTCGGGCAGGGAACCACTTCTATCTCTATCTCACCTCGTTTCTCCGTCACGTCACGGCGAATGCCGGGCGGGACCGAAGCCGGAAGGACCGTGCAGATAAATATCGTCGCCCGGCTCACCGAGGCAAATGACGCACTGCCTGCTTGCCGAGTTCAGGGTGGAAGGGATGGGATGCAACCGGTTTCTGACCGGTCAGGACAATCATGCCGAAGCAAGCAACGGTGATCTATCATCGAGACTCACTGGTCGCTGCCGCCGGAACGGAGATTCCGCCACCATAGAGCGGTTTTCGGAAAGCGGCACCTTCCCGAGGGGGGAGGATGGGTGACAGGCAACCGCCCGCCTTGACATCGGACGACGTCGCGCCCCTGGCACAGTTCCAGGCTGGTCAACGCCCTGATCGGACAGCAGTGGGGACATCGTGCTGCCAGGGATGACAATCCAGCCCCCCTGCAGGTCAAGCTTACCAATGTCCTCCGCCACAGGTAGCCTGGATCGTGGTCCAGTTCCCTGAAACCTTCAGGACCTGAGACCCGGCAGGCGGCCGTCCTGAAGGGCCGCGTTGCCCCCCTGGAAAGAAACAGGCGCCAATGGCCGGCACCCCCCCGGTGCCCGCTTGGGCCAGATTTCATGCAAGGGGGGCGGCGGCACGCCGGTGGGGAACTCAGACCGATCATGTCAGCAGACCGGACCAGACAAATCGTATCAGATGCTGCAGGCAGGCAAGGCTTGACATGACGGCAACGGCAGGCCAGATCACCACCAGGTAATACTGGGTAACACTAGGTAATAAAGGCTCATTATGGCAACATCCGTCAAGATGGACGAGAAACTGACAGGCCGCGTCCGCAATCTCGCAGCGCTACGCCAGCGTTCACCACATTGGATCATGCTCGAAGCAATTCAGCAATATGTTGACCGCGAAGAAGCCCGCGAGAACTTCAAGCAGGAAGCCCTGGCATCCTGGGCAGGCTGGAAGGAAACTGGGCTGCATTTGACGGGGCAGGAAGTCAGCGCCTGGTTGAACACCTGGGGCACCGACGACGAAGGGCCGGTTCCGGAATGCCACGAGTAATAATTACTGCGGATGCAACGCGCGGCATCGAACGATGCCGCCGGTTCCTTGACGCCAAATCTCCGGAAGCGGCAAGGCGGGCAGGATATGCCATTGATCGGCGGTTTCGGATGCTGGAAACACTCCCCGACATGGGCCGCCCATTCCCGGAAGCACCCGAACTGCGCGAGCTGGTGATCTCCTTTGGGGACACCGGCTATGTTGCCTTTTACCGCCACGAACCGGGCGATGATGCGGTTTATGTGCTTGCTTTCAGACACCAGAAAGAGGCGGGATACTGACCGTCAGCCCGGCCGTTTCACATTTTGCGCATTCGCTGCGCCCTTTCCTGTCGTGGGGCTTTGGGCCCTGCTCCATCTGAGGAGCCGAGAGGAAATAAGTGAATCGCTCCGGAGCCGATGTGTTTGATTTTCCTCGTCCCGCTGGACCGGTCCGAAGCGATTATTCCGCAACGGCTCCTGATGCGGCTTTTTGCCTTTCAGACGCATGGGTGTGCACTCGGCACCTTTGTGCCCGGTTACGCCATACTGCGGGGATTTGCTGGAAGGGGAAGAAATTGCGAAATCCGCTCATTTTCAGAGAAAATATGACCTATAATTCGGTTCCCCAGCCGAGGTACCCCGGGTGACTGATTTGGGATTTCGGGGGAGCGATTGAGCTGACAGGAAGTGCCCGATTCTTTGGTGAATCGAGCCCCGACGGCGTTGGCCCAGCCCTCAGGATGGTGTTTAAGACTGCTCACGTAAATCCGTCTCACGCAAAAACAACAGGTTACGATTGCATCCTGGATCCCGGAAGGGAAGTCGGGGGGGCGGATGGCAATGGATCGGCGAAGACAGGGGGCAGTTTTCGTCGCAGGATCTCCGGTCGTGGCCCCCATGCACCGATAGGCCACCTCGCGCAGCCGAATTCAAATTCAACCAAACCCGCCCATTATCAGGAGAACACCATGTTGAAAGTCTATCGGGAACATATGGCTGAACGCGCCGCCCTTGGCATTCCACCGCTGGCGCTGAGCGCCGCGCAGACCAGCGAACTGATCGAGCTGATCAAGAACCCGCCGGCTGGCGAGGACAGCGCCTTCCTGCTCGATTTGCTGACGCACCGCGTCCCGCCGGGGGTGGACGATGCCGCCAAGGTCAAGGCCGGCTTCCTGGCAATGGTGGCTAAGGGCGAGGTCAAGGTGGGCCTGATCGGGAAGGCCAAGGCCACCGAACTGCTGGGCACGATGGTCGGCGGCTATAACGTGCAACCCCTGATCGCGCTATTGGATGACGCGGAAGTCGCCGAAGTGGCGGCCGCCGGCCTCAAGACCACGCTGCTGATGTTCGATTACTTCAACGATGTGGCCGACAAAGCCAAAGCCGGCAATGCCAGGGCCAAAGAAGTGGTGCAGAGCTGGGCCGACGCCGAATGGTTCACCAACCGGTCCAAAGTGGCCGAGAAAATCACCGTCACCGTGTTCAAGGTGCCGGGCGAAACCAACACCGACGATCTGTCGCCAGCGCCGGACGCCACCACCCGCCCGGACATCCCCATGCATTATCTGGCGATGCTGAAAAACACCCGCCCGGACGCGGCCTTCAAGCCCGAAAAGGACGGCCAGCGCGGCCCCATCCAGTTCATCGAGGATCTGAAGAAAAAGGGCCATCTGGTGGCCTATGTCGGCGACGTGGTCGGCACCGGCTCCAGCCGCAAGTCGGCCACCAACAGCGTGATCTGGGCCACCGGTCAGGATATCCCCTTCGTGCCCAACAAGCGCTTCGGCGGCGTCACCCTGGGCGGCAAGATCGCGCCGATCTTCTTCAACACGCAGGAGGATTCCGGCTCGCTGCCGATCGAGGTCGATGTCTCGAAGATGGAGATGGGCGATGTCATCGACATCTTCCCCTATGCCGGCAGGATCGAGAAAAACGGCCGTCAGATCGCGGGCTTCGAACTCAAGAGTGACGTGCTGCTTGACGAGGTGCAGGCCGGCGGGCGCATCAACCTCATCATCGGCCGCTCGCTGACGGCGAGGGCGCGCGAGGCGCTGGGGCTTTCGCCGTCGACCGCCTTCCGCCTGCCCAAGACGCCGGCGGACAGCGGCAAGGGCTTCACCCTGGCGCAGAAAATGGTGGGCCGTGCCTGCGGTCTGCCGGAAGGCCAGGGCATCCGCCCGGGAACCTACTGCGAACCGCGCATGACCACCGTCGGCAGCCAGGACACCACCGGCCCGATGACCCGCGATGAGCTGAAAGACCTCGCCTGCCTTGGTTTCAGCGCCGACATGGTGATGCAGTCCTTCTGCCACACCGCCGCCTATCCCAAGCCGGTGGATGCAAAAATGCACCGCGAGCTGCCGGGCTTCATCAGCAACCGCGGTGGCGTGGCGCTGCGCCCCGGTGACGGCGTGATCCACTCCTGGCTCAACCGCCTGCTGCTGCCCGACACTGTGGGCACCGGCGGCGATTCGCACACCCGCTTTCCCATCGGCATCAGCTTCCCCGCCGGCTCCGGCCTGGTGGCCTTTGGTGCCGCCACCGGCGTGATGCCGCTGGACATGCCCGAATCGGTGCTGGTGCGCTTCAAGGGCCAGCTGCAGCCCGGCGTGACGCTGCGCGACCTGGTGCATGCCATTCCGCTCTATGCCATCAAACAGGGCCTGCTTAGCGTGGCCAAGGCCGGCAAGAAGAACATCTTCTCCGGCCGCATCCTCGAAATCGAGGGTCTGCCCGATCTGAAGGTGGAGCAGGCGTTCGAACTGTCGGACGCCTCTGCGGAGCGCAGCGCGGCGGGCTGCACCATCAAGCTCAACAAGGCTCCGGTGATCGAATACCTGAAGTCCAACATCGTGCTCATGAAGAGCATGATCGCCAATGGCTATCAGGACCGGCGCGCGCTGGAGCGCCGCATTGGCAAGGTCGAGCAGTGGCTGGCCAACCCGCAGCTGCTGGAGGCCGACGCCAACGCCGAGTATGCGGCCGTGATCGAAATCGACATGAGTGCGATCCGGGAGCCCATCGTCTGCTGCCCCAACGACCCGGATGATGCCAAGGTGCTGTCCGACGTCGCCGGTACCAAAATCGATGAAGCCTTCATCGGCTCCTGTATGACCAATATCGGCCACTTCCGCGCCGCGGCGAAGCTCCTGGGCGGCCAGCGCGACATCCCGGTCAGGCTGTGGGTGAGCCCGCCCACCCGCATGGATCGCGATGAGCTGATGAAGGAAGGCCACTATGCCGCCTTCGGCAGCGCCGGTGCACGTACCGAGCTGCCCGGCTGTTCGCTGTGCATGGGCAACCAGGCCCAGGTGCATGAAGGGGCGACCGTGATATCGACCTCCACGCGCAACTTCCCCAACCGCCTGGGCAAGAACACCAACGTCTATCTGGGCAGCGCTGAACTGGCGGCGATCTGCTCCAAGCTGGGTCGCATCCCGACCGTGGCGGAATACCACGCCGAGATCGGCATCGTCGACAAGGACAAGGCCAGCGTCTACCGCTACATGAACTTTGACGAGATCGAGGACTACGCGTCGGTCTGATCTGTCATCGTCATGGTCTGCGAAGAGGCCCCGCGAAGCCCGAAAAGGCTTGCGGGGCCTTTTTCGCAAGCGCCAGGGCTGTCGGTGGCGCTCTGAATCCGCCGCATTCTGGCGGTACGTCGGAAGTTGCTGGAGAGCGTCTGGTGGAGGCGGAGATGGGTGATGGGCGTGAAATGGATCTGCCCGCTTGATGTGGCTGGTAGGGACTCTGGCAGAGAAGGGGCAGCGATCTCTGTTCGTTCTGCAAGGCTGGGAACCTCGGCCTATTCCGCCGTCCGAGCCGTGTCGGTGGCGTGTTCCAGCCAGTGAAAAACCGGCAAGGGGTAGCAACTGCTCGGTGGTTGCGACATGGACGCTGACGCTGAGGCTCGAAGCGTACACACTAAGCACTGCCGCTGCAAGTCCAGGCGCCGAGTGCTGCGGTGCGCTGCGCTCGGCACCGATCAGCCCACAACCGGCTCCTGCGCCTGTCTGCCGCGCGAGGCGAGGACGTGCTGCGGTTTGTCGATGATTTGGTAATTACTCACCCCCTCTTGCATTATAATGCATATTTTTCGACTGAGTAGGTCGTAGTACGCACCTACGGTGAAAGATCAGGCAGGTAGCAACGCGCCGGTGGCCTGAAACACGCTGATATTATTCACGAACTCGTCGGCTCTGCCGGTGATTAAGCGCAGGCTGCTATCAATAGGATGCGGCTGGATACGCAGGAATGCGCATGCAGCTTGGTGGCCTGCGACCTGAGACGCACAGATACCATGGGGAATGAAGGCAGCCGCGACAAAAGGTGCC
>WQYW01000097.1 GCA_009781045.1 Alphaproteobacteria bacterium
GAGACCTATATCGACTGGAAGGTTCGGGAGGAGCAGAAGGTTGCCGCCCTGGTCACCGGCTCCCGGATCAACCAGAAGCATCTCAAGGCCGTGCTCAAGGCCTGTGTCAACTGCCAGGGTTCCGGCGATGACTGTTTCGATCCCGAGAAAAATCCGGCGCTGCGCCGCGAGATCAAGCTCGCCCGGCGCAACCTGGTGCCAGACAACTATATCCGGCGCGTGATCCAGTTCGCCCGCCAGGGCTACAAGGACATCCATTTCGACATCTATGACACCGACTGGGACTCGGAAGCCTATCTCACGGTCTCAGGTCAGAACTCCAATAACTCGGTGTCGCTCAGGGACGACTTCCTGCGCGCGGTCGAGACCGACGGCGACTGGAACCTGATCGGCCGCACCACCAGGAAGACGACCAAGACGCTGCGCGCCCGCGACCTGTGGGAGAAAATCGGTTACGCCGCCTGGGCTTCCGCCGATCCCGGCCTGCACTTCAACACCACCATGAACGACTGGCACACCTGCCCGGCTTCCGGTCCCATCCGCGCCTCCAATCCGTGCTCGGAATACATGTTCCTGGATGATACCGCCTGCAATCTGGCCTCCGCCAACCTGCTCTCCTTCTATGATCCGCAAAGCCGGCAGTTCGACGTCGCCGGTTTTGAGCATCTGTGCCGGCTGTGGACCATTGTGCTGGAAATCTCGGTGATGATGGCCCAGTTCCCCTCAAAGGCGATCGCCGAATTATCTTACGAATTCCGTACCCTCGGGCTGGGCTACGCCAATGTCGGCGGATTGTTCATGACCATGGGGCTGCCCTATGATTCACGGGAAGCCCGCGCGCTATGCGGCAGCTTAAGCGCGATCATGACCGGCATCGCCTATCAGACCTCCGCGGAGATGGCAGCCGAACTTGGCGCCTTTGCCGGCTACAACAGGAACGCCGCCCATATGCTGCGCGTGATCCGCAATCACCGCCGCGCCGCCCATGGCCAGATCTCCGGCTATGAGGGGCTGAGCACCAATCCGGTACCGCTCGACCATGGGAGCTGCCCGCAGGCCGATCTGGTGAGCCATGCCATGGCCGCCTGGGACCGCGCGCTCGAACTCGGCGAACGCCACGGCTATCGCAACGCCCAGACCACGGTGGTGGCCCCGACCGGCACCATCGGCCTGGTGATGGACTGCGACACCACCGGTATCGAGCCCGATTTCGCCCTCGTGAAGTTCAAAAAGCTCGCCGGCGGCGGCTATTTCAAGATCATCAACCGCGCCGTCCCCCAGGCCCTGCAGGCACTGGGCTATCGCGACAGCGAGATCGCCGAGATCGAGGCCTATGCCGTCGGCCACGGCTCGCTCCGTGATGCGCCAGGCATCAACGCCACCACGCTCAAGGCCCGGGGCTTTGACGACGAAGCCATCGCCAGGGTCGAAAAGGCACTGCCGACCGCCTTCGACATCAAATTCGTCTTCAACCGCTGGACGCTCGGTGACAGCTTCATCCAGGACAGCCTCCGCATCGCCCCGGAGGTGATGTCGGCCGCCAATTTCGACCTGCTGACGGCAATCGGCTTCACCAGGCGGGAGATCGAGGCTGCCAATATCCATATCTGCGGCGCCATGACCGTCGAAGGCGCGCCTTTTCTCAAGGCCGAGCATTATGCCGTGTTCGACTGCGCCAGCCCCTGCGGCAAGGTCGGCAAGCGCTATCTCTCGGTCGACAGCCATATCCGCATGATGGCTGCGGCCCAGCCCTTCATTTCCGGGGCCATTTCCAAGACCATCAACATGCCCAACGACGCCACCGTTGAGGACTGCAAGGAAGCCTATATGCTGTCCTGGAAACTGGCGCTCAAGGCCAACGCGCTCTACCGCGACGGCTCCAAGCTGTCGCAGCCGCTCAACGCCCAGCTGATCAGCGACGAGGACGACGACGACGACGCCCTTGAGCAGCTCATCGAAAAGCCGATGGCCGCCCGCACCGCCCAGGTCTCCGAAAAGGTGGTCGAAAAGCTGGTTGAACGCATCGTCGTCATGCGCGAGCGTGAACGCATGCCCGACCGCCGCAAGGGCTACACCCAGAAGGCGGTGGTCGGCGGCCACAAGGTCTATGTCCGCACCGGCGAATATGACGACGGCCGTCTCGGTGAGATCTTCATCGACATGCACAAGGAAGGCGCAGCGATCCGCTCCTTCATCAACAATTTCGCCATCGCCGTGTCGCTCGGCCTGCAATATGGCGTGCCGCTCGATGAATATGTCGACGCCTTCACCTTCACCCGCTTCGAGCCCGCAGGTCCCGTGCAGGGCAACGACAGCATTAAATATGCCACATCGATCCTTGACTATGTCTTCCGGGAACTCGCAGTCAGCTACCTCTCCCGCTTCGACCTCGCCCATGTCGACCCCAACGAGACCGGCTTCGATGCGCTCGGCAAGGGCGTCCAGGAAGGCCGCGACCCCGGCATGCAGTCCGGTCAGCAGGCGGCAAAATATCTGTCGCGCGGCCTGACCCGCTCCCGCTCCGACCGCTTCGTCGTCATGCAGGGCGGCTCGCACGCCGAGGAAGCCAGCCCCGAGGCGAGCGCTGCCATGGCCTTCTCCCGCTCCGACACCGGTGCCGTGGCCCTCAAGCTTGAAGTCGGCGGCGACGTCCAGGAGTGGAGCAAGAGCGGTACCGCCCGCCTGGCGCAAGGCGGCCCGTCCCGGGCCGAACTGCGAGCCGAAGCCCAGGCCAAGGGCTATGTCGGCGACATGTGCACCGAATGCGGCTGCTTCACCCTGGTGCGAAACGGCACCTGCCTCAAATGCGACACCTGCGGCAGCACCACCGGCTGTTCCTGACAGCGGCTGTTCCTGACAGCGGCTGTTCCAGACAGGGGACGTTGACATCAAAACGAGGGATGTGGCTACCCATGAGCTGATTTCCTGTCCAGCCGGGTCGTCTATTTCCTCGGAGCCCTTGAGAAGTTCCGCCAGGATATCGCGCCTGCGATGTGAGGCAGGTGCCAGGAGGATGAGCTTTCCGTGGTGCCCCGACAGGGTGACCTTTCGCCGGAGCGCAAGGCGGAATTGCCATCCCCGCAGCACCGCGCCCCGCCTTGCCGGTTTCCCGCCGTAACCCGCATGGACGCAGTGATCTTCTCAGCAGCTGGTTCGCTCTCACTCCAGCTCGCGAGAATCAATTCCACGCCTGTCCACCAGCCTGACAGCCTTCCTGTCGAACGAAACGAAGGTCCTGCCACCCAGCCATTGGCCTTCGAACGCAATCCCTCCGTCCGCAAAGTCGCCTCCAGCTTCCAGAACCGCAAGCCCGGCTTCGACGGCAGGCCGGTTCAATTCCCGCACAGCCAGTCGGACTCAATCAGGAGCCCCCCCGGTAAGTGCCCTGCTTTCCCCAGGGCTTCTCTCGACAGGAGATGCCGGGCTCACCTCGCCACTGTTTGCGGTGGCCTTCCCCAGGGCCCAGATGACCACGATGCTTTTGATTCAATAAGGCTATTTTGTGGAGAACCGGCTTGTCGAGCGACCGAAGTTGAATCGAATCAGGATGTTGATTTGAGTCGCGAGCGGCGGATCCCTGTGGAGGCACCCTCAGCGCTGCTTCCGAAAAGCCGCGACTTCTGGTGGGACCGCCCGCCTGTTTGCTGGCTGGCATCCCGGTCGCAGGCAAGCTGCCGCGCGCGTTCCCAAAGGGGCTGAAAATGTGAGAAAAGCCATGGGCTATGATCAGCCTGAGGTGTCTGCGAATGAGCGACGGCTCCATCAAGGCTCAGAATGCGGCCGGAAAGTTGATATTGGAGATCGCGGGAAGTGCAGACCTTCTCACCTGATGATGACACAAGGGGGGCGAGAAGAAATCCACACCAACATGGCAAGCAGGGTTAAAGCACAAACTCTGGAAATGGATGGTCAGCCATACACTGCAGTTCGGATGATGGTTGCGAGATGACGACTATTTGATGACAGGTGGTGGTGGTGCACACGACATCCTGAGTGTGCGCAATGGCGAGCGGGTGTGCAGCCATCCATAATCCCGGCGGTCACCCGGAAAAAGTGGTTGACGTTTTCACTCGGAGAACCGTCAAATTTCCTGGAAGACGAGCTGGTTGGTTTGGATGAGGCGCTGAATGCCGCGCGACCCGGAATCTTGAACACCACACGCCAGAGCCAGGCCTGCCGTGGCAGGATGCGTGACGGAACCCGGCAGCGGACGGATTCAACCGCGAATTCTTTCCAAAACCGAATATATAGTGGACAGCTTCGCCTTCGCACCATGCCATCAACTCCTCGCGCCAAAAGCCTCCATTGCCGCAAATACCAATGCATGCGCAGAGGCAAAACGGGCAGCGAAGAACGGTGGCGGACAAGCCGCTTCACAACCCGCAATTCCGCAAGCGACCGCTTTTCCAGATCGGCAGGACGAACTGACGCTCAAATGAATATTTGTTCAGAAGCGCGCCGTGCAGCCGTCGGAAATCCCCGCCCTGGTGAGCTCCCTCCCCCCACAGAGCGAGCCCGCCGGGCCCTCCAGGGGTAGCAGGATACTACCCGGGAGCCTTTCTCACAACACTGTCAGACATTTTGTCGCGCCACAGCGCAAGGCTCTCGTCTGCGGCGTTTTCCTGTTGTATTGCAACCCCGGATTTGCTCTGGTTCGTTCTTCGCCAGGCGGCCGGCATATTTATCGAAGGCTCCGTGCCCCTTTCAAACGCCTGCACCCAGCTCTCTGCCTGTTTTCCTCCAACGAATTGTTGTTCACCACTTGCCACAACGAGAAATTGCATCCCGGTTGCCAATCCGCCTGGCGTCTGTCGACAACCAGCTGATCCCTTTCACCACGGACGGGGCGCTGGGAGCGTTTTTCCCGCAATCCGGCACACTGGCAAGGTGCACCGCTGATGACTGAGCGTCCGTCTTCATCCCCGACGACCAGCAATTTGTCCGACCTGGCCGCCAGGGACCTCAAGAAACATCTCCGGCAGCAGGCCCTGTCAGCGACACCAGAGGTTGAGGAGAGTGAAGCCATCCCTGAGCACAGCAAGAGCGGCACTCCCGCCCATTTCATGCCGAGAGCCTGGCACCTGCTGCTTGTGGCCGCGCTCTTTCTTCTGCTGTCCGCTGCGGCCTCCAGCCTTTCCCATAACGACAGAACCGCCATCCTCACTCTGGGCCTCTCGGTGGTCGCGGCTTTCGTCTGGGCCATTCGCAATGTGATGGCGATGGCCACAGGAACCGAAAACCGCAGCATGGGCACCGCCAGGACGCTTGAGCAGAAGCTGGCCTCGATCCAGGCCAGGCGAAGCACCCAGACCGAACCACGGACTGACGCGACGACGTCCTGAAGCCATCCACCCATTGCGCAAGCCAGGATCACAAAGCGGTCTCCAAAATCCCGGAAAGCGCCGACGAAATGTGAAATGTGCAGCGGCTGATCACGAACACTCAAGCCCCCCCTTTTGCCTATCGGCAGATCCCCCATGGGCAGGCCGTTTCTCCATCGCGCGGCGCCCTGCGCCATCCGTTTCTCACCCAGAGCATTTCAGGCACATCCCCCGGCGATCCCATCCGCACCATCGGCGCTCAGCTCAACCCTGCCACCTCGCAAGCCCGCGTCGGATCCTTCCGCCCGGCTTGATTGCGCGAACCCTCACGTCCTTTCCAGGCGTCCTCTTTGAGTAGCAGCGCTCCCCGAGATTGAACTGGCTTTCGGCATCTGTCTGCGCAATCGACGTGTCGGCGGTCCGAGGAGAGGCAGGCCCCATGAAACCGATGCAAATGGAGACGGCAGGAAGGAACGCGCCTCGTGCCATGACTGGTAACCTGATGACTGGTAACCTGATGACTGGTAACCTGATGACTGGTAACCTGATGACTGGTAACCTGATGACTGGTAACCTGATGGTATCCGTTGCGTTGGAAAAATGTGCTGGTGCGAATGAAGGAACCGGAATGAGCAGCAGGTATCGGCAACCATTCGAACTATTTGAAGGCCATGGGAAAATGAACAGTGCCGGCATCGATTCCGGGTTGAACACGATCAGGATTTGAACACATTTCCGTGAGCGGGATACCCGTGGCGCCACAGCTGCGGTATCCTGTGTTGCTGATCGGAGCGCCCCAATTCGGCTCCAATTCCGGGCTCCGCCTGGCGGCTCCCTTTGCAACTCCACAAACCAGGGCCTGCCGTTCATGTTTCAACCCCTCCTTGATGGTGGCCGAGACGTTCTCGACGGCTATCGAAACGTCTTCCATTATCGGGGCCGGGTGCGCCGCAGAGCCTACGGTCTCTTCCTTCTCGTTCACACGATCGTCCTCTATTTCATGTACGAGCCGCTGGTGTGGCTGGCGGCCTGGTTGAGCGGCCTGACTTCGCGCAGCAGTATCGACGCCGGCATCGTCCTTGGCCTGATCTGCATGCTTGCCTTCCTTGCGCCGATTATCAGCCTTGTGGTTCGCCGTCTGCATGACAGGAACACCACCGGGCTTGCGCTGATATTCCCGGGGATGCTGTTCCCTCTCCCGTTTGTCATCGTTATCGGCTTTCTCCGGCGCGCTCCGGCAGAAGGTGGCGACAACCGTTATGGTCCAGATCCGCGAGCACCCGACATTGCGCGCATCTCTGAGCTGTTCGAGTAGTTTCGCCCGATGGTTTCGCTTCTGCGGATCTTTCGGCATTGGCAAGCCACCCCTCCGGGGAACAGGGGGAGCCGATGTCGACCGGTATCCACAGCGCGAATTTGCAGCTTTCGGGCGGCAGGAGCGCAAAAAGCGCAGGCGGCGTACCGTCCCGCCAGCAATTGATCCGGATCCGATATTCGACCACACCGTGGAATGCCTGGCTGCCTGTGCGGCCGGGTGCGGTTTTGTCCGGATACCAACTTTCGCAAACCAGGAAGCTGCGAAAGCACAGAAGAGGCAAAGCCATCCAGCCGGGCCCCCCCAGCTCCCCGGGCCGCGATCGTCGGAATACGCACCGGGCCCCAGGCCCCATGCCCCATGCCGGCCACTTCGCCGCTCTTTCGGCACGCCCTGGCAGATGCCGCGAAATCCGAAGCGAGGCGAGGCATTTCTGTAATCGATGGCCGCGCTTTCACACGTCCCCAGCGATATTGAACGGGGTGCCCGCTCTGCACTCTCATCTGCAGACCTGCAACCCAATGTGGCGCGTGCGACAAACCATGGCCATATACATCCGCCCGGCCGGCCGGTCGCGCGAGGCCGCGCCCGCCTGGACATGGCCCTGCCCGGTTCCTCCCACATTGGCAATCGGCGGTGAGAATGCGAGTTTGGCGGTCTCGTCGCAGTCGCAGCCCTGCTGCGCAATTCCACAGATGTTGGGACTCTGGGTCCGTTGCCGCGCCTGCTGTCAGATCGCGCACCCGAATATGGAAAGTCTCCCGCCATACAATCGCAGGTTGAAAGTTAAATGAAGGCGGCCAGAAAATTTCTCTCGCCCGGGAGTTCGTTGTCCATAAATATTGGCGCAAATTCAATCAGATACCAAATAAATCAAGCTCCCGCACAGATGGTCGACCACACGTTAAATTTGGTTGACAATTTCACATCTTTCCCTGACCATGTCCGACGTGCCTGTCCTGAGTGGGGAGGAACGTGTGCAGAACTCGCAGCTCCTTTGTCGTCTCTTGTGCAGGTCGCAATCGCGCACCGATCCTGCGCGGACGTCGCCTTACGACCGTCTTCCGCAGCTCCGAACTCTCAACGCCATACGCGCTGGCGAGAGCCGACCATGAATCGCCGGCGTTTCGACAGATCCGGGCGTCGACACGCCCTCCCCCTCCCCGCTAAGGTATCCTGATTCCTGCTTTCAACCCGCGTCGGAGGGATCCTGATCGATGCACAAACGCATGCTCGGCAACTCAGGTCTTGAAATCGCGCCGCTTGCCCTCGGCTGCAATGTCTTCGGCTGGACCGCCGATGAAGCCACGTCCTTCACGCTTCTCGATGCCTTCCTCGCTGCGGGCTTCAACTACATCGACACCGCCGACAGTTATTCCCGCTGGGTGCCGGGAAACAAAGGCGGCGAGAGCGAGACCATCATCGGCAGATGGCTCAAAGAGCGTGGTGGCCGGGACAAAATCATCCTCGGCACCAAGGTCGGCATGCCGATGCCCGGCGTCGGACAGGGCCTGTCGCGCGCCTGGATTACACAGGAAGTCGAGAATTCACTGCGCCGTCTCCAGACCGATTACATCGACCTCTATATGGCCCATACCGACGACGCCGCAGTTCCGCAGGCCGAAACTCTCGAGACCTTTGCCTCCCTGGTCAGACAGGGGAAAGCGCGCGCCATCGGAGCCTCAAATTTTACCGCCTCCCGACTGAGTCAGGCGCTCGACACCAGCGCCGGACTGGGCCTGCCGCGCTACGAATCCCTGCAACCCAACTACAGCATCGCCGAGCGCACCGAATTCGAGGGTGAGCTCGAAGCTTTATGCGTGCGCGAGCGCCTCGGCGTGATCTGTTACTATTCGCTTGCCAGCGGTTTCCTCACCGGAAAATACCGCTCCAAAGCCGACACCACAGGCACGGCACGCGGCGCAAGTGTCGAAAAGCACATGAATGACAGGGGAATGCGGATTCTCGCCGCACTCGACGAGGTTGCCGCGCAATGCGAGGCCAGACCAGGCCAGGTGGCGCTCGCCTGGCTGATGGCACGCCCGAGCATTACCGCACCCATCGCCAGTGCACGATCTCTCGATCAGCTCGAAGAGATCATGCAGGCAACCCGCATCCGGCTTGGTCCGGCACAGATCGACCTGATCAATGCGGCAAGCGGCACGTGACAGGAGACGTTCTGAATTCCACCGACGGCAATAGAACCAGGCACAACGCGCCTTCGCTTTTATCATCTCAGCAGGAGTCAGGATGTTTGGTTGGCTGAGCGAACTGAACCAGCGCGAGCGCCGCACTCTGCTCGCCAGCGCCGGCGGATGGGCGCTCGACGCCCTTGATGTGCAGGTATACTCCTTTGTGATTCCGACGCTTATTGCAACCTGGGGCATTACCAAGGGGGAGGCCGGACTGCTCGGCACTTCCGCGCTGTTGTTCTCCGCGCTCGGCGGCTGGATTACCGGCGTCCTGTGTGACCACTACGGGCGTGTGCGAATGCTGCAGCTCACCATTCTGTGGTTTGCAGCATTCACCTTCGCTAGCGGATTTACAACCAGCTTCAGCGAACTGTTCGTCTGTCGCGCCCTGCAGGGTCTGGGCTTTGGCGGCGAATGGGCCGCGGGCTCCGTTCTGATGGGAGAAGTGATCCGCGCGAAGTATCGCGGTCGCGCCGTTGGAACCGTACAGGCCTCGCTCCATATCGGCTGGGCCGGTGCTGCCCTGCTCTTCACTCTGTTTTTTACGATTCTCCCCGCGGACATTGCCTGGCGCGCCATGTTCTGGATCGGTATTCTTCCCGCCCTCTTCGTCATTTTTATCCGCCGCGCCATCACCGAACCCGAAATCTTCGACCACGCACGTGCAAAACCGCAGGCCCGCAGCCTGCTGGCCAGGACCGTCGAGATCTTCTCTCCGGTCTATCTCCGGCGCATCGTGCTCTGCGTCCTGGTTGCGACCGGCGTGCAGGGTGGTTACTACGCCTTGTCGACCTGGCTGCCGACATACCTCACGACCGTGCGCGATCTGTCAGTTTTGTCGACTGGAGGCTATCTGCTGGTGGTCATCGTCGGTGCCTGGTGCGGCTGTATTTCGGGCGCCCACCTGTCGGACTGGATCGGCCGTCGCAGGACGTTTTTCGTCTTTGCCGTTGCCGCTTCCGCGATCGCCTATGTCTATACTCAGATTCCACTCAACAATGCACTGATGCTTGTTCTGGGCTTTCCGCTCGGGTTCTGCTCGAACGGAATTTTCGCACCGATGGGTCCCTTCCTGACCGAACTTTTCCCGACCCGGGTCCGGGGCACGGCGCAGGGCTTCTGCTTCAACGCCGGTCGCGCCGTCGGCGCTCTATGCCCGACGCTTGTGGGTTACCTCAGCGCCTCCATGGAACTGGGACGTGCCATCGGCGTCTTCGCGATGTCCGCTTATGCACTGGTCGTCATCGCCGGCTTCCTTCTGCCGGAGACCAAGGGCCGCGACCTCTCCCTCGACGAGGTTGCGCTGTGATAACTGAAAAGCGATTGCGGCCTGTTCTGAGCAACCGCGTGTGCAGTAGACAGCCGATTCAGATCCGGCACAGATCCCGAAAAAGCCGCGCAGCCTTTGCGGTATGCAGCGAGCGAGACTGCGCGTGCGCCAGGCAGGCTGCGCAATTTGAACCATGGGGTGACCCGGGTGGGCTTTCAGGAGCCGCACCCGATAAGGATCGCCTCTCTGGCGCATACCGCCTTGCACGGCAGCGGGCGAAATCGGCACGACACTTCCTTTCGCCAGAAACGCTTCGCTTTGCCCGGCGTTACCGTTCAGCCTGGCACCGGCACGACCACGCCGGGCCCTTTCGCGATCCGCAGGTCGAGGTCGAAGGTGAAGTTTTCGATGTGCTGGTCGGTGGCGTCGATCGCCTCGATCAGGTCCCGTTTCTCGATTGCCCGGACCATTCTCAGATGCGACTCCTCGAAGGACTCCGGGGTGTGACCTTTGAACACCTGCGGATACCAGAGGATGGACAGACGGGGCAGCAGGATTCGCATAACTGCAATGAGCGTGGAATGCCCGGATGCTTCGCAGATCCGCAAATGGAATTCGAGATCAAGGTCGATCAGCTTCTTTGCGTCTCGCGCCTTGTGGGCTTCCCGCATCTGCCGGGCAAGATCCGTGAGCTCCGCCACAACTTTCGGGTCACTGGAGAGAGCGGCGTTGCTGATGGCAAAATGCTCAATCTGGCGCCGCAGCGTCACGATCTCCGTCATTTCCGTCTTGTCGAATCGGACAACCCGCGCCCCTGAATAGGGCCGAATCTCCAGCAGCCCTTCGCGCTCAAGCAGGCGAATGGCTTCGCGGGTCGGCCCTCTGCTCACTCCGAGAAATTGTGCAAGATCCCGCTCCTTGACGCGCTCTCCACTCGCCAGTTCTCCACTAAGTATCTGTGAACGCAAGGACTCAGCGACACGATCGGCGACTGTCGTCGTTGTCATTGTCCTTCCTTCCAATTCCCATCGTCTTTATGCGAAAATGTCACCTGTCATGCGCCCTGCAGCAACATCCTGCCGGCTCAACCCGCGCACGAGCCGGGACGAACGTTTTTCGACAGCTTGCCAGAACGCTCTCAGGATCCATTTGGCGAACACGAACCCGGCTCCGCCCACGGCCTTCAGTGAGGGCATATACAGAATACAGAAGCCGATGGAGGGTGTCAGTCGTCAGTTTTGGTATACCAAAAGGGGGAAAAGGGTTGACAATTGTCCGCAGCTGGATACCCAATAGCGCGATTCCACCACAGGGGGAAGGGTGTCGTGCAGTACTCGAGTCTCTTTGTCGGAGGCCGCTGGACAGAGCCTTCAACGCCTGAGGTTTTTGACAGCGTTGACCCGTTCAGCGGCAGGCCCTGGGCCACTTTTCCGGATTGCAACGAAGCCGATGTCGACACGGCTGTCGCCGCGGCCAGGCACAGCTTTGAAAGCGATGGCTGGCGCAGGGACGGCTTTCTGCGATCCCTTCTGTTGCTGCGCCTCGCCGATCTGCTGGAACGTGCAGCGGCACGACTGGGCGCCATTGAGAGCCGGGACAACGGCAAGACCGTTATCGAAAATGTCGGCCAGGCGCGCTTCGCCGCGCGGATCTACCGCTATTTCGCCGGACTGGCCGACAAAATCGACGGACGGGTGGTTCCGCTGGAAAATCCGGACAGCTTCGATTTCACAGTCTGCGAGCCCTACGGCGTCTGCGCCCTGCTGCTGGCCTGGAATTCGCCGCTGCAGCTGCTCGCCAACAAGCTGGCGCCGGCGCTGGCCGCCGGCAACACGGTCGTCATCAAGCCCTCCGAAGTGGCACCGGCCTCGGTACTGGAATTCGGCCACCTCATCGAAGAGGCGGAATTTCCGCCTGGCGTCGTCAACATCATCACCGGGCTCGGCCCCTGCGTCGGTCGCAGGCTGGCGCAGCATCCCGACGTGGAACTCGTCAGTCTCACAGGCGGCGTCGCCACCGGCCGGGCAATCGCGGCAATCGCCGCCCAGGCGCCCAAGAAAGTCGTCCTCGAACTCGGTGGCAAATCCCCCAACATCATTTTTGATGACGCCGACATCGATCTGGCCGTCAGGGGTGCGGCAGCCGGCATTTTCAGCGCCTCGGGGCAGACCTGTGTCGCCGGCTCGCGGCTGCTGGTGCACGAACCGGTCCTTGACGAGGTCGTGGACCGCCTGACCACACGCGCACGCGCGATCCGGCTCGGCGATCCCCGCAATCCCTCAACCGAAATGGGTCCACTGGCCACCGAACCGCATATGGAGCGCGTGCTCGGCGTCATCCAGGGCGCGGTTGAGGAAGGGGCGACACTGGCGGTCGGCGGCAGGCGGGCAACCCGCGAAGGCCTTGCCCAGGGCTTCTTCGTTGAGCCGACCGTCCTGACCAATGTCCTCCCCGACATGAAGGTCGCCCGCGAAGAGGTCTTCGGCCCGGTGCTCTGTGTGTTCTCCTTCGACACCGAGGCGCAGGCCGTGGCGCTTGCCAACCACAGCGACTTCGGCCTCGCATCCGGCATCTGGACCCGCAATCTCGATCGGGCACTGACGGTGTCGCGTGCCATGCGATCCGGCACGGTCTGGGTCAACACCTATCGTTCCTCCTCCCCCGCAGCGCCTTTCGGTGGCTACAAGCGCAGCGGTATCGGCCGGGAACGCGGCAGAGAGGCCCTCCATGAGTATCTTCAGGTCAAGAACGTGATGATTTCCCTGAACGAGGCCACCCGCAGTCGCGGAGTGTCGCCTCCATGAGCCGGCAGGCTGGCGTGCTTGTTGGCGTCGATGTTGGCGGCACCTTCACCGACTGTGTTCTTATCGATGTGGCGACAGAAACCATCCAGATCGGGAAGGTGCCATCCACAACCGAAAACCAGTCGATCGGGGTGGTCACCGGGATCGACCAGCTCCTGGGCGGAAAGTCCTGGAACTTCGACCTTCTGGTCCACGGCACCACCGTCGCCACCAATGCGGTCATCGAACGCAGCGGGGAAGCGCTCTGTCTCATCACCACGAGCGGGTTCCGCGACGTCCTCGAACTGCGCCGCCGTGACCGGCCCCATCTCTATGGCCTCCACGGCAGCTATAATCCGCTCATACCCCGCGACCGGGTCGCCGAAATCCGGGAGCGCACCGCCGCCACCGGCGCAGTCGAAGAGCCGCCTGCCCAGGACGATCTCGAGGCCGCGCTCGGCATGATCCGCCGCGCCGGCGTGACCAGCGTCGTCGTCTCCTTCATGAATGCCTACGCCAACCCGCAGAACGAACACGCCGCCGCCGCCTGGCTGCGCCACAGAGCACCGGAGTTCCACATCACCTGTGCCTGCGACGTGAGCCGCGAACAGCGGGAATTTGAACGCACCTCCACCGCCACTGTGGACGCCTTCCTCCATCGCCGGATGGAAGCCTATCTCCATGCGCTGCGGGATCGGGCGAAGGAGCGCGGCTTTGGGCATGACATCTGGGTCAGCCAGTCCAATGGCGGCCGCATGTCGCTCGATGTGGCAACCGCCTCCCCAGTCAAAACCCTGCTGTCCGGGCCCGCTGCGGGCATTGTTGCCGGCCAGCACATCGCACGACTTGCGGGCTATCGCAACGCCGTCACCATGGACATGGGCGGCACCAGCCTCGACGTCGGCGTCCTGGTCGATGGCACCATCGCCATGGTCCCGGAACGCCGGATCGGGTTCGGCATCCCCGTCCGTCTGCCCATGGTCGATATCCAGACCATCGGTGCCGGAGGCGGCAGTATCGCACATATCGACCTTGAGGGCCTGCTGGAAGTAGGGCCGGAAAGTGCCGGCGCGATGCCCGGCCCCGCCTGCTATGACCGCTCCGGGACCCGACCAACCCTGACCGACGCCAACGTCCTGCTTGGACGCCTCGGCGAGGGCCAGGCGCTCGGCTCGGCTTCTGCGCTCAGGCTTCATCGCCATCTTGCCGAGCAGGCGGTCCTGGAGAGCCTCGGCAGACTCGGTGGTACCCCGATCGAACTGGCGCGATCAATCCTTGATGTCGCCGTGCGCCGGATGGCAGCCTCCCTGCGTCTTGCCACCACCGAACGCGGCCTCGACCCGCAGCACTTCGCTCTGGTGTCCTATGGCGGCGCCGGCCCGCTGCATGTCTGCGACGTCCTAAAGGAAGTGCCCTTCCGCGAAGCCATCGTGCCGCTCTTTCCAGGCATCACCTGCGCGCTGGGCTGCCTGATCGGAGAGGCCAGACATGACTTCGTGCAGACGGTCGATGCCAGCCTCAGCGATCTTCCTCCCTCAACCCTTCCCGGTATCATCGATGGCCACCTTGTCCGCGGCCGTGAACTCCTCGAACGCGAAGGCGTCGATACCGAGGGCTGCAGCGCCCTGGTCGAAGCCGAGATGCGCTTCCAGGGCCAGACCCATAGCATCCCGGTTCCCCTCAACCTCCAGGATCTGTCAGCTGCGGCGATTGAACGCGCGATGGAGGCAAATTACCTCCGCCGCTTCGGTCGGATGTTTCCTGGCCGCACACCGATTCTGGGTTCGATCCGCACCACCGTGATCGGCCCGACGCTGTCCGTTTCACTTGAAGCACTCAGCGCCAGGATCGCCAGGGACCGCCGTTCGGCCTGGCAGACGCGGCCGTCACACTCACGTCTGCTGCATTCTGGCTCAAAAAGCATCGACAGCCCGGTCTATGCCCGTGATGCGCTGCCGATCGGCCACTCCATCCCTGGCCCTGCCCTCATTGAGCAGCGCGATACGACCTGCTTCATCGATGAAGGATTCCACGCCATCGTCGATCCTCATCTCAATATCCGTGTTGCTGCCGAAAAACGGGGGCAACCATGACCGCGGGGATCCACGAGGTGCCAATGGCCGCACCGCCCGACCTGACCCGGCTCGCCCTGATGCGCGGCGCGCTGCGCGCCGCCGCCGACGAGATGGATACCATCCTCAAACTGACCGCCTTCTCCCCGGTTATCGCCGAGGGCAATGACCGCGCCAGCGGTGTTTTCCATTCCGCAACCGGCGGTGTGATCGCACAGGGGGAAGACGGACTGCCGGGCTTTGTCGGCAACATGCAATACGCGGTGCAGCACGTTCTTGCCACCCTCAGGGACCTCTCGGACGGCGATGTCGTGATCGTCAATGATCCCTACGAATGCGGCACGCATCTCATGGACGTGAAGCTGGTCGCGCCGGTGTTTGCGGACGGCACCTGCGTCGCCTTCGTTGCCAACACCGGGCACTGGCCCGACGTCGGCGGCAGTGTTCCCGGAGGATTTAATGCGAACGCCACCGAGATCTACCAGGAGGGAATCCGCATCCCGCCCCTGAAGCTGATCGAGCGCGGTCGATTGAACCAGGCCTTGCGCGATCTCATGATGTGCAACATGCGCATTCCCGATGAGCGGCAGGGCGATCTCGAGGCCCAGCTCAATGCGCTCGAGAAAGGCCGCCAGCGGGTCGCTGAAGTTGCCCGGAAATTCGGCGTCGGCAACCTGATGCGCGGCATCGACGAACTCGCAGACCGCTGTGAACAGGCCATGCGCGCCCGCATCCACCAATTGCCCGACGGCCGCTACGAGTTCGAAGATTTCCTCGACAATGACGGCATCGAGGATGTGCCCCTGGTGATAAGGCTCGCCATGGTAATCCGCGACGATACCATCCTGTTCGACTTTTCGGGCTCCTCGCCGCGCTGCCGCGGCCCGATGAACAATCCTGTCGGCAACACAAAATCCGCCTGCTTTGTGGCGCTCAAACACGCCTTCCCCGACATCCCGATCAATGAGGGGACGCTGAGGCCGGTTGAATTTCTGATTCCGGACGGTTCCTTCCTCGCGGCACGCTTCCCTTCACCCACCTCGGGGAGTTCTGCGGAAGTGTGCCAGCGCATCATCGATGTCTGTTTCGGAGCTTTCTCCCAGGCCTTCCCGAACCAGAGCTACGCCCAGGCATTTTCGACATCGTCCAATCTCGGCATCGGCGGCTTCGATCCCGAGACCGGTCGCCCCTATGTGATCTACATCTATCTCGGCGGCGGCCTTGGGGCGAGCGCACACGGCGACGGCCTTTCGAACGCGACCGCCACCCACAGCACCGCACGCGTCGCACCCATGGAGGTCCTTGAACGCACCTACCCGTTCCGCGTGCGCCGCCACGCCCTGCGCACCAATTCGGGAGGACCGGGACGCTGGCGCGGCGGGCTCGGAATTGAACTTGAACTTGAACTCCTGCGCGGTGAGGCCGTCGCCTCGGTGCTCGCCGACCGCTCAAGGCAGGGCCCGCGTGGCGCGCAGGGCGGGGCCGACGGTCACCCCGCTGCCTTCCGTTTCATCTGCGGTGGCCGCCTCCATGTGCCGAAATTCGGAGCCAAGGACCACGACATCCGGCTCCGCCCCGGGGATCGCATCATCCTTGAGATCCCCGGCGGCGGCGGCTGGGGGCCTGCCGCCGAACGCGTGGCCGCAAGCGTTGAAACGGATGTCACACGCGGCTATTACGATGGGCCGACGGCGGCCGCGTTCTTTCCCACCCTGTCCGCAACACGGAGACCGGAATGACCGAGTCATCAAACGCCGCAGCCAGGGACCACGCCCTCGGCATCGCCTATCTCGATGGTCGCTACCTCCCCGCCGCCGAAGCGACCGTGTCGGTCTTTGACCACAGCTTTCTCTATGGCGACGGCGCATTCGAAAGCATCGTCTTCCGCCACCGGCGCTTCTACGCCTTCGAAGCCCACTATAACCGCCTCGTCGACTCCTGCCGCTACATAAAGCTTGAACTCCCCGAAAGCCACAATTCGCTGCTCCGGATCGCCAACGAGCTTGTGGCGAAGAACAATGCCGACAGTGGATATCTCCGCATCGTCGTCAGCCGCGGCGAAGGCTATCCGTTGTCCGACCCTCGCAAGGCCTTCGCGCCGAGCATCGTCATGACGATGCAGAGCCAGCCGCCGAACAGGAAAGCCGGCGACGGCCTTCGTCTCATCGTGGCCTCGACCCGCCGCACATCGCCCGACGCCCTCGACCCGCGCGCCAAGCTCAACAATTATGGCAACCACATTGTCGCCAAGCTCGAGGCAATCGGTGCCGGTGTCGATGACGCCATCATGCTCGACCGCGACGCCAAAGTCGCCGAACTCCCGGGTTGCAACATCTTCGTCGTCTCCCGCGGAATCGTCACAACGCCGCCCGCCGGTAATATTCTGATGGGCATCACGCGAGCGACGGCTATCAACCTCCTGCGTTGCGGCGACATAAGGGGCGTCCTTGAAGTCCGACAGGCCCATCTCACCCCGCTTGATCTCTACGCCGCCGACGAGGTCTTCGTCACGGGAACCGGCACCGGAATTGCGTTTGTATCCGAAATCGACGGCCGCAGGATCGGCGACGGCAAGGCGGGGCCGATCGTGGCGCAGCTCATCCCGGCCTATGACCTGGTGGTGGATCGCTGTGACAATTATTTTGCCGGGGCCGATGCATAGGCCGGATTGGAACAGGACAGCATGTCTCCCTGACGTTGTCGCAGCCTTCAAAAATCACCTCTCCCATGGTCGGAGGAGAGACGAAAGGGAGCAACGAGGATAATTCAGAATTCGTGTGTCCGATTTCCACGGAAATCGTAAATCCCAGAGGGACACCTCCCATGAAACTTACTTTCTCGCCCACATCGCCCTTCGCCCGCAAGGTCCGCATTGCCGCGATTGAACTTCATCTGAACGACCGGATCGAACTGGTGCCGACGACAACCAGCCCGGGTCAGGCCATCAGTGAATATTCACTTGTCACACCGCTCAAAAAGCTGCCGGTGCTGATCACCGACGAAGGGGATACCATCCTCGATTCGTACGTCATCGTCGAATATCTCAACGAACTGGCAAATGGCAGCCTGATTCCGGCGAATGGCGCGCGACGCTGGCGGGTGAAGAGCGATCACTGCCTGGTTAATGGACTGATCGATTCCATGGTGCTGTGCCGCTACGAAAAGACCCTGCGCCCCCCGGAGCTGCAGTGGCAGGACTGGTATGACGATCACTGGACCCGGGTCTGGAACGGTCTGGCATGGTTCGAGAGACGATCGGAGGCCCTGATGAACGACCCTCTCGACCTTGCCCAGATCGCGCTCGTCTGCATGCTGGACTACGTCGATTTCCGCTTTGCCGACTGTGGCTGGCGCCAGGCCTACCCGGGTCTCTCCGCCTTTTATCGCAGGATGCAGGAGCGGCCGTCCGTCACAATGACCGCACCGCCGCCCGCATAAACAGAAGAAGGCAGGCGGGTCGCCTGAAACCACCAGGAAACAGGGCACGCTTTGTTCCGGACATGGCGAGCCTTGAACCGGAGCGGCAAGCGGCGCAACCCTTCCCTCCCGCTGCCGGTCCCGGAGGCTGCGACGCAGGTTTTCGCGCCGACCTGTGCAGCCTGCCTCACGCAACTGGTTGGCATTCCTCTGCCGCCTAAAGGCGGCAGTCCCCAGCCGGAGGTTATGATGGCTGAAAATGTGACGCCCTCATGGCATGGGTCAACCACACCGCAGTAATCGCAAGCCTGCCGCACGGCAGCCCATGGCGCAGAACACCGCCAGCGCACACCCGGCATTGCGCTGGCAGCTGAAGCCCGCAAATACGCTCCGGTGTCTGAACTGCCGGTCAGGGATGGTGACGCCAGGATGAGCCACGAGATCGCCGTCGCACATCGGTTCGGCGCCGACACCTGTGCAGGCTCAAAGGCAAGACCGGATCCATCGCCCGTCACGTTTGCGAAGGATCATCCGTCCGGGAACCCAACAGCATCTGACCAGATTTCACAGCACGGTGACGGTCCCGGTGCGGCCATTGACGCGCACGCGCTGACCGGTCTTGAGGCGCGACGAGGCAAAGCCCGTGCTCACCACCGCCGGCTTGCCATGTTCGCGACAGACACTGGCGGCATGGCTCATCATGCCGCCGATATCGGTTACCACTGCCGCTGCCACCGGGAAAGCCGAGGCCCAGGACGGCGCGGTGATCGGTGCAATCAGGATCTCTCCGGGCTGCAGCCCGGCGATCTCATCTTCGTGGTTGAGGACACGGACCGCGCCCTCGACCACCCCTGGAGAGGCCGGGATGCCTTTGAATTTCACCGCATCCGCATTGGCCTGGCCGAGCCAGTCGGAAACCCGCTCGGTGGTGATGCCGTAATTGAGCACCGCGAAGGGATCGGTGACCCCGACGGGTGCCACGCCATAGGCGGGAGCCGGAGAGGAGGCCCGCAACGCCGCCATAATGGCGCGGCGGCGCCCGATTTCCGCCTGCCAGTGGGCAACACCGCGCGGCGCCACACCGATCGCCCAGGACTCGACGACATCAAACAGCACCTGGTCGAGTTCGAAGCGGTTGAGGTGATAGAGATCGTCATCGCGCCTGAACATCCCGGCACCGACCAGAACCTCCGAGAGTTCGCGCACCTTTTTCCAGAACACCGCGTGCGCCCAGTGTTCGACATAGATATTGTGTTCTTCAATACAGGGGAACACCTGCCGCGACAGGCTGAGGGATTCGTCGAAACGGCTTACATCTTCCGGGGGCAGCAGCGCGCGGTGACGGGCGACAATCTCCTCCTGCTCGGCGCGCAGCCGCTCCACCGGGCGATCGATTTCCTCGCCGGCCTCAATGCGGCGGATGAAACGGGCAATGTCGGAAAGCGGAACCACCAGATCCTCATTCCAGGTCTTCTGGTCATGAAGGAAACCGTATCCGGCGAAATAGTTGAACCAGGGTTCCCTTGTGGCGTTGAAATCCTGCACCCATTTCCTGCCGGCGTCCGACTGGCTCAGGTCCGTCAGAATCGTCTTCGGCTCCGCCTCGGCACAGACGCTTGCCCCGACGCCCAGTCGGACCGCGCGTTTGGCCAGCCGCCGCAATTCGTCGTCGGGGCGGAACAGGATGCCCTCGACGCCGGCGACCATGCGCGCGATGGTCTGGTCCTCGATCCCGGGAAAGGATTCCTTGCAGAAC
>WQYW01000098.1 GCA_009781045.1 Alphaproteobacteria bacterium
AGGACGGCAGCTATGTCGAGCCGGCCTCGGTCCGGATCGAAAGCGACGAAAACGGCCGCCGCGGCATCCTGATGGAGACGGGCGAAGCCGTCACCATCGGCCCGGTCGAGAAGATGTCGAAGTCGAAGAAGAACACGGTCGACCCCGACGACATCATCGACGCCTATGGTGCCGACGTCGCACGCTGGTTCGTGCTCTCCGATTCGCCGCCCGACCGCGACGTGATCTGGAGCGATGAAGGGGTTCAGGGCGCCTCGCGTTTCGTCCAGCGCCTGTGGCGCCTGGTCAATGAGGCGGCCTCGATTGGCACCTGCGCCGAACCCCCGGCCTGTTTCGGCACCGAGGCGCTTGCTCTGCGCAAAGCCAGCCATGGCGCGCTCTCGAGGGTGACATCCGGGATCGAACGGCTCCATTTCAATGTCTGTCTGGCCCATATCCGCGAATTCACCAATACGCTGGCGGAAATTGTGCAGCGCAACGCAGCGTCTCGTCCCGCCGGCGACCTTGGCTGGGCGATTCGGGAGGCCGCCGGTATTCTGGTGCAGATGTTTGGTCCTGTGATGCCCCATCTCGCCGAGGAATGCTGGCGGGTTCTCGGCAATGATTCTATGCTGTGCCAGACTTCCTGGCCGGAAGTCGAAGCGGACCTGCTCCGGGAAAGCACGATGACCCTGGTGGTCCAGGTCAACGGGCGCAAACGGGGTGAGGTCATTGTTGCAACAACGGCCGAGAATCGGGAAATCGAGGCTGCCGTTCTGGCGCTTGATGCGGTAAGGTCGGCTCTGGACGGCCGCGCCGTCCGCAAGGTGATCATTGTCCCGAAGAGGATTGTGAATGTTGTCGGCTAGGATCCGCGTCACAGCCCGCCTGTTCGCCGCTGCTGTCTTGGCGGCGGCTCTGGCCGGCTGTTTTCATCCCATGTATGCCGAGCATACCGACGGCACACCTTCGCTGCGCGACAAGCTGATGGGCGTTGAAATCCCCCCCATCGCCAAACCCAATAACTCGCCCGAGGCAAGGGTCGGGGTCGAGATCCGCAACCAGCTGGCGTTCAAGCTTTACGGCAATGCCACGGGTTCGCCGCCCACCCACCGTCTGGTGCTGCTGTTCACCACCAACCGCTCGTCGCTGATCATCGATCCCCTGACCGCTCTCCCCAACAGCGAAACCTATGGCGTCGACGCCCAGTACAAGCTGGTTGAGATTGTCAGCGACAAAACGGTGTTGACGGGCACCACCTTCTCCCGGGTGTCCTATGACATGCCGGGTTCCTATCAGCGTTATGCCCGCACCCGTGCCTTCCGGGATGCCGAGGACCGTGCCGCTGGCGAGATCGCCGAACATATTTCGACCCGGCTGGCATCCTTCTTCAGCGCCGGCACCTGACGTCCTTGACCGCGGTTCCACCCCGGGAAGTCGCCACCTTTCTCGCCCGGCCTGATCCGCGGCGACCCATCATCCTCCTCTACGGCCCGGACATCGGGCTGGTGCGTGAGCGCGCCGATGCCCTGCTGGCATCGGCGGTCGATGATCCCTCCGACCCCTTCGCACTGGTGAAACTCGACGCCAGCCAGTTGACCGGCGATTCCTCCCGCCTGATTGACGAGGCCATGACGGTGCCACTGTTCGGCGGGCGCCGGGCCATCCGGGTTCGCGGCTCGAGCGCCAGTCTTCCCGACTGTATCCGTATCCTTGCCGGGATGCCGATCAGGGACTGCCGCATCGTCATCGACGGCGGCGATCTCCGCAGAGAATCCGCACTGCGCCGGGTCTGTGAAGCGGAAAAGAACGTCGCCGTCATCGCCTGCTATGCCGACAGCCAGGCCGACCTTGCTTCTGTGCTTGATGAGGAACTGCGCAATGCCGGCCTCACCATCGCGGCCGAGGCCCGTACCACCCTGGTGTCTCTGCTCGGGGGGGATCGCCAGGTCTCGCGCAACGAAATCCGCAAACTGACGCTCTATGCCCATGGCAGAGGCGAGATCACGCTTGACGACGTCACCGCCGTCATCCCCGACGCCTCCGGCCTCAATCTCGAACCGATGATCGACGGCGCCTTCGCAGGCCGCACCCAGCTGGTCGAAAAGGAATTCGCCAAGGCCATGAGTGCCCGCACGTCTCCCGGCCTCATCCTGCTCATGACCCAGCGTCACGCCATCTGGCTGCACAAATCGGCCCTCACGGTGAGCACCGGCACACCGGTTGAGACCGTGCTCTCCTGGGGCATCCATTTTTCGCGCAAGCGCGACGTCGGCAATGCGCTGCGCGACTATAGCCTCACCCGGCTCGCCGGTATCATTGAGCGGCTGGCGGCAGCCGAGCTTGACGCCCGCAAACATTCCTCCCTTGCGGCAGCCATCGCCCAGCGCGCCCTGATGGCGATCGCCGCCAACGCGCGACGGCGCGGCTGAAGAGATTTTTCGGGCTTTCGCCTCGGTGCGCTCTTGCGATCGCTCCAGGGCCACGCGCCCCCCGTCCGGACCAAAGAGACATGCCTCTGCTGTCGAACCTGCATTGATCCGACCGACCGATTGCGGGATGAGACCCGTGCGAGACTCATCCCGGTCTGCAGAAACGCCCCTGAACCGCCTTCGCAAAGAAAGCCTCGCTCGCCTCCGGAATATCGCTGCAGTCGATTTCACTTTCCGGCAGCTTCTTCAGCTCCTCGATCTCTGCCTTCTGCGCCTCGGTCAGCGGCGGCAACCCGGAGAGCCTGTATCGAACCAGATTGTCACTCATAGCGTTCTTTCAGTTGGAAAATTTAAATCCTCAGCAGAATCAATTGACAGGATGGCGCTTTCATAACCCTCGATATCATCACTCAGCCACTTCTCTTCCGGGCGATCAACATGAAATTTTACAACAACACTACACGCATCAGCGCGAATGATAGCATTCATACGCGCACCTGGCTTTGACATATTCCACACCGCAAAGACTTCTTTGACAAATAACATTGCCTGCAGCAACGGCATCTTGTCGTCGTAGTCTTCCACGTGAATGGAGTTATAGAAACATTCATACCCTGTGCAATCCTGAAAGGTTTCCCGTGTGACATTCGCGACCATGTTCGAAAACACACGAATAACGTAGCATCCATGTTTGGAGACGAACCCACCATCCGCGATAGCTTTCAAAGACGGCGCCACCAGGAAATCGAACCGCAAACCTCTCACCAGCCTTTTTCCTGGTCAAGCGCCATGGGCACCGTGCTCGACGAAGAACTGCGCATCGCCGGCCTCACCATCACGGCCGAGGCACGTACCACACTGCTCTCCCTGCTTGGTGGTGATCGTCAGGTCTCGCACAACGAAATCCGCAAACTCGCGCTCTATGCCCATGGCAAGGGTGAGACCAGCCTCGACGCCTCCGGCCTCAATCTCGAACCGATGATTGACGGCGCCTTCGCCGGACGCACCCAGCGGGTCGATATTCCGAAAACAGATCCGCCTCCGCCGCGCCTTGTGCTCCGTCCTTACCTGGGGCTTTTCGAGCAGGTCCGTCCACTGTTTCTGCTTGCTCGGCGTCGACCGGTGACACGCCGTTCGCGCAGATCAAGGCTTCCGATAGGGTGCGGATCTCCGGCATCGCGGCTCGCAGGTCCGGGTGGCCCAGACCGAAATTCGAGATCGCCCTGGTTTCCCACAACAGGGGCATAACCCTCAAGATACGCCCGAGCCTCCCGATTGCTCCTGGTCTGCGCCTCGATTTTCTCGTGCGGCACATCGAAAACCTTCAGCATTTCATCCGGTGGAAGCGCGAACATCTGTTTCGCCCTTTCCGTCTCGAGCTTCCCGGTTTGCGCGATCTGGTTCCAGATGATCGCCGGTGCCTGGTACATCGAATGCCTCCCCTCCTTCCTGAACCGTGATGAAAAGTCTGCCCTGTCCGGTCACCGAACACGAAATGCGTCTATCTCAAGGCTTGACCCAAAATCCGTGAGTTGGAGACGAAACAGAACCGAGCGCCATTTCGGCTCCGGATGTCGCCGCGCCGCGCTGACGCCTCCGGCTTTGCCAGCTGAAGGTGTCCGTCGGTACTATTTTTCACGGCCCTCCAAGCCGTTGGTGGAGGACGCAATCCCGTCGACGCCGGTCAGGCTGTGAGCGGCAGGGTCGTCTCCACCATTGGCAGATTCGTCTTCGCCCGCCAGCAGGGGCGTGGGTCGCCAACATCGTGCCACAGTTGTCGATGGCACCGGCGGCAACTGGGGCGGCCCGTCCTTCTATTCCCCGGCAACCCCTCCCTTGCTGCGATCAGGGCAACCAAAGACACCGGCCGTGGCCTGGACCTTGACACTGCCTTCGCGGGCGTTCCGGAACGGCGCGGCGGGATTGAACCCGACGAACTCCCGGATCGAAACGCTATTTCACGAACCTGGGCTTAAGGGCGAGGGCCCGTCACGCCACTTTGCTGGTCCAGAGGTCCAACGATCTCCCGGCCGCCTGTCGTCGATCCTGGCCGGTCCCCTCAATCCAGCCTGAGCCGGTTCTCTGTCGCTTTATGCCGGTCGCGAGACCTGCCGGCGGAATGCACGCCACACATTGCCATCCCGGTCAACACCAATGACGCCTCGCCTGGCACCGTGGAGACCCAGTCCGAGGACTGCGAAAACGCCTCTTCGTGCCGCCAGGATTCTCCTCGCCATCGACAATGGAACCAGAGGGCAGGTTTGCGATCACGCCATGGAGCGCTGGTTCCGACCCCCACCTCCATTGCTGCGGCGCGCGACCGCACAATCACAGAGGCGCAGTGCCAACGTCGCCCGGAGAGGGCAGACGCAGTCTTCACGGCAATGTGAGACTTCCGAGCGCAGCCAGGGATCGTTGCCGTGCTACCTCGCCCGCGTCCGGTGCCTTGTTGCGCCCGCCTCGCGTTCGGGAAAGGGTCCCATCCATGGTCCGTTCATCAACCGCTTTCCAGAGCATGCTCGCGCTTCTCGTGACGACACTTGCCATTTTTATCTGCTCCCTTGCCTGGACCCTTCCCCTGACGCTTCTGCCAGCACTGGGTGACGCCATCGGCCTCGTGGTCGGCACGCTGCTTCTGAGCGCCGCACTCGCCCGTTTCTTCCTCGGCATGGTCTCCGATCGCTATGGCGCGCGACACGTTCTCCCGTCTGTGATGGTCGCTGTTGGTGCAACCCTGATCGGATTCACTCTGGCCCGGAGCTTCGAGCAGTCTCTCCTTGTCTTTGCCCTTCTCGGCATCGCTGGAGGAGCCTATCCGGTCGGAGCCGCCTATGTTTCGGAGTTCTACAAAGAACGCGGCACCGGGACGGCGCTTGGAATTCTCTTCGGGACCACACTGCTGTCGGGCTGGCTCCCCCTCCAGATCGATGCTCATCTGGCACTCCACCTATCAGGAGTCATGCGACTGGCGCAGATCGGCGGCGCAGCACTGACCGCGTTTGCCGTCATATTCTGGATCCTCGCGGCGCGTCACCGGCCACCGACGCCACGCTGGAGCGAGCCCGACACGGGGCGCGCCGCATTCTCACCCCGATTCTGTGCGCCTCGGTGGCAGTAACTCTGCTGATGGCTATCGCTTCGTTTCCGATATCTGGCGCACTTGGAACGTGGCCCGTCGCGGTCCTCGGCGCGGCTCTTGCCGTCACCCTGGCAATCGGAGCCGCGGCGGTCATTGCCTGGGTTCCCGCTACCTGTCCCGATCGTGTCGGCACCGCCTTCGGACTGGTCACGATGTGTGGCGGATTTGGCTCGATCCTGTTTCCCCTCACTCTATTCGGGCTGCTCGGTGGCTGGCCTGCGCAAACTCGGTTGATGGTGCTCGCGGTGATCGGAATTATCTGTCTGATCGTGGCGCAGGTCTCAACCGCACCTGGATGCGCAATCTTCGTAAAGAGGCCTGAGTGAGCCGGGCAAAATTGGTCCAATCGCCTGCCCCTTAAGTGGATGTACCTGATCTCGGTGGCCTCAGGCGAGACACACAAGCGCACGCCGTTATTCCATGTCGGCTCCTTGAAGACGCCGCCGACCTGAACCGGAGGTCTGTTCCTGAAGCGACATGCTGTGCACAGCCGGAAAAGGGCCAGGCCCACCATCACGGACCGACCCGGACTCATGGCGTTCGCGCCGGAGCCCTGGAAACCCTGCAACCAGGTGTTGTCCGGACGGTGCCAGGAGGGCAAGCCAGGGGAAAGCCCATGCCATTGACAAAGCCAGGCGGGATGGAATTCCGTGAGGACTGTCGCGGCAGCACCTGCCGCCTGCCGCCACCATCTCAAACGGTGAGCGCAACATTCGCTCCTTCCAGATCGTCCGTCCGTGTCCCGCGATTGCCTCTCACCTCCGGCGGGGGGAATCGCGCGCCTGGCGCAGATCGGGAGCGTCACCGTCCGTCACCGTCCCTGGGCGACGGCGCGGCTGAAGAGATTTTGAGGCTTTCGCCTCGGCAGTCTGCGGATCGGACCAGGCGCTTGCCCGTCAGGACCTGACAACCATCCTTCCACGGAATACGGAAATATGTGCCACAAAGACACGAGATCCGCAGTCCGCAAACACCAGACCCGACTTCATCTGCTGCGGCCAGCGCCGCCTGCACGACGTCACATGCATCCCATTGCGGGCACGATCCCAGCTTTTCGTTAAGCTTCACTCTTCATTTCGCACATCGACTCAGGGCTAACTTGACGGTCCGTTCGGACATGCCATGAGAGAAATTTCCCTCTGCGCGCCATGTCTGCAGGCACAGCGTGCGGATTTCTCTATCCGCCGGACCCTATGCCACGCTTCCCCCTCCTCGGTTCACGATCTCCGCGATCTTTGGCTGGACAGAAATCACAGATCCGCAAACCTCGACGATCATTTTCCCTGCACCCCCCGGAGCGCTGCGAGGCCAGCCCCGGTTCAGCCGCAACCATCTGTGCCACATGGAGACTGTAATGAAAGCGATCAGCGACAAAGATGGACTTTGTGGCAACGGCTACGCCACCGTCGGATTTCTCGCAGCCGCAGCCCTGCTGGCGTTCTGGTTCCTGCAGCCTCCAAACAGCGCACCAGGCGTGGCGTTCATGGTGGTCGCCGCTGCCCTGATTGCCACCGCAGCCTCCGGCTTCACGATCGTTGAACCGAACTCCGCCAAGGTTCTGACCTTCCTCGGTCCCTATGCCGGCACCATTCGCGACAGCGGTTTCCAATTCACGGTGCCGCTGACCCGCATGACCACGATTCCTCTCAAGCTGACCAATTTCGTTACCAGCGATCTCAAGGTTAATGATCGAAACGGCAATCCGATTGAGATCGGTGCCGTTGTGGTATGGCGTGTCCGCGACGCCGCCCAGGCCACCTTCAACGTCGATAACTACCGCGACTTTGTCGGCAACCAGGCCGACATCGCCATCCGGACCCTGGCTGCCCATTACCCCTACGATTCCGAGACCGAACCATCGCTGCGCGGCAATGTTGACGAGGTTGCCCAGAAACTGCAGCTGATGCTCCAGGACAAGCTGATGCTCGCCGGTATTCATGTCGAAGAGGCCCGCCTCAGCCACCTTGCCTATGCGCCCGAGATCGCCAGTGCCATGTTGAAGCGACAGCAGGCGGTGGCGATCTTCCAGGCACGGCGCTACATGGTCGAGAATGCCCTCGCCATCATCGACGAGGTCGTCGGCCACTTCGACAAGAAATCGCCGATCAATATCTCCGACGACAAGAAGGCGGATCTCATCAACAGTCTCCTCGTCGTCATGACGGGGGAGAAGGAATCGCAACCCGTGCTCAGCGTCGGCGGTTAGCATCCCGCTGCCGGGCGCCATACAGCGGGATGAGGCTGGCAGGTGGCCGTCAGGACGCAAGGCGAGGTGCATCCGACATCGCCAGGCCGAGGCGCCCCACCGCCGCTTGCGCGCCAATATGGCGGGCTCGCGTTCAATCGGTGTGGCTCGCCAGGATCGGGCTTTCGCTGCCGCCTTCCGGACCGGCCGCTTCTGGATCTGCGAGTTGATGGCGAGGTGGTGGAGGCGGACAGGCCTGCTTGTTGTCACGCTCGCGCCTGGAACGGCTGCGGTCCTCGCTCCCATTCCCGCCCGCCATCCTCGCCGCCTGGGCTCCGCCTTCGGACTGGTCACCATGTCACCATGTGCGGCGGGCTTGACACGGTCCTGTTCGTCGCCGCCGCCCAGTTCGAGCCGCGTTCCCTCTGGCGTCCGACAGACAGGTTCCTGGTGCGGGCTGCGGTCCGAATTATCTGTCTGACCGTTTTGCGCAGTCTCGATCCGCCTTGAGCGCAATCGTCGAAAATACGCCGCTGATACCTTGTGGGAGATCTATTCCTGAGCACCGTGGTGATGCGGCTTCGTCTCGGACACAGCAGGAGCGAGGGAAAAGGTGCGGGCAGGTGCGGGCCATCACGGATTGACAGGGACGCGCACTGCACTAAAAGGACCGCCCCGCAAGATTGTCTTGCCATGCCGCCATGCCACTCCTTCCAGAATGGCGGGCAGGTTCAGGCGGAAGATTCGACGCCAGACAATGATCCATTCCGATCGCACACGTCCGCTCACGAAACCCGCTCTGCTTGTGGTGATCCTTGGCGGGGTGTTCTGCTCTCTCGCCCTGGCGCTGGCCATGGAGTTCTTTTCTTACCGAATCGCAACGAGCCTGAGTCTGGCTCCTCTGCTGATCGCAGCGATCGCTCGTTTCCTCTTTGGCATCCTGGCCGATCGCTATGGCACGCGACACCTTCTTGCGGCTCTGATCGTCAGTGCGGGCGTAGCATTTCTCGGATTCGGTCTGGCTCAAAACTTTTGGCAGTTCCTCCTTGCGGTTCTCCTCGCCAGCATCGCCGGGGGAGCCTTTCCCGTGGGTGCCGTCCACCTGGCGGCGTCCGACGCAGAACGTCGAGGATGCACGGCGCTCTGGATTCTGTTCGGGACCCTCGCGCTGGGATCGGTCCCCTGCAGTTCGGTCACCTTCTTTCAGTTCCGCTTTCGTGACGAAATCTATCCAGACGGCCTCATGCAGTTGGGCCTGATTTCGGGAGCAGCCGTCATTGCGCATGGCGTCATCTTCTGGATCCAGGCCGCGCACCAATCACCATCAACGCTGGTACAAGATGCGCCCGACGCAGCCTCATCCGTGATTGCTGGCACGCCAGAACGTTCTCCGCTCCTGACGGGCGAACTTTGGCGACTTTCCCTGTATTCTTTCTATCTGCTGGGCCCCATGTTCATGGTGTTCTTCCAGGGCGGATTCCTTGTCGACTTGTTTCCAGTCCCGAAATTTGCCTTTCTGCTGAAAGACGTCTATGGCATCATTGCCTTCCTATGTTGCATCCTTGGCGGGCGTCTGTCCAAACGCTATGGGGCACAACGCCTTCTCTACCGGGCGGTACTTGTGGCGATGGTGGCAAGTCTGGTGCTCGGCATGTCCTCGCCTGATAATGGAGCCGGAATCCATCTCGGAACGAAACTGGGCCTTGCTCCCTTGCTTGCCCTGGTCCTGGTTCTTGTTGTCGCGCTCGCAATCGGGTCAGCTGCAGTACTCTCCGCCATCCCGGCCAGCCATCCCCAGCGCGCGGGGAGCGCCTTTGGATTCGTCACGATGTGTGCCGGACTTGGCACGATCTTTTTCACACTGTACTGGTTCTTGCCTGGCTCGCGTGAGACTGTTTCGTTCCTGCCGGTGGCTGCTGTCGGACTCCTTTGTCTGATCGTGATCGAGGTCTCGATCCGTCGCGAGCGTAAGCGCAGCGAGGACATATCCGAGATTTTCTGAGCGACATCCTCACACCCGACCTGCTGCTCGCACTTTGCGGGAATTGACGAGGTTCCCCCTACCCGATCATTCCACCAGGCCGCCTGCGGGAGTGAGCCGACCACACCCGATGGCGAGAACCATCGCCTTGATGTCAGCAGACATTCCAGGCAAACGCCATGATGCCGATGACACCGCGCCGAGTCGAGGCGATCGCGGCGAGGCACAGGGATAACCGGCCAGGCCACTCAGCAGCAACCCGCCCCTGACATTGCCGAACCCTGCAAAACATATTGAACGTTGTTCATCTTTAGGCTGGCAAGCGGCCCTCGGCTCCAGGGAACTGAACAGTCAGTGAGTTCTTCGGCCCGCATGAGGCACTCCCTCCGAAACGACCGCGTCACAGTCCGATTGTCGCGGGATGCGACAATCGGACTGATCCCCCTGATCGTCTCTTCAACAATCGGGCTCCCGCTTAAGGCCCTCATCTCTCCATCGGTCTTCAACAAAGCCCCGACGTCACGGTCGTCCCCTCATCAACGGTCACCCGACCGACCCGTCATGGGCAGGGCTCCAGCCAGCGTCGCGCAGTCGAAGGGACGCGGTTCACCGCCGCCAACGAGCGACCGATGCACCAATCTGAACTGCGGCCATCCTGCGAGCTTCGACACCGACAGATCGAGGGCGACGACGCGAGACACAGGCCCTCAGTCCGGGTCCGCGTCCGCGTCATCGTCTTCATAGGCCTCTCGCGACCATGGCTGATTCATGCACCCCAGGCAGACCACCCTCCCATCCTCTGCGGCCGTCCTGGTGCTGCACAAAAACTGCCAGTCACCATCATGGTCGTGAAACACGTTTCGACCCACGTTCCATTTCTGGACCGACAGACTGCGCCCCTTTTTACGCGGTCGAGGCCCAGCCGAGATTCACGATGCAGATGTTTTCCTGAGCAGTTACCACAAAAAGAACCAACAGAGTTCCCTCAACAACATGCCGCGTCGCCAGCGCCAGCGTGTTGATCGGCGTCTCAAAGGGCCAGTTCTCAAAATGGTGTGAATGACCCATGGTACCCTTGGCGATCAGCAAACAGACAAAACCGGTGTTGACGAAGGAGAACTCCTCGCGTCCGCCCGGTGCCTCCGGCCGGTCACGCCCAATGCCGCAACTGCCGCAGGGTCATCGTCCTCGCACACCGACCCTGCGATCAGATGGTCTTCTCCAATCGCCGCATCACTTCGTCGAGCTGATCGAGGGTGCGATAATTCACGACCACCGTGCCACCGGGATCCCGGTGATTGACCACCACTTTGAGTCCGAGCGTATCACTGACCCGCTTTTCCAGTTCAATGGTGTCGCGGTCCTTCTCCACTGCCCCTCGCGGCTTGTGCGGCTTCCGCTCTGGAACGCCCTCTTGATGTGCCAGCGCCTCGGCCTTGCGGACATTGTATCCCTGCTCGATAATCTGCTTTGCCAGCGGCAAGGGGTCCGGGACTCCGATCAGGGCCCTGGCGTGACCCGCAGACAATTCGCCGCTGGTGATATATCCTTGGACCTCGGCGGGCAGCTTCGTCAGCCGCATCATGTTGGCGACATGACTGCGGCTCTTGCCGACGATCTTGGCAATGTCCTCCTGGCTGTGTTGGTATTCGTTGGCCAGTGCGTGATAGCCGAGCGCTTCCTCGAGCGCGTTGAGATCCTCGCGCTGGACATTTTCGATGATGCCGATCTCAAGCGCCTCAGCATCCGTGGCCTCAGTAACGACGATCGGGATCTTGTGCAGACCGGCAAGCTGAGCCGCCCGCCAGCGCCGCTCGCCCGCAAGAATCTCATAGCGGTCCGGCACCCCCTTGATCGGTCGCACCACCAGAGGCTGGATCAGGCCGCGCTGCGCAATCGAGTCACTGAGTTCCTTGAGCTGCGCCTCCGAGAAGGTCCGCCGCGGATTGTGCGGATTGGGCTTGACGAATTCGATCGGCACCTTGCGCTGACCACGTGGGTGTTCAACATGGGCGCTCTCACGGTTCGAGTCCCCAATCAGACTCGCAAGACCCCGGCCTAATCGCGAACGTGCTTCTTCAGCCATCGCCACGTCTCCTGGACTGACTCACAGCACAAGCAACTATCAAGGTTACATCCCCCACCTGGTTGCGTGCTCACTCGCCAAAAATGTTGAATACGAGACCCGGAAGATCCCGCACGGAAAACGGAAAGTCGCGCGGTCAACACATCGCCCGCAGATCGCGCTCGCGCTGAATCACTTCGGTGGCGAGTTTCAGATAGGCTTCGCTGCCCACGCATTTGAGATCATAGACCAGCACCGGCTTGCCGTAGGACGGCGCTTCTGAAATGCGGACGTTGCGCGGGATCATGGTGTTGTAAACTTTTTCACCAAGAAACTGGCGCACGTCGGCGACAACCTGATTGGACAGATTATTGCGTGCGTCAAACATGGTTAACAAAATACCATGAATTGACAGGTCGGGATTAAGCGTGGCCCGGACCTGCTCGACGGTCTGCAGCAGTTGAGACAGACCCTCAAGCGCAAAAAACTCACATTGCAGCGGCACCAGAATCGCGTCCGACGCCGCCATCGCATTCACCGTGAGAAGGTTGAGCGAGGGTGGGCAGTCGACCAGGACATAGGTGTATTCTTCGTCCTCGGATGCGTTGTTGTTGAGAACGGCGACCGCATCACGGAGGCGGAACGCCCGTCCCGAGGTGTTGCCAAGCTCGAGTTCCAGACCCGACAGATCCATGGTCGAGGGCGCGATATGGAGACGCGGAACCGCAGTCGGGATCACGGCATCGCGCAGCCGGGCTTCGCCCACCAACACATCATAGGTTGAACAGCTGCGGTTGCGACGATCAATACCAAGGCCGGTCGAAGCATTGCCCTGCGGATCGAGATCCACAATCAGCACCCGTTCGCCGATCGCCGCCAGTGCAGTCCCCAGATTGATTGCAGTCGTGGTCTTCCCAACTCCGCCCTTCTGGTTTGCAAGTGCAAACACCCGGAGTTGCGGTGACGCCTCAGGCTGCTCCATCTGCCGTTCGTCAGTCGCGATCATGCCATCACCCCAACTCGCCACTTGCCACTCCCCTTGCAGTCCCGAGCTTCATGCCTGCCGCTCGATTGCCGCAATCTCGACGATCCAGCCGTCTCCAGTCAGGCTTTGATGGAGAAGCGGTTGAATCTTCCAGTATCGCCTTGCCTCTTCCAGTTCCGTCGCCACATCCTGGCCCTTCATGAAGAAGGCCCTGGCGCCGTTTCTCAGCAGAGGTTCGGCAAAAGCCAGAAGTTGATGCAGAGGCGCCAGTGCGCGTGCGGTCACATAATCGACCGCACCCGTAATTCCTTCCACATTACGCCCAACCTCCGCAAGATGCACCTGGCCAACTGCCGCAGTTATCCGCACTGCCTCGCGCAGAAATGCCGCTTTCCTGCCATTGCGTTCAATCAGATGGACCACCGAGCCCGGTCTTTCCGCCAGTGCACAGGCCAGAACCACACCGGGAAATCCACCCCCACTGCCGAAATCCGCCCAACACCCCGGCCCTGGAGCCAGAGTCAGGAGCTGCAGCGAGTCCGCGATATGCCGGGTCCAGATCTGTGGCAATGTCGATGGCGCCACCAGATTGGTCTTCGCCTGCCATTCCAGGAGCAGCGCCACATAGCGACTGAGGCGTTCTTCTGTTTCAGGTGAAACCGGACAGAGCTTCAGTGCCTCGATCCTGTCCGCCGCCAGGGCAGAATGCAATTCATCAGAGTTTCCGTATTGTGCGGATCGGCGATGTTTCATGTCAGGCCACTGCCGATCCCGTCTCAACGAAGGGCGCAAACCCGCGAAGAATCTCTCTGAAGGCCGCGAGTCCAACTCACTTTTTTAACGGACCAACTCTATCCTTCCCGATCGCGGTGGGAAGTAAAATCTGCGCCGCCATCCGCCAATTCCAGAAGGGAATCGGGTTCGAACCCGACGCCCTGTTGTTTCAAGTGAAACAGCGCAGTCCCGAGCACGCTGAGGATGTTTCACGTGAAACATTTCTGCCTTTCCACTTCACATCAATATAGCTGACCGGCCGTAGGCCAGTGGCAAAATCCCTTTTGCCTGGTCATGATTTTGTTTCACGTGAAACAACGGACAGACCGAGCTCCGGGAATGTTTCACGTGAAACACTCTCTATTTGCGCTGTGCCTCACGGCGGAGATAGGAGGCGAGAATTCCCAATGCTGCGGGGGTCATGCCCTCAATCCGGGCCGCCTGGCCCACGGTCCAGGGTTGGCGGGCTTGCAATTTCGCCCTCGCCTCATTTGAAAGACCCGGCACAAGTGCATAATCGAGATCGGCAAGAATCAGACTTTCGTCCCGTCTGAACGCTGCCACATCCATCTTCTGGCGCTCGAGATAGACGTCATATTTGGCCTCGATCTCTATCAGTGCCGCAATTCCCGGATCAATCGAGTCCAGTTCCGGCCATATCCTCCTCACCTCACCCCATCCCAGATCCGGATAGGCCAGAAGTTCAAAGGCGCTGCGGCGCTGCCCATCCTGATTGAGAGCAAGACCATGCCGCACCGCCTCATTCGGCGTAAGCGAAAGGGACTTTGTCTGCCCCCTGGCAGATTCAAGCGCCTTCATCTTCGCCCTATGAAACTGAGCCCGCTCTGATCCGACACAGCCCAGAGCAATGCCCCTCTCGGTCAGACGCTGATCCGCGTTGTCGGCCCGCAAGGTCAGCCGGTATTCCGCCCGCGAGGTGAACATCCGATAGGGCTCGGCGATGCCCTTCGTCACCAGGTCGTCAATCATGACCCCGACATAACCGTCCGCCCGATCAAAAACCGTGAGCGGGGATCCTCCAGCGCAGAGTGCCGCGTTGACCCCGGCCAACAGGCCCTGCCCGGCTGCTTCTTCATATCCGGTGGTGCCATTGATCTGGCCAGCGAAGAACAAGCCCTTGACGGAGCGGCTCTCCAGAGTGGGGTCGAGCTGCCTGGGATCGATGTGGTCATATTCGATGGCATATCCCGGCCGCAGCATTCGTACCTTTTCCAGACCGGGGATCGTGGGCAGAAATGCCAACTGCACCTCTTCCGGCAGCGACGTCGAAATTCCGTTGGGATAGACCGTGATGTCATTGATCCCCTCGGGTTCGAGAAAGATCTGGTGACCATCCCGCTCGCTAAAGCGCACGATCTTGTCTTCGATCGAGGGACAATAGCGCGGTCCGATGCTCCTGATCTGCCCTGAATAGATTGGCGAGCGGTGGACATTGGCGCTGATAATCTCATGCGTCGCCGCTGTTGTCCGCGTGATGCCGCATTCTATCTGGGGACTGCGCAGCCGTTGCGTCAGGACCGAAAACGGCTCCGCCGGGTCGTCTCCCTTCTGCATCTCGACCGCGGTCCAATCGATGGTCGTGCCGTCAAGCCGCGCCGGAGTCCCGGTCTTGAGACGACCAAGGGCAAATCCGACTCTCTCCAGGGCGCCGGAAAGGCCGAGCGCGGCTTCTTCCCCGAAACGTCCTCCGGCCCAGGTCCTCTCGCCGAGATGGAGCACTCCCCGCAGATAGGTCCCGGTAGTGACAACGACCGCGCCAGCCCGCAGGCTCCGATCGCCAAGACGAACCCCGGTCACTTGGTCCCCGGCCACATCGATCCCGTCGACCTCCCCCTCAATGACCGTCAGGCCCGCTGTGGCTGCGATCGCTTCCTGCATCGCCGTGGCGTAGAGCTTGCGATCCTCCTGTGCTCGGGGCCCGCGCACCGCTGGTCCCTTGCGACGATTGAGGACGCGGAACTGGATGCCACCCGCATCGGCGACCCGGCCCATCAAACCATCGAGAGCATCGATCTCACGGACCAGGTGGCCCTTGCCAAGACCACCAATGGCGGGATTGCAGGACATCACCCCGATCGTGCCAAAGCGATGGGTGACCAATGCGGTCACCGCGCCCATGCGTGCAGCAGCAGAAGCGGCCTCGCAACCGGCGTGACCACCACCAATCACGATGACATCGAAAGTCTCAATCCTGTCCGTCATATTGCCCGCTTTATTCAGCAGTGGACCTCAAAGAAAGAAGAAATCCAAAGTGGCAGCGTCGAGTTTGTTTCATGTGAAACAATCCTCTGCCTCCGCTCTCCTGTTTCACGTGAAACAAAAACGCGGTTTTCGACCTTGCGTGTCGTTATGGTTAATGAATTCTTGCCGCTATTTACCGATGCAGAATTTCTCGAAGATCGCACCCAGCACTTCTTCGACATCCACCCGACCCAGAAGCCGACCCAGAGCATGTGAGGCCGCGCGCAATTCCTCCGCGATCAATTCCTCGCCCTCATTGCTGAGGTTGAGGCTTCGGTCCAGAGCCTGTGCCGCCTCACTCAACCCCTCCCGATGACGGGCCCGCGTGATCAAACCGTCCTCTCTGGTCGCGAAAAACTCCACCGCAAATCGCACCAGTGCATCTACCAGCTCAGCGACTCCGTCACCATGATGTGCCGAGATCGGAAAGACCTTGGCGCCTGCTTTGCTCTTCTCAACGGGTGCAATGTCGATCTTGTTTCGGACTCGCCACAGCACGGCATGGTCGCCCCGCCATTCCTCGCTCGCCTCATCATTCTCCGTCAGCCAGAGCACCAGGTCGGCGTCGCCTGCGCGTTCCTTCGCCCGGCGCACGCCTTCCTTCTCAACCGGGTCCTCACTGTCCCGGATCCCGGCGGTGTCGATCACCGTGACTGGAAAGCCTTCGAGATCGAGCTGGACCTCAATCACGTCGCGCGTGGTTCCGGCATGCGGCGACACAATCGCAACCTCACGTCGCGCCAGCTGATTGATCAGTGTCGACTTGCCGACATTGGGAGGCCCGGCGATGGCGACGAGCAGACCGTCCCGCAAACGCTCTCCCTTGCCTTGCTTGTTCAGCACTTCCACGATCTCATCGCGCAACAGCTCGATATCGCAAAACGCGGCAACGATGAGTTCCGTCGGCACATCCCCTTCGTCAGAGAAATCAATCCCCGCCTCGATCAAGGCCGAGGCTCCGATGATGCGCTCCCGCCAGTCTCTCACCCGGTCTCCCAACAAACCGCGCAACTGCCGCAGCGCCAGTCGGCGCTGCTGTTCCGTATCGGCGTGAATAAGATCGTCGAGGCCTTCGGCTTCGGTCAGGTCGAGCCGCCCATTCTCGAATGCCCGCCGGGTGAACTCTCCAGGCTCTGCGGGACGCATATCGCGGATCTCGGAGAGCGCCGCAAACAGCGCCGCCACCACCGCCCTGCCCCCATGAATATGAAATTCGGCGACGTCTTCACCGGTCGCACTTCCCGGTCCTGGGAACCACAGCACCAGGCTGTCATCAATCGGCTGCCCGACCGCATCGCACAGCACCGCCCTTGCCGCCTGGCGTGGCGCCGGTGCCCTGCCCGCGATTGCCCTCAAGGCATCTTTTGCTCGCGCTCCCGAAACACGGACCACCGCAATCGCACTCGGCGCTCGCCCGGTCGACAACGCAAATATTGTTTGTTCACGCGGATGCATCAGCCCACTGTCGGTAACAGACGAAACACAACGGCGCGCACCGCCGCCGCATTTTCCTTACAATAAATCCAGACCGATTACTATTAACTCCAATCGCTTCGTGGTTGTGTCCGGTGGTGGGCTCACGCATCGCCCACCACGCTCCATCCCTCCCGCCGCTTTCGCCTGATCCGGCGCTCGGAACTGTATGCGGCGGCGGCGCTCCGGCGCGGCGACTCCAGGAATTCCAAGAGGGATATTCCGTGCAACCGCTCGCCCATCCCACCTCACCAGGCAATAGCATTGAGGCACCCACCACGCACACCAGCCATCATCTGCGACTGTGACTGCGGTCACCGTTTGACGAACCTGAAAGGGTCGCATCCTCCGCCACAAGGTCAGCGGTGATGACGACTGGCGGCCGCCACCTTCGACACGTCACTTTGCTCCTTCCTGGACTTTGCTCCTTCCCGAAGCCCGCGGACATTGCAGCCCGTCGAGAAATCCCCTGCCCGGTTGTGGCCTCCATGATGCGCCAGCTTGCAGATCATCTGTCATGTGCGATCATCGCTGTTGCTGATCACAAGGGCTGACGTGACTTTCAGCTTTGGGGGACTTCAAAGCTGGATTTGGCCAGTCTCCAGCAGACCGTGATCGCCAGTACATTGAACGGCAAACCAATGGAAAATGAATCCTCGATCAAGGTCATTCGTCGCCACACGCCGGAGTCGCAAGCGATGGTCGCAGATGTGAGACGCGCAATGGCCATCACCGCCGCGATCAACCGCTTGACATTCGATGATGTCGCAGAAGTCCGCGCCCTGTTCGCTGAACTGATCGGCAAACACGTTGACGAAAGTCTCATTCTGATCCCGCCCTTCTATTGCGCTGGCGGCAGCGAGATCCGTGTTGGACGCAATGTCTTCGTCAACCAGAATTGCACCTTCTATGATCTTGGCGGACTCGACATTGGCGATGACGTGATGATCGGACCGAATGTCAGCCTCATCACCGCAGGCCATCCGCTGCAGCCGTCACGACGTCGCCAGGAGACCATCGGCAACCCGATTCTTATTGGCAACAATGTGTGGATCGGAACCGGCGCCATTGTCATTGGTGGCGTCAGTGTTGGCGACAATGCCGCCATTGCTGCTGGATCTGTGGTCACCAGAAGCGTTGCCGCCAATACTTTGGTTGGCGGAAATCCGGCACGCCTGATGTGCGTCCTCGATGACGATTAGGGCCTCTCTCGCCTTCTCTGGAATCTGACGATCGGAGATCTCCGATGCCTGCTCAAACCGGGGAGGTGATGTTGTCAGCTGACAACGCGAGTTGAACCGCCTCAACCCATGGTCTTCACCATGAGATACCGCCAAACGCGGCCGAGATCTTGCGAATGTCAGCCTTCTGGTCTTTCCGGCGGCAGCCTGGCCTCGTTGCCGGAGCCACCTTGCGGTTCCGCCCTAATGCTGTCTTCCGTGTTGACGTCACCATCGCAGACGCCCCCATAATTGCACAAAACTCCTCACTCCTCAATCTTACCGAGGATGTACTGAGCAATCGCGTGTTCCTGCTTGGCAGCTTTGCGCAACTATGCCTCGGCGTGGGCGTCAGATTGGTCGGAACTCGGCAGAGGCCCCGAGCGCGTTCAGTCGCTCTTCAAGCCAGGCGGGCCGGGTGCCCCGTACCACGACGATTTCCGGCTTCCTTGCCAGTACAAGAGCCTCAGCCCGTGACACCCCAAGCACCTCCCTCAAAACCTGGACGACCTTGAGTTTCTGCGGGCCAATTGCGGTGACCACCAACATTCCATGCTCCGGCCTCCCATACTCCTCGTGCACGCTCGGCGGCTCATCGACATCAGTTCGAAATTCCGTCGAGGCACCGAGCGCAGTCAGCCGCAACTCAACCCTCCGCAGTCTGCTGCCGCCGAAGCCCCTGCCGACAACAATTTGGGGTTGCATCGTAAGAGCAAGAGCTTCGGCCTCTGACACCTTCAGCACACTTTCACCAGTTACCGCATTGAACCGGTAACCGGCCTGAAAGGCCTCCAGTTCGCTGGGGCCGGGATAAGAATCCGGCAGGGCTGACGTACTCGTAACAATTCCCGCAGCAATGAAATCCTGGATTTCCTGGGGCACAGATTCGCAGAACCGATGAAATTCCACTGTCTCCATTGTCCTCTCCGCCCCGGCCTGCCTGCTTGCGGCCGATCCCGCTCTTAAGCCTCAGCTCGTCGCCAGGCAATCTTTCGCGCTGCATCGATGGCCGCTCGCCTGGGGGAGAACTGGTCGGAAGCTCTGTCGAATATGTCTGTTTTCATCCTCCAAAAGCGCTGATTGATGCGGCAAAGCGCGAGAGTCGCAAGAGCACACCTGCGGAGGTTTGTCTCCTGGCGTTGGCGTTGCTGACACAACCAGATCCCATTGCTGAATATTTTGAGAAAACACGGGGCTGTCTCGGCCAGGATCATAAACTTGACTATCGATCTCAAAACCGCACTGCGGCGGAGGAGGGCATCTCACCTGACACAGTCTTCTGCACATTCACCACTGGTCCTGACCAATCACCAGCTCAATTCCGACAACGTTCCGCCTCTGCCACCATCAACCGCATACGGGCGCTATCCTGCGGACAGCATGTCTCCAATTGAATTGCCCGGGACCTGATGCCGCCTTCCAGCTCAGACCTGTGAGCGGACACGATATTTGATGGTCGTCCGGACACGATATTTGATGGTCATTTCCCGTTCCCTTTCCCGCGTGTTGTAAAGGGATCAGGGAAAGGGAAACGGGAAAGAACAAACAACCGCG
>WQYW01000099.1 GCA_009781045.1 Alphaproteobacteria bacterium
CATGTCTCGTGTTGGCAAAAAGCCTGTTGTGGTGCCGTCGGGCGTCACCGCCACCATTGACGGGCAGACCGTGAAGATGAAGGGGCCGAAGGGCCAGCTTCAGTTCGTGGTCCATGACGATGTCGAAGTGACGCTGGAAAAGGGTCATGTCACGGTCAAGCCGCGACATGACACCAAACGGGCGCGCTCGCTTTACGGCACCGCGCGGGCGCAGGTGGCCAATCTGGTCGACGGTGTTTCCAAGGGCTTTGAGAAGAAGCTCGAGATCACCGGCGTCGGCTACCGTGCCACGCTGCAGGGCAAGAACCTGCAGCTGGCGCTGGGCTTCAGCCATGACGTGGTCTACCCGATTCCGGAGGGGATTTCGATCACGGTGGCCAAGCCCACCGAGATCCTGGTGTCGGGCAGTGACGTTCAGCGAGTCGGCCAGGTCGCCGCCGAAATCCGCGCCTATCGCCCGCCTGAGCCCTACAAGGGCAAGGGTGTGAAATATTCGAACGAATTCATCTTCCGCAAGGAAGGCAAGAAGAAGTAACGGAGCGCTCATGTCGAGAGTCAAGGTTACGAATGACCGGCGCAAGCAGCGCGTGCGGCTTGCGTTGCGCCGCTCGGCCGGCGGGCGTCCGCGTCTGTCGGTATTTCGCTCGTCCAAGCACATCTATGCGCAGGTCATCGACGATCAGAAGGGGGTGACGCTGGCGTCGGCGTCCTCGCTGGAAAAGGTGATGCGGGAATCGGGCAGGACCGGAGCCGATATCGATGCTGCCAAGGCGGTTGGCAAGCTGCTTGCCGAACGTGCGGCGCAGAAGGGCGTCAGCGAAGTGGTGTTTGATCGTGGCGGCTACCTCTATCACGGGCGTGTCAAGGCTCTGGCCGACGCCGCGCGTGAGAGCGGTTTGACCTTCTAGCAACGGAATTTACAGGGTCTGGAGCCACAAGGCTTCGTGAAGGATTGGAAACATGGCAGGTGAACGCGAACGCGGCGGACGCGAACGGAGCAGGGAGCGCGAGGAGCGCGACAGCGAGTTCGTCGACAAGCTCGTCCACATCAATCGCGTGGCCAAAGTGGTCAAGGGCGGCAAGCGCTTCGGCTTTGCGGCGCTGGTTGTTGTCGGGGACCAGAAGGGCCGCGCCGGCTTCGGCCATGGCAAGGCGCGCGAGGTGCCGGAGGCGATCCGCAAAGCCACCGACGCCGCCAAGCGCAATCTGACGCGTGTGGCGCTGCGCGAGGGCCGTACGCTCCATCACGACATCGCCGGCCGTCATGGCGCCGGGCGGGTCTATTTGCGGGCGGCGCCTGCCGGTACCGGCATCATCGCCGGCGGTCCGATGCGCGCTGTGTTCGAGACCCTCGGGGTGCAGGACGTGGTGGCGAAATCGATCGGCTCCTCCAACCCCTACAACATGGTGCGGGCAACGTTTGACGCCCTCAAGCACCAGAACAGCCCGAGGTCGGTTGCGGATCGCCGCAACATCAAGGTTTCGGTGCTGCAGGCCCGTCGCGGCGAAGGCGACGTGGTTGCGGACTGACGTGCGACAGCACTTTGAGGAGTTTCAGGATCATGGCCGACAGTGCCAGCAAAACGATCAGGGTTGAGCAGACCGGCAGCGCCATCCGCCGCCATCACTCACAGCGTGCGACCCTGATCGGGCTCAGACTGAACAAGATCGGTCGTATTGCCGAACTGCCGGACACGGCGGAAGTTCGGGGTATGATCGCCAAGGTTCACCATCTCGTCCGCGTCGTGGGCGAGTAACAGATACAGGAGAAGGGCGATGAGGCTCAGCGAGATCGCCGACAATCCCGGCGCACGCAAGAAGCGGATGCGGGTCGGGCGCGGCATCGGGTCGGGCAAGGGCAAGACCTCGGGGCGCGGTGGCAAGGGTCAGACCGCGCGTTCGGGCGTGCGCATCAAGGGCTTCGAGGGCGGCCAGATGCCGCTGCATCGGCGTCTGCCCAAGCGCGGTTTCAACAATATTTTCAGGGTGGAATATGCCGAAATCAATCTCGACCGCCTCCAGGATGCGGTTGATTCGGCCCTGATCGATGCCGCGGTGGTGGTCAACGCGGAAAGCCTGGTTGCCGCCGGCGTGCTGCGCCGGGCGCTGGGCGGCGTGCGCCTGCTCGGCCGTGGTGAATTGAAGGCAAAGCTGACGATTGAGGTCCATGGCGCCACCAAATCGGCCATTGCGGCCGTGGAGAAGGCTGGTGGATCGGTCAGGATCCTGGCACCAGCCAAAGAAAAAGAAGAGGGCGCTGCGGCCTGAGGGCCTTGCGCCCTTTTGAATCGAAGGCCCAGGGTCCCGGCGTCCGCAAGAGGGACGCGAGGGGCGGATTCGTCCGCTTTTCGGGGCTTGACGGCAGTGTGACGGAATACGGCGGGAGAAGCCGAAAATGGTGTCAGCAGCGGAACAATTGGCAGCCAACCTCAATTTCGGGGCGCTTGCCAAGGCCGATGAACTCAAGAAGCGCATCTGGTTCACACTGGGTGCGCTGCTTGTCTATAGGCTCGGCACCTATATCCCGCTGCCGGGCATTGATCCCAACAACTGGGAGCAGATGTTCCGCACCCAGCAGGGCGGCATTCTCGGCATGTTCAACATGTTCTCCGGCGGTGGCATTCACCGCATGGCGATTTTTGCCCTGAACATCATGCCCTATATCTCGGCATCGATCATCATCCAGCTCCTGACCACGGTGGTGCCGCGGCTTGAGGCCCTGAAAAAAGAGGGGGAGGCCGGGCGCAAGGCGATCAACCAGTACACGCGCTATCTCACCGTCGGCCTGGCGGTGGCGCAGTCCTATGGTATCGCGGTCGGTCTTCAGGGCATGGGCAGTGTGGTGTCCAATCCCGGCTTTTTCTTCCTGCTCTCGGCTTCGATCACTTTGACCGGCGGTACCATGTTCCTGATGTGGCTGGGTGAACAGATCACCTCGCGTGGCATCGGCAACGGCATTTCGCTGATCATCCTGGCCGGGATCGTCGCCGAGCTGCCGGCAGCGCTGGCCAACATGCTCGAACTCGGGCGCCAGGGCGCAATGTCGACCCCGGTGATTCTGGTGGTGATCCTGATGGTGGTCGCCGTGATCGCCTTCATCGTCTTTGTCGAGCGGGCGCAGCGGCGTCTTCTGATCCAGTATCCCAAGCGTCAGGTTGGCAACAAGATGTTCGAGGGCCAGTCCTCCCATCTGCCGCTCAAGCTCAACACTTCGGGCGTGATTCCGCCGATCTTTGCCTCCTCGCTTCTGCTGCTGCCGACCACGGTGGCGCAATTCCTTGCCGGCAAGGGGCCGGAATGGTTGCAGATGGTGACCGCCCAGCTTGCCCATGGGCGCCCGCTGTTTCTGGCGTTTTATCTGCTTCTGATCGTGTTTTTCGCCTTTTTCTATACCGCGATCGTCTTCAATCCGACCGAAACCGCCGACAATCTCAAGAAACATGGCGGCTTCATCCCCGGCATTCGTCCCGGCGAACGGACCGCCGAATACATCGATTTCGTGCTGTCGCGAATCACCGTGGTGGGGGCGATTTACCTCGCCGTGGTCTGCCTGATTCCGGAAATCCTGATCTCCTATTCTGCGGTTCCCTTCTATTTTGGCGGCACCTCCCTCCTGATCGTGGTCAGTGTCACCATGGACACGGTGGCGCAGGTTCAGGGCTATCTGCTCGCCCATCAATATGAGGGCCTGATCAAGAAATCGAAGCTCCGGGGCCGTCGCCGCGGCTGATCCAGGAGATCGAAGCCTCCCCGGGGGGGAGGCCGCCCCAGCCTGGCCACGCAGAATGCGAGTGGCCAAGCGCATCGCCTGCGCCCGGGACAGGCGTCATCCCGATGTGCCCACGACAGGCGTCATCCCGATGCGCCCACGACAGGCGTCATTCCGATGCACGGGATGTGCGTCATCCCGGATACGCACGGGATGAGCGATTGCGTCGCCGATTGTTCCAGGGCGGCGTTTTGCTTTCGATTGCATCTCCTGACCATTCGTTTAGAAATGCACGAATCACGATTCAGGAAATTGGGACGGAACAACGATGAGAATAATACTTCTTGGACCTCCCGGGTCAGGTAAAGGCACGCAGTCACAGCGCTTGGTCGATCATTACGGCATTGTCCAGCTTTCGACCGGTGACATGCTGCGCCAGGCGGTTGCGGACAGGACCCCGGTCGGGCTGAAGGCGCAGGAAGTCATGGCGCGGGGAGGGTTGGTGTCCGACGAAATCGTCATCGGCATTATTTCCAGTCGAATCGACCAGCCCGACGCCCGCCGCGGTTTCATTCTCGACGGCTTCCCGCGCACGGTAGCCCAGGCCGAGGCGCTGGACTCGCTTCTCGAAGCCAAGCGGCTCAATCTTGATCTTGTGGTGGAGCTTCAGGTCGATGAAAACGTGCTGATGCAGCGCGTGGCGACCCGCGTTGCCGAGATGCGTGCGCGTGGCGAGGACGTGCGCGCCGACGACACCCCCGATGTGCTGAAGAAACGGCTTGGTACCTACCACAGCCAGACCGAGCCCCTGATCAGCTATTACGACCGCAAGGGCGCACTTGTCAGCGTGGATGGTATGTTGCCGATCGACGACGTGACGGACCAGATCTGCGCCATCCTTGACGACGAGGCTGGCGATTACGCCGACGACGACAGCGATGACGGCAGCGGCGATTTCATCGTTGACAAGGGGAGCGAATTCGCCGGCGACAATGATGCACAGTTCGGAGCGGAAGAGGCGCAAGGAGAAGCCGAATTCGCCGATGCCGACGAGGACCAGAGTGCGGACTCGGACGAGGAGTTTGAGGACGAGGATGACGAGGACCTCGACGACGAGGACGAAGAAGAAGAAGAAGAAGAAGACGACGACGACGAAGAAGAAGAAGAAGACGAGGACGAAGAAGAAGACGACGACGAAGAAGAAGACGAGGACGAAGAAGAAGAAGACGAAGAAGACGACGACGACGAGGAGGAAGACGAAGAAGAGGAAGAAGACGACGAGGACGACGACGACGAGGAGGACGGGGACGACGGCGAAGAAGACGAAGAAGACGAAGACGAGGACGGCGAAGAAGACGAGGACGAAGACGACGGCGAAGAAGACGAGGACGGCGAGGAAGACGAAGAATACGAAGACGACGAAGAAGGTGATGCGGAATCTGCCGCCGGGGATGACGCCGACGATGATATCGCCCCGATGCCCGTGAGGGGCAGGCGCGCTGGAGCTGGGGCTGGAAAGCTGGGTCTTGTCGACCCTGATTCGGCCACCAGCCGTCGTGGCGCCGGCAGGGCGAAGCCGGGAGGCCGTGCCACCAAGGCGAGAGCCACGGGTGCCAGGGGGGCGGCCAAAAAGGCGGTAAAGGCCAAAAAGGCCGGGGCCAGGAAGGCGGCGAAGAAGGCCAGGAAGGTGGTGAAGAAGGCCAGCAAAGCCAGGAAGCCCGTAGCCAGGGCCAAAACGGCGCGTAAGGGCGTGAAGGCTGCGAAGTCGGTCCGCAAGACTGCAAAGCCGGCTGCAGGGCGCAAAAACGCCAAAAAGGCGGCCAAAAATGCCAGGAAAATGGCGAAGAAAGCGGTGAAAAAGGCTGCCAAAAAGGGCCGGGTGGTAAAGGCCAGGACCAAGGCGAAGAAGGGGAAGGCTAAGAGAAGGTAAAAGCGGCCTGCCCGAAAAGAAGGGAACCCCGACGGGTCAGCCTGGCCAATGCAAGGCCAGGCTGTGCTTTTTGCGGGTTTGCCCGCAAATGCGTCAACAGGCCTTGACGGGCGGATGAATTGTATAATAACATCCGTCATCTAAGTCGGAAAGTCACAAACGACGCCGAGCCTCCGGAGAACCAGGGGCGGGCGTCGCGTTCGCGTTTGTGGCACCCACTTCAGGACAGCGAGATTCAAAGCCCGTTCCGCTAATCAAGGATCGGCAACAGGAGAGAGAGCCGTGGCCCGTATCGCCGGCGTAAATATTCCAACCAACAAGCGCGTGTTGATCGCGTTGCAATATATTCATGGCATCGGCCCCAGGATCGCCGCCGATATCCTGGAGAAGGTCAGGATCCCCGTGGAGCGTCGCGTCAATCAGCTGACCGACCAGGAGGTTCTGCAGATCCGTGAAGTCATCGACCGCGGCACTGGAGATCGTCCTATCGTGGTTGAGGGCGATCTGCGTCGTGAGACCGGCATCAACATCAAGCGGCTGATGGATCTCGGCTGCTACCGTGGCCTGCGCCATCGCCGAGGCCTTCCGGTCCGCGGCCAGCGCACCCACACCAACGCCCGTACCCGCAAGGGGCCGGCCAAGGCCATCGCAGGCAAAAAGAAGTAGAGGTTGAGGCGGCAGCTGCTGGCGGGGCCCCGCGCTCCGGTTCGCGCTGCCGGTTTCTTGAAGGTGTAGCCGCTGGTGTTACGGCGGTGTCTGAGATCACAGGAAGGGACTTGAATGGGCAAGGAAGCCACCCGCGTTCGCCGTCGCGAGCGCAAGAATATCGCCTCCGGCGTCGCGCATGTGAATTCGTCTTTCAACAACACGACCATCACCATCACGGATGCCCAGGGCAACACCATTGCCTGGTCATCGGCAGGTACCATGGGCTTCAAGGGATCGCGCAAGTCGACCCCCTATGCGGCGCAGGTCGCCGCCGAAGACGTGGCCAAGAAGGCGCAGGAACACGGCATGCGCACTCTTGAGGTCGAGGTCGCCGGTCCTGGCTCGGGCCGCGAATCGGCATTGCGGGCGCTGCAGGCGGCGGGTTTCACGGTCACGTCGATACGGGATGTGACATCGATTCCCCATAACGGCTGTCGGCCGCGCAAGCGTCGCCGTGTGTAAGGTTCCTGTCGCGGGCTGGATCTGAAAGTCCCTCTCGCTCTCGCGACAGTTTTTACCTGGTCGCGGGGACGTGTGTCCCGCGACCCTTGTCCACCGCCAGGATTTGTCGTTGCAAATCGGCTGGCCCCTCAAGGTGAAACAGTGACAATTCAGAAAAACTGGCAGGAACTGATTCGGCCGAGCAAGCTCCAGGTGACCGCCGGGCCAAACTCGAGCCACTTTGCCACCATCGTTGCCGAGCCCCTCGAGCGCGGCTTCGGGCAGACGCTTGGCAACGCGCTGCGCCGGATTCTTCTGTCCTCGCTCCAGGGGGCCGCGGTGCAGTCGGTCCATATCGACGGGGTGCTGCACGAATTTTCGTCGATCGCCGGTGTCCGCGAGGATGTCACCGACATCGTCCTCAATATCAAGGACATCTCGATCAAGATGCAGGGCGATGGCCCCAAGCGCATGGTGGTCAAGAAGCAGGGTCCCGGTGTGGTCACTGCGGGCGACATTCAGACCGTCGGCGACATCGTGGTGCTCAATCCGGATCTGCAGATCTGCACCCTGGATGAGGGGGCGGAGATCCGCATGGAGTTCACGGTATCAACCGGAAAGGGCTATGTTCCGGCGGAGCGCAACCGCCCCGAGGATGCGCCGATCGGGCTTATCCCGGTCGACAGCCTGTTCTCGCCGGTGCGCAAGGTCTCCTATCGGGTCGAGAATACCCGCGAAGGTCAGATCCTCGATTACGACAAGCTGACCATGACGATCGAGACCAATGGTGCGATCACGCCGGATGACGCGGTGGCCTATGCGGCGCGCATCCTGCAGGATCAGCTCAATGTCTTTGTCAACTTCGAGGAACCGCGCAAGGAAGTCGCCCAGGAGATCATTCCGGATCTGGCCTTCAACCCTGCCTTCCTCAAGAAGGTGGACGAACTCGAGCTGTCGGTGCGCTCGGCCAATTGTCTGAAAAACGACAACATCGTCTATATCGGCGACCTGGTGCAGAAGTCGGAAGCCGAGATGCTCCGCACGCCGAATTTCGGGCGCAAATCGCTTAACGAAATCAAGGAAGTGCTGGCGCAGATGGGACTCCATCTGGGCATGGAGGTGCCGGGCTGGCCGCCGGAGAATATCGACGAGCTGGCCAAGCGTTTCGAGGATCACTACTGAACGCCGCCAAATGGAAGGTTCCTGAAGTCTGCCGCGTTCATGGGCGCCTTTTTACGCTTCATGAACGCGTCTCCCCCACGGGCGAACGCGGGAAGCCCACCTGAGCAACATGTCCGATCGACCGGCTGGAGCCGGCGTCCTGGCAGAATCAAGAGGAAGAGAATATGCGTCACGGCAAGGTCTATCGGAAACTCAATCGTACCGCCGAACACCGCAAAGCGATGTTTGCCAATATGGCGGCGTCCCTGATCCGGCACGAACAGATCACCACCACGCTGCCCAAGGCGAAGGAACTGCGTCCGATCGTTGAAAAGCTGGTGACGCTGGGCAAGAAGGGCGGGCTGGCGCTGCGCCGTCAGGCGATCTCGGAACTGCGCGATCTGGAGATGGTCCGCAAGCTGTTCGATGTCCTGGCCTCCCGCTACAAGGATCGCCAGGGCGGCTATACCCGCATCATCAAGGCCGGTTTCCGCTATGGTGACGATGCGGCGATGGCCGTGATCGAATTCGTCGACCGCGATGTCGAAGCCAAGGGCAAAAATCCCGAGCCGAAGAACAGGGACGCAGAGGCGGCCTGAGGCGGCAAATCCGGCAAACCGCGCGCGGGCCCCTTGAAGAGGCCGCACAGGGTTGAAGAAAACAGCGCCTTCGGGGCGCTGTTTTGGTCTCAAACTGCGGTCGGGAAGGAGCCGGGCGGCGGGGGGGCTCAAGGGGACTCCCGGGAAGGAGCACGCCCGGAAAGGACGCTCCGGCAAAGTCAGGCGAAAGCGTGCCGGCGGGGAGGGGGAGGCGTGCCGACTTTTCTCTTTCTGCTTTGCGCCCCAAGGCTCGTGAGACGTGAGACAAGGCTCGTGAGACAAGGCCGGGTGATATTTGGGTGACAGACCCAGGCAAGTGTGCGGGGTTTGAATGTCCGCAGGGCCGCCCCTTCGCGGGTGTTGGCAAAATCCGGATCTTTCAAGATCCGCACAGGCAGTTGTGACCGGGATGAACAAAGGAACTGGTTGGACCCGGTGGTCCCGCCTGTGATTATCTGGCGCCCATGACAAAGATACCGACGAAGTGCCTGATTTTGATGGCACTGGCTTTGTCGCCCTTGAGATTCATCGACCAAGATATGTTTTCCGGGAAATTGAGATCATGATCACCAACCCGGAACGGGCCAGTCGGGCGGCCGTGGGCCTTGCAGCCGCCGTCGCGGAATTCAGCAAAGGCTCTGCGTCGATCAAGCGGGGAAAACGGCCCAAACGTCAGAGAGCGCAAGGCGGGGACCTCGTCAGCAGGCAGCCCCCGCAATGGGCGCAAGGGGGCCCAGGGAAGTCCTGGTCCGGAATTCCGTCAACAGTGCCGAGCCGTGCAGGGCTTTCAGGGAGCGCTGCCTCTGTCGAATCCCGCACGCTGCTGTGCAGCCGCCTTTGGGCCCGTTTCCCCGGCTCCATCCGGCAGTCTTCAATCGGCGTCATGACGGGCGCAGGAGACAGGTTCCGGATCGGTTTCTGAGCCGTCTTTCGGCCTGCCCATCGCAGCCACATCCGGGGAGACAGGATCGGGGCGCGATTTCAGGGTTAAGGGGCTTTGAGCGCTTTGAAAGTGGCGTCTGCTGCGCCCTTCTTTTGACCACGGAACACGCCTATATTCCAATATCCTTTTGGTTGAGGGGTCGGAATGTTTCGAACATTAGCTGCGGTTGCAATTTCCGTTATCGCGCTTGCCATGGTTGCTTTCTACCGGCCTGCACCGGGTGTTGCGGATCCGGTGCCGGTGCCGGAGCGCCGGGTTCCGTCCTCCCCGGTGGAGCTTCGGCTGTCCTACGCGCCGATCGTGCAGCGGGTGCAGCCGGCGGTGGTCAATGTCTATGCTGCGGCCAAGATCGCCCAGCGCAGCAATCCCTTTCTCGACGACCCGATCTTCCGCCACTTTTTCGGCGTCCCCAGCCAGCCCGAACAGATGCAGCGCTCGCTGGGCTCGGGTGTGATCGTCGATGAGTCGGGTCTGGTGGTGACCAATGTCCACGTCATTGAGGGGGCTGACGAGGTCAAGGTTTCGCTGTCGGACAAGCGCGAATTCGAGGCCGACATCGTGCTCAAAGACAGCCGCAGTGATCTGGCGGTATTGCGGATCCGGAATGCCAAAGAGAAGTTCCCGACGCTCGACCTCACCGATTCCGATCAATTGATGGTCGGCGATGTGGTGCTGGCGATCGGCAATCCTTTCGGTGTCGGCCAGACCGTCACCCATGGCATTGTCTCGGCGCTGGCGCGGACCAAAGTGGGCATCACGGATTACCAGTTTTTCATCCAGACCGATGCGGCAATCAATCCCGGCAATTCCGGCGGTGCGCTGGTCGACATGAACGGCCGCCTGGTCGGGATCAATACCGCGATCTATTCGCGTTCCGGCGGCTCACAGGGCATCGGCTTTGCGATTCCCTCCAATATGATCCGGGTCGTGGTGGCTTCCGCCAGGAATGGCGGCAAGGCGGTGAAGCGGCCGTGGCTGGGTGCCAAGCTGCAGGCGGTGACCCCTGAGATCGCCGACAGTCTGGGCTTGCGGCTGCCGAGCGGGGCGCTGGTGGCCAGCATCACCCCGGACAGTCCAGCCGCGCGCGCCGGGCTCAAGACCTCCGACCTGATCGTTTCCGTCGACGGCCAGTCGGTCGAGGACCCCAATGCTTTCGACTATCGCTTCGCCACAAGGCCGCTGGGCGGTTCGGCGGTAATCGAGGTGCAGCGTGGCGGCAAGCCGGTCAAGGTCAGCGTGGCGCTTGAGGTTGCTCCCGACAGCGGAAGGCAGGAAGTCGTGCTGACGTCGCGCTCGCCGTTCCAGGGCGCCAGGGTGTCGAATATCTCGCCTGCGATCGCCGACGAACTCCATCTCGATTCCGACAGCGAGGGGGTGGTGATCGTCGATGTCGGTGACGGGACCACGGCAGGGAATTTCGGCTTTCAGAAGGGGGACATCATCCTGGCGGTCAACAGCCGCAAGATCGCCACCACCACGGACCTGGAAAAGGCGGCGAGCACGGCGTCGCGCTTCTGGCGCATCACTTTGCTGCGCGGCAACCAGCAGATCAGCGTCACGCTGGGCGGATGACATCGCGCAAACCAGACAGGACCACCAGTCTGTTCGCGGCCGCGGGCCTGCAACAGAACACGCCCCATCCGCTGCCGGATCGCCTGCGCCCGCGAAGGCTTGAGGATGTGGTCGGGCAGGACCATATTTCAGGCGCAGATGGCGCGCTGACGCGGATGCTGGAGACGCGCAGCCTGGGATCGCTGATCTTCTGGGGGCCGCCGGGAACCGGCAAGACCACGGTGGCCCGCCTTCTTGCCGCCGCCACCGATCTTCATTTTGAGCAGATTTCGGCGGTGTTTTCCGGCGTCGCCGATCTCAAGCGGGTTTTCGATGCCGCCCGTCTGCGCCGCGAGACCGGTGCCGGCACGCTGTTATTTGTCGACGAGGTCCACCGTTTCAACCGCGCCCAGCAGGATTCCTTTCTGCCGGTGATGGAAGACGGCACCGTGGTGATGGTCGGGGCGACAACCGAAAATCCCTCCTTCGAACTTAACGCGGCGCTCTTGTCGCGGGCCCGTGTTCTGGTGTTCCGCCCGCTTGACCCGGAGGCGATCGAAAAACTGTTCCGCCATGCCGAGGATGTCGAGGGCAGGAAGCTGCCGCTTGATGAAACGGCGCGCGCCGTGCTGTCGCGGATGGCGGATGGTGATGGGCGCGCGGCACTGACACTGGCCGAAGAGGTGTGGCGCTCGGCGCGTCGCGACGAGATCTTCGACGCCGGGCAATTGCAGCATATTCTCCAGCGCCGGGCGCCGATCTACGACAAGTCGGCCGATGGCCATTACAATCTGATTTCGGCCCTGCACAAATCGGTGCGCGGCTCCGATCCGGACGCGGCGCTCTATTATCTGGCGCGGATGCTGGATGCCGGTGAAGACCCGCTGTTCCTGGCGCGGCGCGTGGTGCGCATGGCGGTGGAGGATATCGGACTTGCCGATCCGCAAGGCCTGGTCATCGCCAACGCCGCCAGGGATGCCTATGATTTTCTGGGGCACCCCGAAGGCGAACTGGCAATCGCCCAGGCCGTGGTCTATCTCGCCACCGCCCCGAAATCGAACGCGGTCTATCGGGCCTTTGATGCGGCGATGCGGACCGCGAAACAGGCGGGCTCGCTGCTGCCGCCGAAGCATATCCTGAACGCTCCCACCGGTCTGATGAAGTCGGAAGGCTATGGTTCCGGTTACAGTTACGATCACGATGCCCCGGACGGGTTTTCGGGGCAGAACTATTTTCCCGACGCGCTCGGGCGGCAGGCTTTCTATGAGCCGGTAGAGCGTGGCTTTGAGCGGGAGATCCGCAAACGGCTGGACTACTGGGCAAGGCTGCGCCGGGAGCGGGGGGGAACGTGACGAGCAGGCCACGGGAGCTTTTTGGGTTCGCCGCCGGGCTCACCTCAGGTGTGGCCGCCCCCTTGCGCGAGGATGGTGGGCGAGGGCGTCTTGAGCCGCCGGCACCGCCACACAGCGGCTCTGCGAGATTCGCTGCGAAGACGGCTTTCCCGCAAAAACAGGCTGTCTCCCTGATCTGCGGGTCAGATAGAGTGCAGCAGACAGCGCATTCGCCGGAATGCGCAATTGTGTGTGGAGCGTAAAGATGGGACATGAGGTCCGGCGCGTACCGCCGGGGTGGGAGCACCCGAAATTCACCGAAGACAATACACCGCATCCCTTGTGCGTTGGACATACGCGGCCCCTTCTTGGCGATTTTGCCTGGGCGCTGGCCAGATGGCAGGAGGGGGAAGCCAAATGGCCGCTGGTAAGGAGCTACCCCGATGGCTGGAAGCGGCACTCGGGGAAAATCAAATCCTGTGCGCAATACAGGTCCCGCCCGAACCCGGACAACTATATGCCGGTGTGGCCAGCGGAAGAATGCACGCAACTGGTGATGTATGAAACGACCACCGAGGGCACGCCGGTCTCTCCGCAATTTTCGACCCCTGAGGAACTGGCGCGCTGGCTCGCCGACAACAAAGTGCCGGTGTTTGCACACATGACTGCTGATTATGAATCGTGGCTTCGTGTCGCGCGAGGAGGCCTGGCGCCCTCGGCAATCGTGGGCAGGGATGGTACGGTTGTGGATGGTGTCACCGCGCTGACGCATGGTCTTGAGCGATCCGGCTTGAGCGATCCGGCTGCGAAGGAAGGCTGATCACTGATCATCAAGCGGGCATTTCGCAAGCTCGAGGATCCGGAGGTGGGGCCGGTTTCCGGCGGCAGGCGGTTGTCGGCGACACCAAAGCGGTGCCGGTCATCCGCCGATGGCGAGGGATTTTCCTAAGGATTCCTGCACTGATTGCGAAAAGGCACTTTCACAAGTGACGTCGGGGCGGTTTTGGGTTACCTCCACTGCGCCCGCAAAGACGGGTTTCGTGCGAGGAAAGAAATGAGTCGGCGCATCATGAGAAGCAGCTCCGCAAAGGGAGCGAATTCGCGCGGTCAGAAAGCGTCGAGGGACGGGCGTCGCATGTCAGAGACGTCTGCTGCCAAAGGACATCGGGTTGCGAAAGGATCCGGGGTTGCGAAAGGATCCGGGGTCGCGAAAGGATCCGGGCCCGGGAAACCCGGCCTGGGGACCGATGGGCACTCGGGTCCGCGAAAATTAGCCAAAAACACTGCGGGCAGGAAATCTGCGGGGAACCCGTCTGCGAGAAATGCGCTGTCAGGCAAGGCTCCGTCGGCAAACCGGTTCTCCGCCACACGGCGGTCCGGGGACGGGTCTGAGGCGCTGCGCGCTCCCCGCGGCAAAGAGCGATCTTTCATGCCCGCGCCGGATCAGGGCGCCGACACGGGCGCTCGCCAGATGCGGGAACAGATGCGGGAGGAGGTGTTGCTGCCGACCTCGGTCCAGACCGTCGAGGTGACGGCGGATGAGGGCGATATGCGGGTCGACCGTTTTCTCGAGGCACGCTTTCCCGGCCTGTCGTTTTCCCACATCCAGCGCATCGTGCGCAAAGGCCAGCTCCGTGTCGATGGCCGGCGTGTCGACAGCAGGGATCGTCTTGAGGTCGGCCAGAAGGTGCGGATCCCGCCATTGCAGCTGGAGGCTCCGCGATCCGCGGCAGTGCCGTCAGCGGCAGAGGAAAAGACCCGGGCCGCACTGGTGGCGATGACGCTCTATGAAGATGACGATGTTCTGGTGCTCAACAAGCCCGCGGGCCTGGCCGTGCAGGGCGGCTCGGGCACCACGCGCCATGTCGACCAGATGCTGGAGGTGATGCGCGATGCCAGGGGCCAGAAGCCGCGCCTGGTACACCGCATCGACAAGGATACCTCGGGCTGTCTCCTGGTTGCCAAGACCCGCTTTGCCGCCACGAAGCTGACCGCGGCCTTCCGCCATCGCTCGGCGCGCAAGGTCTACTGGGCGCTGGTGGCCGGTGTGCCGAAGCCGAAGCAGGGCCGGATTTCAACCTATCTGGCGAAAGAGGAGGGGGAGGAGGATTCGATCATGCGCATTGCCGCCCATGGCGATGCGGGGGCGAGCCATGCCGTGACCTATTATGCGGTGGTGGAGGCCTCCGCCAGCAGGCTGAGCTGGGTGTCGCTCAAGCCGGTCACTGGGCGCACCCATCAATTGCGCGCCCATATGGACCATATCGGCCATCCCATCATCGGTGACCCCAAATATTTCAACAAGGAGAACTGGCAGCTTCCGGGCGGGATGCAGAATCGCCTGCATCTGCTGGCACGGCGCATCGTCATTCCCCATCCCCGCGGCGGCGTGATCGATGTCTCGGCGCCATTGCCGCAACATATGCTGCAGTCCTGGAACCTGCTGGGACTGGATGGCACGCGATTTGACCCGATCGAGGACGCGCCCGAAGAGTGAGGTGACGGTCTTGACCAGTCAGGAGGACGGGGATTTGCGCGAATTCTTCGATGCCATGCCGGCCGCCGACCCCAATGAGGCGGCGCGCCAGGCCGCGCGTCCCCGCCTGCTCAGGCGTTTCTACCAGGAGACCGGTGTGGCAGCGATGGCGGCCGGGTTTGCGGTGACGCTCGATGGCAAATCGGTTCGAACCCCATCGGGACGTCAGCTCATTGTTCCTGTGCTGGCGCTGGCCCAAGCCATCGCCGGCGAATGGGCGGCCCAGGGAGAGAGGATCGAACCCATGACCATGCCGCTGACGCGGCTTGCCAACAGCGTCTGCGAGGGTGTCATCGACCGCGTGGCCGTGGTCAGGGATGATCTGGCGGGCTATTTCCAGTCGGATCTGCTGTTCTATCGCGCCGGCCATCCGGAAGCGCTGGTGGCCCGTGAAGCGGCGCATTGGGATCCGGTGGTGTTCTGGGCTGCCGAGCACCTGGGGGCACATTTCATCCTTGCCGAGGGCATCACCCACGCAGCCCAGCCCGCGGCGGCAATTGCGGCCGCGCGCGCAGCCCTTCCCGACGACCCCTGGTCGATCGCGGCGCTCCACGTCATCACCACCTTGACGGGATCGGCGCTGCTCGCCCTGGCGCTGTTCCATCACCATGTCGATGCCGACGAGGTCTGGACCGCGGCCCATGTCGATGAAGACTGGAACGCCGCGCAATGGGGTGCCGACGAACTGATGATGCAGCGGCGCGCTGCGCGATTTACGGATTTCAGAGCAGCAGTGGCGGTGCTAGAGCTGGTCTGTCCACCGCCAGGCTGATCGCATCAGGGTTTTGGGTCTCCACAGCTCCAGGTCTCAACGGGCTCAAGGTCTCGCCGCTTGTCTGAAAGCCTCCGGCACTGTCTGGTGCAAAGTCAAACCTCAAATCCTCCTCAGGCTCATGTCCAGCTTCCCGATCACACGACGCTCCGTGCTTGGCCTTTGTGCCGCGATGCCGCTTCTGTCATCGCAGAGCTTTGCTCACGTGGCGCCGCCCCGCAGCGAAATCCGTGACAGCATCCTCAGGCGTTTTGCCGATTTGGGAACATCCGGCACTTTTGTCGGCTACAAGGTCGAGGATTATCTGATCATCGCCAGTGACACCACGCGTTCCGGCGAGGCCCGGCTGCCGGCGTCGACCTTCAAGGTGGCAAACGCCCTGATCGCGCTGGAAACCGGCGTGGTCGGGGATCCCGACCAGGACGTGCTGCGCTGGGATGGCGTCACCCGGGCCAACCCGGCCTGGAACAGGGATCACAGCCTGCGCAGCGCCATGGCTGCAAGCGCGGTGCCCGTGTTTCAGGATCTGGCGCGCCGGATCGGACCAGAACGGATGAAAAAATATGTCGATGTCCTCGAATATGGCAATCGCGACATCGGCGGCGGCATTGACCAGTTCTGGCTGACCGGGAATCTGCGGATTGATCCCATCGGCCAGATCGATTTTCTCGACCAGCTGCGTCGCCGCCGACTGGCGGTGAGCCAGCGCGTCCAGGATATCGTCTGCGACATCCTGCCGGTGACCAGGACCGACAAGGCCGTGATCCGCGCCAAATCGGGGCTCGTCGCCGCCCGCGCGGACGAGAAGCCGCTGGGCTGGATAGTGGGGTGGGTCGAGCACGAGAAGGGGCCGACGGTCTTTGCCATGAACATGGATTGCCCCGAGCCCCGTCATGTCGAGGCCCGCATGGCATTGACCGAAGCCTGCCTGGGCGACATCGAGGCGATGTGAGGCGCCGGCCGCATGGACGCGATGCCATCTGCAAAAAGAGGCTGACCGGACGAAAAGGCTGACGGACGCAAGTCAAGGCTTGTCGGCGCAGACCGCGGCGGCCGATCTTGCAGCTGCTGTTTCAGGTCTGCAGCAATGCTTTGGCCATCGGCGAGATCGTCGATCCCAAAGCCTCATGGTGCAGTCGCATGCCCGTCACGCAGGCGGGAGCCGATGGCTTGCAAATCGCGCGGGTCGGCATGGTGATGAGTCATGTTGCAGCGCAAAAATGCATCGCCGGTGCAACTGTCGCAAGCGCGCAAGGACAGCCAGGGCGACACCTCAAGCCGCGTCCACAAGCCGCATGTCCACAAGCCGCGTCCACAGGTCGTGGGGCTTGCGAAACCCGGATGTTTTTTTGCAAAACGGGCGAAAAATCAATCCGCCAGAAAATGCACCAGGACAGGGGAGCGGCAACCGCAATTCCAGATCGCCTGATCCACCAATCCGGGCCCCGAGACCTGATCGCGGTCACCAAGGTCTGCCAGTTTGCGCAAAGACCCGATCGGGGTGAAGTTCCAGGAGAAGGCACCGACACCTCCTGGGGAGCAGGACGCCATGCGGTCAGGCGCTGGACTGTGCACCTGTCGGGATTGCTGGTACGCCAGAAAAATGCGCCGGATTCATGCAATATATCGCACAGCCCCGGCGGGTCTGTGGCCGGATACCTTTCAATCGGCGGTTTTGTGGAATCGTTCGGCTGTTCTTTTCGCACCGCCTTTAATGCATGGCAGCATTGCCGCTTTCCGACCCCCAAAATGCCGTGTTAAGAACATGTCCGGGACGTCCATCAGGTCAAGACAGGCGGGACTAAATGACAGTCATCATCGAGGCCCTCGAACAACGTCGAGCAGGCGCCAGACTCGGGGGTGGGCAGAAGCGCATTGACGCGCAGCACGCCCGTGGCAAGCTTACCGCGCGGGAGCGGATTGATCTTCTTCTCGACAAGGGGTCGTTTGAGGAATTCGACATGTTCGTCGAGCATCGCTCGATCGAATTCGGCATGGAAAAGAGCCGGATTCCGGGGGATGGTGTGATCACCGGATGGGGTACCATCAACGGCCGCAAGACCTTCGTTTTTGCCAAGGACTTTACGGTATTCGGCGGTTCGCTGTCGGAGACCCACGCGCTCAAGATCACCAAGCTGCAGGACATGGCGATGAAGGCGCGGGCGCCGATCATCGGTCTCTATGATGCGGGCGGCGCCCGCATCCAGGAGGGGGTGGCGGCACTGGCGGGCTATTCCTACGTGTTCCGCCGCAACGTCATCGCCTCCGGTGTGATTCCACAGATCTCGGTGATCATGGGGCCCTGCGCCGGTGGCGACGTCTACTCCCCGGCCATGACCGACTTCATCTTTATGGTGAAGAATACCAGCTATATGTTTGTGACCGGGCCCGATGTCGTCAAGACGGTGACAAACGAGGTTGTCACCGCCGAGGAACTGGGAGGTGCCTCTGTGCACTCGACGCGGTCCTCGATTGCGGATGGTGCGTTCGAGAACGATGTCGAGACGCTGCTGCAGATGCGCCGGCTGGTCGACTTCCTGCCGTCGAACAACACCGATGGCGTGCCGGAATGGCCGAGCTTCGATTCCGCCGACCGGATCGATATGTCGCTGGACACCCTGGTTCCCGACAGTCCAAACAAGCCCTACGACATGAAGGAACTGGTGCTGAAGGTCGTTGATGAGGGTGATTTCTTCGAAATTTCGGAGGCGTTCGCCAAAAACATCATCACCGGCTTCGGCCGCATTGCCGGGCGCACGGTAGGTTTCGTTGCCAATCAGCCGATGGTGCTGGCGGGCGTGCTTGACTCGGATGCGTCACGCAAGGCGGCGCGGTTCGTGCGCTTCTGCGATGCCTTTGATATTCCGATCGTGACCTTCGTTGACGTGCCGGGCTTCCTGCCAGGCACGGCGCAGGAATATGGCGGTCTGATCAAGCATGGCGCAAAGCTGCTGTTTGCCTACTCCCAATGCACGGTGCCACTGGTTACCGTCATTACCCGCAAGGCGTATGGCGGCGCTTTTGACGTCATGGCGTCGAAGGAGATCGGTGCGGATATGAACTACGCCTGGCCGACGGCTCAGATCGCGGTGATGGGCGCCAAGGGCGCGGTGGAAATCATCTTCCGCTCCGACATCGGCGATCCCGATAAGATCGCGGCCCGCACCCAGGAATATGAAGACCGCTTCCTGTCGCCCTTCATTGCCGCGGAGCGCGGCTATCTCGACGATGTCATCATGCCGCATTCAACGCGGCGTCGCATCGCGCGCGCGCTCGCCATGCTGCGGGAGAAAAAGACGGAGATGCCGGAGAAGAAACACGACAACCTGCCGTTGTGAGAGGCGGGTTCATGCGGGGTTAATGTCCCCTCGCTTATGAATTCCCATCGTTGTGGTGGGAACCACTGAAGAGGAGAAGGCCATGGAACGTCGGAATTTTCTGAAATTTGTTCTTGGGGCGGTGGCAGTCGCAGGCATTGCGGTGTTTGCCGGGAATGCGCAGGCTGCGCCCCTGTCGGCCCAGGTCAATACCCCGGTCCAGAGCGTGGACCATGCCGTCACCAGCACTGCCGAAGCCGGCCAATTGAAGGCGGACGAGGTACGCTGGGGTCGCCGTCACCACTGGCGTGGACACCGCTGGGGCGGGCATCGTCATCGCGGCCATCATCGCCATTGGCGCCGCTGGTGAGGTGACGATCACCAGTCTCTGAAATTCACCGGTCAGGACAGTGGCCGGTGAGGCCAGGGTCGGAAATTCGGGACAGGATGGGTGTTTGCGGCATCCATCCTGTTTTTTGTTTATGCCTCCCCCGGTTTTGCTTTTGTGCAGAGCCTTGCGGGCGCGGCCATCACCATCGAACCGGCTTTCGCTGCCGCGGATCACTGCCTCGATGCCGGCGGCCGGCATAAGGATGCGGTGGTCCGAAGCTCTGCCTGGTGCCGGCATCCGCCTCACTGGAACCTCGCCTTCGCGATTGCGGGCAGTGAAATCGCACAGGCCTTCGACCAGGGTGATCACCCGGCAGTTGCGCCGGGCACGGGCGAATGGGTTTGGCCTGCGCGCGGTCATTGGCGGGACCGCGCAAGCGCAAGGCGGGCGCAGATTTGTGCCGCCGTGCGGTTTGAGAGCGCCATGTCTTTGCCGCGTTCCCATCCCTCAGGACTTTCATGCTGAAAACGGCACGGTTGTGCCGGATTGATTCCCGGACGCCCCGCTGCCTTTTCTGGCGCATGGCAACCCGCAGCAGGGGAATCGGGTGAAGAAATTTCATTAGGCAGCCAGGACACTTAGCAGGTATTCGTCGTTCATAGATGCCAGGTGGATGCGCTGACTGATCGAGTCGGGTCCGTTGGGTACCGGGGGTGCC
>WQYW01000100.1 GCA_009781045.1 Alphaproteobacteria bacterium
ACCACGTTGAGGCAGTAATCGAGCACCGCTTCCTGGAAATCCATATACGGTTTTGACAGCCGATAGGAATGTTCCGCCGATTCATGCTTTGGAAATGCGCGATCCTCGTCCCATTCCCCGGCAATGAGATCAATCCGCCGCCGCTGCACGAAATGGCGCGCCAGCCGCACACGATAGCGCTCATCCTCAAACTTCATTTCCGCGAATGCCGGGTCCAGAAGCGAGAGCAGGCGAGAGAAGGCCTCCTCATCGCCGGAATGCGGCGTCGCGGTCAGAAAGATCATGCGCCGTTCTGGATTGCGCGCCAGGCCGGCCAGAAGCTCGAAGCGCTGCTGCCGACCTTTATGGGTTCCGACACAGGCATGGGCCTCATCAACAATTACAAAATCAGGACAGGCACGCGCAAAGCCGTCGCGACGTTTCTCCGCCTTGATGTAATCGAGGCTGACCACGGTGAAGGCATAGGCGTCAAACAGCGTCTGCCCGATCGGCAGGCCACGCTCCAGGCGGCTGGCGCTGCCCGATGTCACAGCCGCCGCGTCGATCCCAAAGCGCGTTTTCAGCTCCTCAACCCATTGCTCGACCAGATGCGGCGGGCACAGCACCGAGAAGGCATCGACCTCGCCCCGATCAATGAATTCGCGCAGGATCAGACCGGCCTCGATGGTCTTGCCTACGCCGACGTCATCAGCGATGAGGAGGCGCGGCACCTGCAGCCGCAGCGCCATCAGCAGGGGCACCAGCTGGTAGGTCCGGGGCTCGAAGGCAAGTTGCGCCGCGGAGCGAAAGGGGCCGGCACCACGACGCAGCGTCAGGCGTAGCGCATCGGCCAGCAGCGCCGCCTTGGACTGAACGGTGACGGCGGCATCAAGAGGGAGATCGAAACGCGCCGGCTCAACGGCGAGAATTTCGAGCCTGGGATCGAGGATGACGGCGTCGTTTTCGCTACCCGAGAGCGGGCGCAGAGCCAGGATGCCCTCACGGGGTGAGGGCAGCGCCACCCATTCGCGGCCGCGGGCCCGGACCAGATCTCCAGGTGCGAAATTCACAGTCATTGTCGTCACACCCCAAATGTCGAGCGCATGTCCGCCGGGATCCCGGCCGTGGTCGCCGTCGGCAATTCAAAGACCGTCCAGCCTTTGGCCTCAGCCGCCTCACGTGCGGCCTCGCTCACCTGGGCAAGCGAGGCGGCGACGAAGTGGTCGCGCCAGGCAAAATTCATTTCCTGCCCCGCGAAGCTCACCGTCGTGGCATCCGGCACCGGCACGCCGGCCTCTTTGAAGACGCTGATCCAGCCACTGTCACCCTGTTGACCCGGCACCACTGCCAACACGACCTTGCCACGCGCCAGGTCAACCAGCATCTGCCTGGCTTCCTTGCTCGTGCGGTTGATCAGTTCATGATCAGGCTGATTATAATAGGATAGCAGGCAGCGATAGCAGCCCTGGACGCAGGCCCCGTCGGCATGATCGGTGAGAAGTCCGCCATCACCGGCCGTGATTGCCTCACTGATACCTTCAAAATGCATCAGTTCCAGCGCCTGTCGGGCGACTCTGGCGATGGCGTCCGGATCCTCGATCAGGCGACTGAGCACCCCTGCCCCGCCTTCGGTGGCTTCATAGGCCAGGATCGCGCGGCGGTTATCACGATCGGGCAACGGCTCACCGAGAATTTCGCCCTCTTCCAGCTGGAAGACGACATGGATCCCCCTCATCAGGGCGTGCTGAACTGTGGCAATCGTCTCCGGTTCAAAGGCATCGGGATCGTTGAAGCGAAGCAGGAGTGCGTTTTTGCGATCCCGAACGATTGGAACGATACGAACCGCCCGATCGAGATCCGGCGGTTGGTCAACATCCGGTTCTTCATCCGGCTGCTTTGCCCAGTAACCGCTGCGCGGATCAATAAGAAAACCCAGCACCGTGCGATTTGCCCGTCGTTTCAACCCTTTGTTGATCCGGCTGATATCCGCGCTGTTGCCATATTGCAGGCTCAGGATCGGCTTCCCGTCGCAGCAGAACTCGGCCTCCGTGATCTGAACCCGGCCATCGCGCATGGGCCAGCTGAACACGGTCTGAATCTCAAAACCCTGACGCACGCGTTCTTCGTCATTGGCGGTAATCCGCTCCGCCGGCGCGGCTTCGACATTGTCGATCCGCAAGGTTCTCTGTACCGCAACCTCTCCTGCCATCGGCGCGTTGCAGGCGTGACAACGTTCGACCTCGCTGTCATGGCAGGCCCCGCAATTGGAACAGATGTAGATGTCGCGGGTGGCAAGTTCCGAACCGTCTCCGGTCCGCGCCCATGGAGGCAGCTTGGCCTTCATCACCCGGTAGGCACGGCCTTCGTGATAGATCAGGCTGCGCGGGCCAAATTCCGAGATCGCCAGAAATCGCGCACGCTGCAGGAACGAGCCGCGTTTTCCGTCTGTCCCTTTGCCGTCTCCTGGAATGAAAGCATAGAGCGGCAGTCGGGGGAAATTATATCCCGGCAGGAAGCCCTCGGTGGCAAGATAGCGATAGGAATAGAAATCCGAGCCATTCGAGGCCTTGCCCTGCTCAAGGATCACGATTTGGTCGTTGGCCTGCGTCTGTGCCGCCCTGGCCCTGCGGCGATCGGCGGCCGGAAGCCCGGCGATTTCCGACCGTTTATTGGCTTCCGACAGCTGGGTTTTTGCAGATTCGTAGAGGTCCCGCCAGCGACCGAAAGCGTTATCGAACTCCTGAGGCGCATTCTGAGCCACCTCGAGCACGAATTCACCGACATCCCCCATCCAGACCGGTTTGCGCCCCCCTTCCGACGCCAGGATCTGGTCGAGAATACGTGCCATGGCCGGTCGCGCCAGGCCCACAAGACCTGGACGGTCAATGACCTCGCGGATGGTCTGTTTGAGCGGATAGCGCTCCTGGGTCAGATCGAGAATTTCCGGTATATCCGGTGACAGCGCCAGTTTGGTCTCTGCGAGCCAGACCGCATGGAGATGCGAGCGCACCAGTTCCTCATTGGTGATGTCGAGCGCTGGCGGGCGAACGACGCCCGCCACCATTTCGTTGCGTCGCTCAAAGAAATACTGGTCGTGCGGGGATTGGGCGGCACAATAGGTCACGATCACCGCCGCCTGCCCGGAACGGCCGGCACGACCGGCGCGCTGGGTGTAATTTGCCGGCGTTGGTGGAACATTGCGCAGATAGACCGCGTTGAGCGCCGAGATATCGACACCAAGTTCCATCGTTGGTGAGCAGAACAAGGCCGGCAGGAATCGCCCCGGCTCTCCGGTCGGCTTCATCTCGGTCGCAATACCCTTGAGATTTTCCTGGTCCTCCTTCTCAAACCGGAAGCGCCATTCGCGCCATTCACGTTGTTGCGCCGAGACCTGGGCGGTGTGTTCACGCCCCTCCAGCCCCCAGAAGCTGCTCCGGCCCTGTTTCAGATCGTCCGCGATCCTGTTGTAAAGATTATGGAAATAGAGATTGCCCTGTGGCTTTCCGGTATCGATGGCCTCGCCAGGCACAATGCGAACCGCAGAGGGCGACACACGCCAACCCTGGCTGTCACCATCGGCCAACACCAGCCCTTCGCGGGCCAGGAGTTCCATCAGTTTTGTCATCACCTCCAGATAATCAGCCTTCTTGAGCTTGGTGCCGATCACGTCAGCGCGATTAATCAGCCGACTGATGCGGGAGTTGTGCCCGGCCCGGATAATCATCTGCTCTTCCCGCAGCCCGACCCGGTCTTTTCCCGGAACCCGCAGAACCAATGTGGTGCGACTTCGCGGTGTCTCCTTGGCGTCAATGGCCCAGGGAGAGCACAACAGGCCCCGGGACTTTTGCGCAACACCGTCAAGCTCAAGCTGGTCGAGTGCTTCGGTGCCGACCGCCAGACCCTCGACCATGGCGCCGAGCAGTATCTGGAACATCCGCTTGCGCGCCGCGAGATCGAGTCTGCCAAGCTCCGGCAGGATGGCGCCAAGCCGCTCGCTGTCCTCGGCGACATCATCAAGGCCAAGGAAGGCGACATCGATAAGCCCCAGCACCGACAGGCTCGGATTGGTAAAGCGCCATCCCCGGCGCAGATCCGTCCAGAGCCGATGGGCAAAAACCTTCTGCAACGAACGCTGGGCATCCTGGCGCACCACCGCGCCCGTCTCTGGATCAAGCATCCAGAAACCGCGCGTTGCCTTGTTGTCGGCGGTAAATCCCAGCGCCCGGACCACCCGCAGCCCAAATTCATCATCGGTGATGCCATCCTCGCCGGCATCAAGAACGGCACGCAAAACGGCGCCACGCAGCAGGCTCACGAACAGGAAGTCGTTGAAATGGCCTGCCTGGAGCGCCGCATCCTGGCGATTATCGGTGAAGCCAAGAAGCTTGCGTTTCTCCTCTGGGACCTCACTGTCGCCCCCGTTCATCCATTGAAGGACGGTCGAAACCAACAGCGTGGTGGCCGAACTGCGCCCCTCTCCGGACAGCCCGGTCAGCTTGGTGCGTTCCCGCGTTCTGGGCTCTGGCTGGTCAAGGCAGCAGGGGCAGAAACTGAATTTGCCCGGCAGAAACCAGAAATCCCTGCCCGATGAATCACAGCGCCCCCCTACATCCACTGTCACCCTCTCTGGCTGCCGCGATCTGCGCCTGGAGATAATGCGCTCGGCGCCTTTGTGCTCCTCACGCCAATCCTCCGGATAGGTTTCAATGTCTCCCGTGAATTCGTAATCTGGGTCACCATCACCGACAGGCGTCAGATAACCGGCCGAGCCCCCCTCCTCATCCTCGAGCGGAACATCGTCTATGTTCCTGGGCAGGAACAGGGTGCCGGCGGCGTCCTGGGCCCTTGTGACCACATGGACTTCGTGGCCACAGGCGCGACAGAAACGGGTTGGATAGAGACGCGTGCCGGACTCATTGGGGTCCTCAAGCTGCCCCTCAAACAGCACAGTCCTTGGCCGTGCCGCCAGCGTCGTGAAAACCTCTCCGGCACCGGAAATGAACTGATGGAGCTTGAAGGCGAGGAAACCGTTGCCACCTGAGCCGCCTCGGACCGTTTCCGGCAGGCTGACACGGGTCAGGAAGGTCTCCAGCACGCTCTTGCAGGTCTTGGCATCGACGCCGCTGTCGTCCGACAGCAACACTGCCGCCTGGTCAAAGGAGATCGGCTTCTTGCGCCGCAATTCCTGGCCATCATCGAGCCCGATCGCCAGCTCGGTCCAGACCGCCAGCGGGTGCTGCTTCAAAACCGCATCTGTCAGCACCTCAGGCAGCGGACATGTCAGGACGGAGGCGAGTTTCGATCGGACGTCCTCGAGTTTGAGAGCATCATCGGTTGCCCGCTGCAGCGATTCGTCAATGACCGATTCGGGGCCGATCTGGGTTCCGAACAGACGCGACGCGACCCTGGCCACAGCCTCGGTGCGATCGCCATCAGAGCCCTCGCTTGCCATGGTGGCGGAGGTCCCGATGCAGATCGGGGCCTTATCGGGGCTGCAGCGGTTGCGCAGCCGCCGCACCAGAATGGCGACATCGGCACCCTGGCGCCCGCGATAGGTATGGAGTTCATCGAGAACGATGAATTCCAGCCCGGTGGCATTTCCCATGACCTGTACGTCGATCGGGTCCTGCCGCGTCAGCAGCAGCTCGGCCATCATGAAATTGGTCAACAGGATATCCGGCGGATTGTCGGCGATACGCTGCCGCTCCTCCTGTTTCTCCTGGCCAGTGTAACGGCGCACCACAGGTTTCAGGTGGTCGGGAAGCCCGGATTGGGCAATAAACTTCTCGATCTCCTTGATCTGGCTGTTGGCCAGGGCGTTCATCGGATAGACGATGATGGCGCTGGTCTTGCGTGGCCGTCCAGCCTTGCGGGCGCGGATGATGGCGTCAACCATAGGCACGAAAAAGCACAGCGACTTGCCCGAGCCCGTTCCGGTCGTCACCACAAAGCTTTGGCCCGCCCGAGCCTTGGCGATGGCCTGGGTCTGGTGGCGATAGAACCGCAAGGGAGTGGTCCCGAGCCGAAATATCTTGCCGGTCGCTTCGTCGAGGTCGCCTGAGGCGACCAACTCGTCAACCGTGGCCCCGGAAAGATAGCGGGGATTGATCCATACCAGCGTATCCGGCCAGAACCGCCCAGCCTTGTACTGGCGGTCAATCTCTGAATTCAGGTCGTCGGCACGAATCTTGCTAAACGAGCGGGAGAAACTGGCATACGAATCAATCAAGTGATGATCAAGTTCAAACGCTTTCATGCCTTTACCTCTCCCCAGCCCTTCGCCGATTCCCCGCAGACCGCCCCCGCGGCTTTCCGCACCGAAACCACCATTCATGCTTGAATAGGCCGTCTGGCCGAAATGACGGCACAGAGGAACGCCAACGTGACCCCTCCCGTTTGGCCGTCCATGGCCCCCCCAACCACCACGACGATATCCGCCCAGCCACCGAACCGCCAGAGCTACCACAGAAAGTCCACAATCGCGCTCTCCTGGTTCCCCAATTCCACGCACGACGGGCAGCAAACTGCAAGATTCGCACGCTATTTCAGCGACATACACCACTCTCCGCAGCTCGCTGCCTGGTATGTTGACTCGAGAATGACTCCCCAGTTCCTCAACTTGCCTTCGCTTACCATCCCATCAACGATCGACAATGATCGGAGCATCCAATGACATCGAGAGCAAATGAAGCCCAGGGAACTCCAGGGAGGGCACCCTCGGGATCCCTCCATCCACCAATCTTGGCACCCCCGGTTTGTGAGGGGTCGGCATCACGCCGCCAACCATATTAAAGGCTCTGCGCTGGGGCGTGGCACGCATGGCGGCTTTACGCTGGCTAAATCCATCACCTGGATAGCGCTCTAATCGCCGCTGCGGATAGGATAGAAACCGCATCTTCTCCGCAATGCTGCCCCACTCACGCCTCAATCAACACCCAATACGGAGCGCAGAATTCCATTTGCAATAGTTCCCCACCAAAGACCTTCCGCACCTCACAGCGCTCTTCTGCAAACCTGCCCTAATACCTTCCGTCGCCAAGCAACCACACCCCGCAATGCCCATGAACATGCCAAGCTCAGAGTCTACCATCTTTTGAATATTGTTTTCAATCACATCGGACTCTCTCATGACTGATCTCTCACCACGACCGTGAGCTGCCAATGTCCGTTACTGTCTGACGCCAAGATTCCATGACACGAATTGATCGCCGCAATTGGGAGTTTTTCAAATGACGATAACCTGTTCTGTCGAAAGATTGGAGCGGTGCATATTGCTTACAGGTAAGAGACTTGTCCCAGAAGTCCAGACACAGCTTAAACAGCTACTGACGCCCCAAGCATTGACCATCGTCGCATGCGGAATCGGCGCATGGATAGTTGGCCATGCGTTTGGCTTTGGTTAGGTTATTGACATAATCATCACCATCGCAAGCCAGACACGGGCCGTCTGATCGGGGTGCCCTGCAACATTTCGCCAATTCACCTCCACTAATCCTTCTCAAAGCCAATCGCTCAACCGGCCTGTCGACGGCTCTTTCAAAGTGTACAGGATCGCCTGCTCAAGCAGGCGCGTCTTCGCATCCTGAACGTAGCTCAGTCGGGCGCAAAATGATTTGTCGCGTTTCGGACTCACGTGAAACATTCCATCTTCACTCCGGAGATCCACCTGGTTCCAGGTACAATACAACTGCTCCTCCGAGCCAGCCAGGTTCTTCTTCACGAAACTCACACCCTCGTCTCTGAATTCAGCCCCACCAACCTTAATGACCTCACCCGCCTTGAGTGCATTTAACATCTCCAACAGCAACCGTATGCCAACAGCCTGCCAAAGCTTGTCCACCACCGTCTTGTAGACATCCTCCCTCCACGAGGTAACATCAACCATGCCATCTCGATCGCCAAACGTTATCGCATGCGGTACCTCTGAGCCATAGGAATGCCGAGGGCGCCTGGCCGGCCCCCATCCAACCGAGGTTATGGACTCCAATGGAAAAACCTTCCCTTTGTACGAAATGCCTTCCAGAGAAATGCTGAACGTTTCTTCTGACCTCAATCCCACCTGGACGCGGCAGAAAATGTCCTTCTCGCGCTCCTTGCGGATCTCGGCCAGTTCTTCGGCATGGCGCTCCGCCTGCTCCCGTATTTCGGGAACATGGCAGAACGCCTCACGCAACAGATCGACCAACCGGATTGAAACCATCAACATGCGGCGGTCAGTCCAGATCTGCGCGGAAAGATTGGAGATCTCCCGCGCGAGTTCACGACTCGCGGGATGTTCGGTGCCGCGCGCCTCTGCACTCACCTGGATCGGTAAGGCGACGCTCTGCCAGTTACGGATAACTGCAGAAAGCCGATCGATTACCGCTCCCACGTCCCCGCTTCCACTCCTGGCGGCGTCAAGTGCTGTCGTGATCAGCTTTCTGGCATTGTTTCCTTCCGCTTCCAGAAACCCCTGGGCCTCGCTCTCGTACCTGTCAACGAGATCGTCTATCAGACCCGCCGCCTGCCCACCGCCCCGGTCGATCGCCCTACTGACGGCGTCGGTAATGATGTTGACCATTGTCAACGTCGGCAGCCGGTCGAGAGCCGCCTTGATGGCACCCACAACATCCTGCCTCCGGCAACTCAAAACCGCATCGACATCGCCACCGGCACGCACCGACGAGAACCCCGATTTGGCCCGGTCTCCGTTTATCTCCAGCAAAACATCGTCGGCCCGCAATTCCTCGACCAGCTCCGCAACTGTCTGGATTGCCGAACGAATATCCCACTCGTCGTTCCCGCCATCAAAGATGTCAAATGTGGCGGCAAGCACATTCAGCCGTGCCATGGTCGGGAGATCTTTCTCCCCCCATAACGCTATCGGGTTGGAGAGCATTCGCTCAAGCAGCTGCGGGACTTTCTCGGGGGCGACGCCTGGAAGCCACGACACCTCCGCGGCAAGTCTGGTCCGCAGGCTTGTAAGGTCTGAGCGCGCCCTTTGGCAAACCTCAGGATCCATCTCAACAGATTTCTCCTCCGCCAATGCCGCAATGCGCGCACGGTCATCCCAGGTCGTGGCACCCAGCACCGCAAACGGTGATCGGTGCAGCGCGCTGGCTCGCGCCGGGTTGGCACGCGATTCCTTCCGACTCGTCACTGGTCTTGCCTCCCGACTCTGTATCTGGCATCCGCCACGCCAGCCTCCCGCCGCCTCCGGGAATCACCGTCCTGCACTGCTGTACCACGCCGATCACCCCTGAGGGCTGCGCGATCAGGCTCTCGTGGTCGCTCCAACAAGACACAGGATCCCTGCCATCGTGGAGCAGACGCCGCTGTTCCTGGTCGCCCGGCGCAACACCTCGAACAAGCCACCATCGCCCGAAGATGCCTCTGGAGATTCATGTCCCCAGCTGTCCCTATTCCAGCGCGCCGACATGCTTGCTCGGTCGCCATGGATCCCCACATCGCGCGTTGTAGTCGGCTACGCCATTGGCGAATTTCACGAAATCATCGCCGCCCTTGCTGCCAAGACGCAACCGCATTCGGTTGATTCGGATTTCTTCTGTCAGGCACTCGGTAACCGCCCTCCAGCTGGATGTTGGAGCGTCAACAGCCTCGACAACCTGAGGTGCCTCCTCCGCATACGACTGCGGGGATGAAGGCATGTAAGCTGCTGCGTGTTGAGCCGAATCGGACTTATCCGCAACACGTACTGGGAAGAGCAGCAAGGCGATCAAGCCGACTGCGCCGAGGATACCGCAGGCCGCCGAAAACCAGCGGTGGAAGGTGCGGCGCCCTTGCTCTGGCACGGCGGCCTTGGAACCGCCCGTCGACTCCAACTGACGGCAGAAGCGACCAATCTCCCGTTTCATTGCGTCTGGGCTGTCAACATTCGTTAATGATGTGCGGAGATATTCACTCAACGCGAGGGCGACGGCTCCGCCTCCACCGGCATCTGCTGCTTCAATGCTATCGAGCACGGCAATGAGCTGATCAACGGCCGCTCCATAACCACTTCCTGCTGCCTGGGAACCATCCGTCCTGCCCTGCTCATGGCCATGTATTGCCACCTCAAGCCAAACACCGCAAGACCTGGCCTCACAGATGAAGCGGTGAACATGCAGTTCCAGATCATCCGGTGCGTTTTCGTCGCCATTCGTGGAGGAAAGGCGCTTCAGCAAGGCGCGAAACAGCATTGCACGATCTGTCGAACTCAAGGCGATCTGAGCTGCAGCCGCAGCCAACACCGGGAAGATTCGGTAATAGGGATCTTCGCTGGCATGATCCGACTGAGCGCGATCAGTGGTCTCCCGTTGCGCAGCAGGCTCCTCCGTGGCGCCTGCGACATTCCCAGGCCGCTCTTCGCCGCCAGATGGGCGACCTTCGCAGTCATGCGTGGCGACTTCAAGCCAAATACCGGAAGACCTGGCCTCGCAGATGAAGCGGTGAACATGCAGTTCCAGATCTGCCGGGGCGTTTCCGTTGCCTTTCACGGAGGAAAGGCGCTTCAGCAGCGCACCGAACAGCGATGCGGGGTCCGTCGAACCCAGGGTGATCTGGGCCGCAGCCGCAGCCAACACCGGGAAGATCCTGGAATACGGATCTTCTCTGGCGTGATCCGACCGGCCGCGTTCAGTGGTCTCCCGGTCCGCAGCTGACTCTCCCTCATCGCCTGCGGCATTCCCAGACCTGTCTTCGCAGCCAAGCGGATGACCATCACGGTCGGCAGATCCGTCACAGGATGCCCCATCATCCACACTGCCGTCCGAAAAGCCAGTTTTGCTTTCTGGTTCGGAATCCTGCTGTGCGTTCTCGCCTTTCGAGGTACTCGACCTAACCCGTGTGGCCTCAGACACGAAGCGGACAACATGCAAAAGCTGGTCTTCCCGTGGAATTTCGCAGCTAGTCATTGACGCGAGATGGTCCAGCAACTTGAGTACCTGTTCGGCAGGCCCGATCGAACCCAAATCGACATGCTCCGCAGCGGCAACCAGCATTGGGTAAGCTCTGGCATAAGCGTCTTCGTTGGCAGGATCCCACGGGTCACGAGCCGTTGTGTTTTGATCCGCGACAGGCTCGAATGTGCCGTTCCCTGACCGATCCTTGCCAGATGACCCGGCGCCGCATTCGAGAGGCTGATCCAAGCCAATTCCTTCGTCCACACTGGCATCCGAAAAGGGCGGCATGCCCTCTCGGCCGAGATCCTGATGCTTGTCCTCGCCTTCTGAGCGATCCTCCCGTGCATGACCCGCCGCTTCCCCATCACCGTCACTGCCCGGCTGGGTTGTCTCTGGGCCATTTCCTCCCGGCATTTCGTGGGATCCAGCGGGCTCTCCTGGATAATCTTCGGCGCCAATGCCAGATCCTCCGTTCCCGCTTCCCGACGCTCCCTGCCCCCCCTGCGAAGCGTCGCCCTGTCCACGCCCATTCTCCGTCTTGTCGGCGTCGTCGAGAACTGAGACAAGCGAGAGAAGCCCGGCAAAGCCCATTGCCTGCGCTCCCTCTGATTCGTTTCGCCGAGGCATCACCGGAAATTCCTTCAGATGAACCCAATACGACGCTTGCTCTCCCCGGATTCACGCTCCCGTGGCGGCGAGACGTGAAGGGCCTGCAACAGGCTCACCTGATCCAGATGGTCTTTTCCGGCGCGCACGGCTATCCTGGCACTTTCCCGCACCACAAAGGCCGCGTCCGACAACGGCCTCCCAGCAAGCTCCCTTGCAAGCGGGGTTGCATCGACATCGGATCGTTTCGGGAGTGCCGAGAGCAGCTTGGCCAGGAGGGTCAGTACCTCCGTTTCTCCCGGCAAGCCGACTTCAATCACGTGGTCGAAACGCCCACGTCGCGTAATGGCACGGTCGATCATGTCGAACCGGTTGGTCATGGCCACGACCAGGACCCGATTCCTTCCCGCCTCGGGAATACGCCGGAGGAACTCGGCGACCTCTTCCAACCGATGGTGTGAAGATCCTGCTCCACTGCTTCGGTCCGCAAGGAAGGCCTCCATTTCGTCGATCACCAGCACAGATGGTGCGTCTTCCGTCGCTTTTGCGAAAATTTTCGCAACCTTCCTGCTGGTGTCGTGGATATATGGGCTGGCAACGCTGGAAGCGTCGATGCTGAAGCACGGCCAACCAAGGTGCTCAACCAGTCGCTCGACGGCAAAGGTCTTGCCACATCCAGGAGGGCCATGGAGGATCACGGCTGACGGAAATTCAATGCCAAGAGCCCTGTAACGGTCGGCATTCTCCACGATGTCGATAATGTGCTCGTTGAAGAAACCCTCCAGCTCGGGCCGCCCCGGCAGCTCGAAGCGTCGCGGCTGCTCGTTAACCGTTTCCCTCGCTTCCTCAGCCATTTCCTCCGAAGGGCTTGCAGCCCCTTTCGACCGTCGCGATCGCCCCAGGTCAGCCAGCCCGTCTTCCACCGGAACGAAACCCGCCGCCTTCACGATCTCCCTCAAGTAATCCTCGGCAAGCCAAGTCATGCTGCGGTGAAGCCGCCGAAATGACGTGGCCGGGATCCTTACACCCCCCGTCAGCCAATATCCCAGAACAACTTCGTCGGCTGTTCTTGAACTGATGGTGTAGGTCGGCAGCAGACGGCTGATCTTTTCGACATAGACCGCATCCTGAAATGCAGCCTCTGCATTAATCTCCCGAGTCGTCTTCAGCGCCAACGCAAAGGCGAGCGCCTCGGTCTTCGTGTCCGGCGACGCTGCCTCGCTCACCGGGCAAATTACCTGATCGGCACCGCACGAAAGCGACCACAATTCGCAATCTCCGACCCCGAACCTGCCGAACATCCCCCCGTCGATCAAACCGGCAGCCAGCCATTTCTCCCGAAGCGATTGCCTGACCACAAGAGCAACCCCGTCCCCCCTCGTCTCAAACACCTGCCAGTCCGATCCCGCGAAACGCGCAACCTGGGTCTCCGCCCCGTCCGGCAGCCTGAAACCAACTGGAATCCAAGCATCAAGCACCACGTGTCACCCCCTGAGGATGTTCGCGGACGCGATGATATCCCCTTCATCCGAGATATCGGGATGCATACTGTGAAGCTGCGCCACAATGCCCCGCAGATCGTCCATTTCCCCGGCCTCCAGCGCCTTCGACCCTGCCAAAACGGCCTTCTCGTATCCACTGCGGTCGTCTACCATGTAACCCCTGCTTGCCAGCCACTTGAAGCGCTCGATGACAAACCAATCCTGGCGCCACAGGATGCGGAAATTCCTCCTGCGCATGTCGTCGAGACGTCCCTCGAAGTCGTTGCTGTTATTTTCGACGGCTCTCTGCGCCGTGCGAATCAGGTTCTCATAGGCCGACACCTCCGTCGGCCGCGCGTATCGCCGAACACCATCCTCAAAAAACTCCTTCAAGCCATCAAGATCGAACTGACGTACCAGCTTGCGATGCTCCCGCCGCGCCTGCGCCAACAGCCGCTTGGCCTCAACCACCTGCTCCAGTGCCTCCTTGGCCGTTTCCGGATCAGTCTCCTCAGCACGGATGCTACTCGCCTTCTCCAGCTTCGCCCTCGCCTGCTCGACCCTCGCATCATCGACCCTCTCGGCAAGCGCCTCGACGCGGGCCATTACCGCATCCGACTGTTCCTTGATGTTCCGCGCCTGCGCTGTAAAGTCGAGCTTGCCCTCTCGCGTCGAATAGAGGTTGTTCCTGCTCACGAATGAACTCCGGATCGAAGGGACAGAAACCCTGAGAAGGATTTGCCCCGAATCCCGCACTTCATACTCGCATTCCAGGTCCGCCCCGCGCGCGATCACGCCATCCTCGAATTCCGTTCCCTTGATCTCCATCATCCCGATGAACCGGTTGTCGCTGATCGGGTCACAAATTCCGCCTTCCCAGAGCCTGAACCTCAACGACCCCGGACTTCCGGCCTTCAGGGATTCCCCAGCCTTAACCTGCAACTTCCCGAATTTCGGCAACCGATCACCCTCGCTGACGATCGTCTCCAACATCGGACGCTCGCCCGCATTGTCAAGAACCTCCAAGCCGATGGAATGCGACGCCGGGATCGCGTCGATACTTGCCGCAGTGCGAACAATTACGATCCTGTCCTGCGGCACCGCAACCACCGTACCAGCCCGATTGAACAGAAATACCTTGAACGTATTGTCGCCCAGCCGATTGAGGTTCAGATCGACCCTCGCTCCTTCACGGACCTCCACACGACCGGACGACCATCCGCTGTCGAGGCTGTCGACTTGAAATTCCGCCCCTGATGGCGCACCGTCGGGAACACGTGCGACAATGCTCGCGGTGACACCTGGCGTCCGGGCGACATAATCGAACGAGACGTTGATCGTCTTTCCTGCTGCGATCGCCCCTCTGGCCGACTTTCGCCCACGGCTCTCCGACGACCAGTCGATCGACTCTGCAAATACCGCAGCCCCTTCAGCAACCGCAGACATCGGGTTTACGTCGACCGCCCCAATGATCCCCAGCTCTGAGGCAACCCTGTCGCGCAGGGGCTTGTATTGTGTCGGGCCACCGATGAATACCACGCGATCCACATCGCCCGGGGCAATCCCGCTCTTTTCCAAAGTTTCCCGAACGGATTTCACGGAGTCGTCAACCCACGGGCCAATCAACTCGTCAAATTTTTTACGCACGAATGGTACGTTAAGGTAGATCTCAGTCCCCGCCCGATCACGGCACCGCAACTCGGCCTCCTCCAGCCTGATGATGCTCTCCTGCCTCTGCGACAGCTCGATCTTCGCCATTTCTGCCGCCGCGGTCGCCAAGCGCTCCAATGTCTTGTAATCGGGGTTCGTGGTCCAGCCATCCGGAAGATCGAATTTCTCCGACAGCCACGGTTCGACTACAGCACGGAAAAGGCTCCGGTCAAAATCCCGGCCGCCGCACATCTCGATACCGCCGTGCGCAAGCAGGGAAACGCGACCGGAGACGCTCTCTGCGACTGCTACATCCAGTGTCCCACCCCCAAGATCATAGACAACGAAAATGCCATCGCTCGGCCGCTGACGCATGATGCTCATCACCGCGGCCACGGGCTCCTGCATCAACGCAACCCGTCCTAGGCCCGCGGCATCGGCCGCCGCGATCGTGGCCTCCTTCTTCAGCTGATTGAATGCTGCTGGCACCGTGACCACTGTGCCAGCCACGCCACCGTTCCGAACTTCTTCCGGCAGATAGCCGAACAGAGCGCGCAGGACTTCGCTGGAACATTCCTCCGGGGTCAAGCACAAACCGACCGCATTCAGCCTGATCGGCGTGTTTGTGCCCATCATCCGCTTGAACTCTTTCGCTCCTGCATCCGGATTCAGGAGCGCATTCCGGACGGCACGCGCACCGACATACTTGTTCCCGCGGGGATCGATGAATATCGCTGACGGAGTGACGTCGTTTTGCTCCGGACTTTTGTACAGACGAACCGATACACCGTCAAAGGAACAGATGGCGCTATTGGTCGTACCGAGGTCAATACCGATATAGTTCATATCGACACCTTCCGCAGAACGACTGTCCCTTCCTTGCGAAGCCCACTTGGCCCCATCACGATCGGCTCCAGCATGACGTCGATCCGCAATTCGTCATCCGGTCCAAACTCACCCAGGTTCAGAGCAAGAGCAGGGGTTCCTGGGCGATAGCTCTCCCCTTCGATATTCACGAGCCTTATCCTGCTCACCGAAAGGGCCTCCTCGACCCTCTTCTCGAAATAGCGCAGCTGGCTCACGTACCGATCAGACTCACCGGCATCCAATCGGCACACGACTCTGGAGAACAACCTCGAGAGCCGCCAACTCTCCACCGCAATTTCGATTAGCGACTGCTCCATGCGATCAATCACCTCCCTTGACAGATTGTCCAAGCATTCAACGTCCTCGCCTTCCGCCTTCATCGCGCCCTTCCATTCCACCGCAGGCATCCACTTTGATCCGCAATCCCCAAAACCGCCACTCACACATAACACTTGAACTTCACCGCGCACCTCCGCAAAATCCACTACACGGCAATCTGTCAAGCACCCATTATCAAGTCGCGATACACCACTCGCGCTGCACGGTTTCGACATAAGACCAAGTCCACGCCTCTGCGGCAATCAGCGGACCTTCAACAGCCAACAGCCGGCACAGCGGGTGGAACATGCCGACAACCAGGGCGATGACGTGGATGACAAACGCTCGCTCATAGCCATAATCGCTATCGGTTTCCGGCTAAAGTTCTTCGCAGCCAATTTGAGCGCCCTGCGGTTGCGTTCTTCCATTTCAAAGATGTGCTGTCAACGGCGCTCACGAACGGCGCCGAACGGCGCATACATTGTGTCAAAACCTCCCGACCCTCAAATGATACCGCCGGGCGTCCCAACGGGCACCCGGCGGTCGAGGGCCAAGGTCGCCACCTAGCCAATTCTCCGTGGAATCACGATCAAATCTAACTGATCTGGGGGAGCCGATTGGGTCCGAAGGGGACGACGGCAAAATATTGCAGACTTCGCCCATCCAGGAAACGTGCACAGTTTCAGTCCGATGCCGTCTTCGCCTCTGTTACTGAAGGCTTCGACGCCGCGAAACCAAACACGACCCTCAATTTTCACTGCAAGGTGCGCTTTCGAGGTCACATCGACCGACACCAGGTCGCCGGAGTCGCAGCAGGTTGGCCAAGGCGAAAGTCGCTGCGAAGGTCGCGGATGGCCGCCCCTCCAAATAGCTTTCGTTGTGACACCAAAGTGGCGAACGGTGAACTAACGTATCCGCAACCGCGGGCAGAAATGCTGCCGCAAGCCGCAAGAAGTGCACGGCGAGCGGACATCGGCAGTGTCGCCAGAACCACCGGAAGGCGCGGCGCAAATACCCAAGGGCAACAACGATCAATCTCAGCGCGGACAAATTGGCCTTCCTCGAATTCCGCAGGATCGGATCCCCAAGGCCCTAACCTAAACCTAAACTGAACTATCGCCTCGACCGCCAAGAAGCCGAATTCCACTCGCTCACAGCCTTCGACACAACGACTCCACATGCCGATCTTCTCCGCTGTAGGACCGTCAACGATTCTTGTACAGCCATCCATCAGCTTCTGGTCAGGAGTCATTGCGCTGCCTCGTCCGGCGGCACGAGAACCATTTCGGCAACGAAACGCGACGGACGCTTTTCAAGTCCACGATAAGACCCAGCATATGAAAGACAAAGCCGTTCCCGCCCCCTTGTGATCGCCACAAAGCAATTCCGACGCTCCTCCTCCATTTCTGCGCTATTCTCACCAGCCCTAACGCTCTGAAAATTTGGCAGAACTTCTTCCGCAAGGCCGATCACATAAACGTCATCAAACTCCCTGCTCGAAGAACCACGGATCGTCATGAGTGTGACTCTCCCTTTGCCAACGGGTGACTCCTTCGATAGGATAGCCAACTGCTCAAGGAATTGCTCCAATGAAGCATTATTCCCGACTGCCTTCTCAATGTTTTGCTCAAGATCATGCCAGGCAACTCGGTCCTCTTCGATATCACATGAAATTTCTTCTCTATTCGAGACTTTTCGCAGCACGCCATCAATGAACACTCGAAAATGTGCCGGAGCGTTCCCGCACTGAGCTGCGAGATCGGCGAGTTCCATTGCCTGTGTGTTCTCTCGCGCTGCATCAATCGCAGCCAATGCCCATTCCGTGAGGAATGACCTTCCCGTAAGGTCTGAGGCGGAGATTACGTCCTCAACGTGGACATCAGTAAAGAACCACCGATTGAACGCGCCAGTGAGCATCTCAAGAGCGCTGCGGTTGAGCGGGCGCAATGCTTGTCGAAGGACAGCCGACATCCACTGAAACTGCGCGGCCCGAAATTCGTCACGGCGTTGCGCGATTTCAGCTGGAACATTCCGTTCGCTGAGTGCGGCTTGGAGCCTCTCCAGTAGCGCTCGCGTCCTCGCAAATACGGCGACTCCCCCAAATTGGCTCCGTTCGATACCGGCAATGTCGTGCGCAATACCTGCCGCTTCTGCATCGTCGCTCGGATATCGCAGAAGCCGGATTTGCGGATCGCTCAGGTAGCGCAGATCCGTTGTTCCCGCTTGCAACGACCGCTTGGACGAGGCTCGCTCGATATTGTGCATCAACAGCTGATTCGCAGCCGCGACGATACCCGGCGGGCATCGATAATTGGTCGGCAGCCGCAACTCCTCCGGTCCGTAGTCAACGCGGAACTGCCGGATCCGGCGATGGCCGGCACCATTCCATTGATCGCTCACCTGATCATCGTCAGCGACAGCAAAGATGTTTCTAAAACTTTCACCAGCAAGAGAGCGTATCAGCTCATATTGCGCCTCAGTCACTTCCTGAAATTCATCGATCATCCAATATCGGTACGTCTTCTGATAGCGGAAGGCAATACCCGGATAGGTGGTGATGAGCCGGTGCGCTTGGGCAATGAGCGAGCCGAAATCAAAGACGTTCGCCTTTTCGAGTGCGGCTTCGTAGGCCTTGTACGCGATTTCTACTCGTTTCCCATCGGCCGGATCTCGAAAGTACCGTGCGCAACCTTCCGGAGGAACGAGCTGAGCCTTAAGCTTGTCAATCGTCGAAAGGATGCGAACGTTGTCCCTGCTCATTCCCATCTGCCGAATAGCATCACGAAGAAACTCTTGTCTATCCGACTCCAACGAGTAAATCGAAAAGTAGGGATTTATGTCGATGTGCGATCCATGCTGCTGCAGCATTTGCATGCAGAAAGAATGAAGCGTCCCGATAACTGCACGGCGCTCATGTTTGGGGACAAGGGCGCCTACACGCGCTGTCATCTTGTCGGCAGCCCTGTTTGTGTGCGTCACGGCAAGAACTCGGAAAGAACGGTCGGGCGTATCGGCGATGAGCTTCGCGACACGCGTGGTCAACACCCTGCTCTTTCCCGAGCCTGGGCCAGCGAGCACGAGCATAGGTCCGTCCCCCAAGTTGACCGCCGACGCCTGCGCCTCGGTGAGTTCTGAGAGGGCTGAATTTAGCGAAGTATTGCTCATGCTCAGGCTTTCGGTGGTTCGATTGCCACACTAAACGCATCGGGCATGCGGCGCCAAGGCGAAGGGGGGAACGCGCTTGGCTCGTTCTGGACAGAGGCAGGTTGATCACGACAAAACCTGACTGAGCTTTGAGGACAATGGTTTGCGATCATTCGTCGCCCTTCGCGAGCTGCGGGCGATCGGAAATACGAAATACTCCTTTCCGATCAATGGCGGCGCTGTGTGCCAATCAGCGGGGCTCCAGAGAGAACCGGGAGGCAACGCGGGAGCCTCGGTGTCAATTGTCGATCACGGCCTGTGGCGGATCGAACCAAACTGATGCCTGCTGGTGCGTAACAGATTGCGAGCCCCCCCAAAGCGGACCGGATGGGGGTCGAATTATAGTGCAGGTTTTGTTGTGGTAGCTATATGGTAGCTGCAGCCCACCTTCCGCTCTCCTGACTGTCAGCTAAGCTATTGATTTTATTTGGTGTTCCCCAAGGGGGCGCCAATCTTTGTCTTTCCCCACAACTCATAGGAGCAAGTCAAGAATCTGAAGGAAATGCAGTTACTTGACTTTACGCATGCCGTAAAATCGGAAGCCCCAACCCTCTGCCAGGAGGTTTGGGGCAAAACAGGATAACGTCAATGAGATCAATACGTTACCAAGACTCCCTGGCGCTCCCTAGGGGAATCGAACCCCTGTTTCAGCCTTGAGAGAGCCGGAACCACGTTATTCCACCAGTTTCCTAATAGTTGATTCTCATTCCAACCATCTGAATATACAGATGTTTTTGTA
>WQYW01000101.1 GCA_009781045.1 Alphaproteobacteria bacterium
AGCTGTCACCGGAACACCGCCCAGTGTCAGCATCGGACCGGTTCCGCCATCGGCAGTGGTAAGATAGTAATGACCATCCGCAAGGACGAGATTGCCCTCAAGATTGGTGACCGGATCAGGTGTAGGCGTCGGGCTCGGCAGCGGACCAGGATTCGGGGTCGGTACCGGATCAGGTGTCGGAGTCGGAACCGGATCAGGTGTCGGAGTCGGAGTCGGAACCGGATCAGGTGTCGGAGTCGGAGTCGGAACCGGATCAGGTGTAGGCGTCGGAACCGGATCAGGTGTCGGGGTCGGAACCGGATCTGGCGTCGGAGTCGGAACCGGATCTGGCGTCGGAGTCGGAACCGGATCTGGCGTCGGAGTCGGTACCGGATCCGGTGTCGGCGTCGGTACCGGATCCGGTGTCGGAGTCGGTACCGGATCAGGAGTCGGCGTCGGTACCGGATCAGGAGTCGGCGTCGGTACCGGATCAGGAGTCGGCGTCGGTACCGGATCAGGATCCGGTGTCGGAACCGGATCAGGCGTCGGTGTCGGAACCGGATCGACCATGGACCTCAGATCACTCTCCGAGATCGCTCCGTCGGAGAACTGGTACAATTCGACATTTTTCGCTGTCGCCTCAGTAGAATATCTGTCCGCGAACGTGTACGTCGCCGTACTGGAATCATAGGAAATCGTATAATCCGACTGCTTCCCCTGAAAGACCACGGTATCGTAACCCGCTCCACCGTCGATCGTGTCAATACCATACGAGTCATACACCACGAACCGATCATTTCCAGTCGTCCCGGTCAATACATCATCACCCGGTCTATCGTAAACAACATTGTCGGTGACTGGAACATTGCCTACGGCTGTCCAGTTATTACTGTAGCTCCCATCTGTGCCCGTAAGAAAGCAGGAAGTGGAGCAATTCACCAGGTCGGCCACCGAAATGTCCGCCGGGCTATCCACACCCCACGGGTTATTAAGCGATACAAACTCACCGTTCGCCGTGGTGTAGACATTGGTTACCGTGTAAGCGTGGCCGTCTACAAGGCCGAGACCATCCCAGCCAGGCATGCCTTCTCCCGAAGCCCACAACTCTATCAATTTTCCAGAATCGAACTGAGATTGAAGATCTCCCAACTCATTGACGGAGCGCAATCCATCGTCACTGTTACCAGTCAACAATGCCGAATAAGGTTCCCCACCTGCATCAACTTGAAAATACGGTTCTCCAGTCCCGCCAAATTCCTGGTATCCACCACCCAGCTTCATATAGGCTGCTTCGATGATCGTCGGCCAAATGATGCGATCACCATCACTCTTATCGGTTACCCCACCCTCCCAGTCGAGGTTCGCAGCATTCACCGAGATGTCATCCGCACCGACCGTAACCTTCAGCGGGAGGTCGGTTCCCTCCTGGTGAAAACTGACCGTGTATGTTCCGTCAGAATTGTCCTGGATCATGCTCTTGACAGCATCTGGATCGCTCCGAACCAATGATCCGAGTTCTGCCAAAAAGTAGCAATCACCATATCCGCCCTGCTGAATATCGCTCAGATTCGGCTGACCCGCACTATTTCCTGACGTGTTATACAACTCAGTACCGTCAAAGTTTTCCAGAGTTTGATAAGCCAATCTGGCCTCCTGTGATCTCAGTGACAACAGCATGTCGTATGGCGCGACGCGGCGCTTTTTGTAAGGTGAGAACACCTCTGAATATGAATTAGTGCAGCCTCTGTGCGCGCTATGGCATGGTTACGATGTGATATTCCTCATCCAGTTCGTTCCGTCGCCCCCCAACAACAGGGTCGTTCCCGGTTGCGCCCACAGGTTGAAGGGGGGGGCATCTGTCAGCCGGGCAGGAATCTCTCCATGGAAGTTCGGGGCGACTACCCTCAACAATGGGACGACCACAGCCCAACGATGTCTTCCCCTTTCCTCCCGTCTCAATCACACCTCCATGTGCTTCGGCGTCCCGCATTGGCGGCCTTCGGTTTATCGCTCACGGTATCGACAGCCACCGAATCCCGAAGCCCGAAGAAAATCGCTCAATCGTGACGGAATTGTGGCAAAACGCTATTATCTTATCGCCTTACGTGATTTATTTCAGATAAAACGCGAGTTCCATTTGTTGCAAATTGGCCACAATTCTGCGGCCGGTTCCCGAAACCGTTGCAACACTGCACTTGCACCTGGCGACGCCCCGCCGGTTCCCCGCAGACGGAGACGAACCTGAGACCTTTTCACCACATCGGCGGAGGGGGATGACCACTAAATACTAATTCGCGGGCATAGCAGTATCGATTGGAACTTTTTGTCGCCGATCACCATTCCACTAGGGCCTGCCATGCACATGCGCAATGACGCCGCCGACACCGCACCGATACGAACGGATTCGACACTGCGAACTACAACGTATAGTTGCGCCACCAACGTCATGCATCCATGACCTGCCTTCCGTCTGCCGCCGTTGCCGGTTCGAGTTCCGACACCGAGCTCACTGGTGATCATGGGTCTTGAGCAAAATCCGCGCATTCGGGACATTTCCGTCCGCTGCACAAGTGGCCGGAGGGGCCACCTGATTGGAGATTTCAGATTCCGGCAGCTCATCGCCGTGTCCCGCGAAGCCGCGCCATCTCGGGGTCAGTCAGGAATCAGGGGGCCAGCCGGAAGGTCAGAGGGCTGCCACACGCACAGAGGCCGCGACTCATGGATGTGCGGGAACCCGGCGAAATCATGGCAATAGAACAGCGTGATTATGGCAACGGAACAAAGCCTGCCGAATGTGCCGTTGCCTGACAGGGCACCTTAATGTCAGGGGCGGAAGTGATGGCCGCGCTCCGTCCGCCATCCCCGGCAGCTGTGAGAGCCGACACCGGGTTCCCCGCCACAGCCTGCGGTCCTGGTCCGCCTGGGTTCCAGGCGGCAGCTGCATTTTGCGCGCGACGGAATGCTCCGGGCCTGATTCCTGTCTTCGGCGAGATGGTGCGACGCGCCCTCCAGTTCCCTCGCCTGCCGCGGCACTTCAACCTTCATCCCGGATATATCTGGTGCGGCGCGGCAGAGAGGTCCATCAGCAATCCGTCATGCACAGTGCACCGCGTCTGATCTTCCACACCCTGTGCGCAAACCAGATTGCCAATTGCCAGACATTCAATGAATGGCAGCCGGTCAGGGCTCTTCAACTGTCCTGTTGCCGCGACAGCGAAGGGCGGATGCAGTTCCGGCTGCTCCATCACCGGGACGCCGGAATTCCGCCGCGGCGGTCGTCGATGCGACGACTGGTTCCGCGCCGTGTCCCGCTGCCAGAGAACGATGGGCTCCAGCCAGATCGGATGACATTGCTGCCGCTGACAATCCCGCCTGACGAACCGGAGCGGCCCCTCGCAGCAATCACCGCGACCTGCCCCAGGCTTCGCTCGCACGACCGCGAGATCCACAGATCCCCGCCCCGGCGCGGCTCGCATTCTCCTCTTTTCTCTCTTTCGCTTCGACGTTGACCGGAACCTTGCATCGGTGCGACAAACACCCGCCGGAAATCTCTGACGTGGCCGAACTCACAATCGCATTCCGCTTCACATCGAACATGGTCTGACATCTCGCGCACATCCCGTTCGGCATCTGGAAGATGATCGCGACCGCCACCCCTACCATTCTACCGCACCCCCCCTGATCAGGCGGTGATCGCCTTGACGCCAAGTGCCTGTTCCGGTTGGCCCTCCACAACCGGGACGCTATTATGCAGGACCGCAAGCGGCCTTGACCGCCAGGCAGACCTAAAGACCCACCTGATCGAGTTCCACCCGAATTTCCGAGAATCTGATCCGATGACAGTGCTGTTTTCTGGCTCATTGCGTTTGCCGCCTTTTCTCGCGGTGAAGCCTTTTCACCCAAGGAGGCCATTTCGATTTCGGGAAACGAAACCTCCGGTGGCCGTTCCATGCACCGTTGTCACGCCATCGCCTGTGCCGGGATTGCACCGCGGGAAGAAGGTGGCTGGTCTGATGGTCGCGCTCGCTGCCGGGGTCTGCGGCCTGTTGCTGCCGGCCCCCTTTGCCCCTGCCTGTGCCGAAACCCGGGTGGCTCTCGTCATCGGCAACGAAGCCTATGAAAGCGTTCCTGCTCTGCGCAATCCCGCCAATGACGCCAACGCGGTTGCAGCCGCCCTCAAGCGCTCCGGCTTCGATACCATCACCGCCATCAATCTCGATCAGCGCGCAATGGAAAACGCGGCCATCCGCTTTTCACGTGCGGCGCGGACCGCCGACGTTGCCCTGTTCTATTACAGCGGCCACGCACTGCAATATAACGGCGTCAATTATCTGGTCCCGGTGGATGCCGTCCTGACCGACGAGGCGGATCTGCGCCGCATGACACCGATGGATCAGATCGTCCAGGATCTGCAGCAGGCGAAGAATCTGCGCATCCTGGTGCTCGATTCCTGCCGCACCAATCCCTTCGCCGAACAACTGAGCCGCGCGCTCGGCACCACTCGGGCGACATCGGTCGGCCGCGGTCTCGCCAGGCTTGATGCGCCGCAGGGCATGATTGTGGCTTACGCCACCCAGGCGGGGCGAACCGCAGAGGACGGCACCGGCACCAACAGCCCCTATACCGAAGCCCTCCTCAGGCACATCGAAAAGCAGGAGGAAATCGGCACCATCTTCCGCGAGATCAGCGAGGATGTGTACGAGAAAACCAGGCACACCCAGCTTCCCGAACTTTCCCTGTCGATCATCGGCCGCTTCTATCTGCGCGGCGCGCCAGCGCCCCAGACCGCGGCACTGAGCCCTGCGCCGGTGCCGGCAGCGGCGCCTGCGGCAGCAGCGACCCCCTCCGCCTCACCACCCCCGGGACTGGTTTCCGACTTCGACACGGCGGCTTCCATCGACACCACCGTGGCATGGGACATGTTTCTCAAGCAGCACAGCACGGGGATCTACGCCGATCTGGCGCGCGAACGCAAATCCCGGCTCGAGAGCGACAGCAACCCGGCGAGCGCTGCGGCGCCGGCTTCAGGCGCCGACGGGCTGCGTGCCGCCGCCGAACGCGGCGATCCCGATGCCCAGCACAAGCTCGGAGAGATGTACGAAAAAGGCTGGAGCGTGACGCAGGACGATGGGCAGGCGGTGCTGTGGTTCCGCAAGGCCGCCGAGCAGGGTCACGCAGGCGCCCAGAGCAGTCTCGCCTTCATGTATATGGAGGGCCGGGGTGTTCCGGTAAGCAACAGCCAGGCCATGGTCTGGCTCAACAAGGCGATCAGCCAGGGAAACGCGCGCGCCCAGACCAACCTCGGGGTGATGTATGAACACGGCAAGGGTGTTCCGCAGGATATGGGCCAGGCCGCCATGTGGTATCGCAAGGCGGCCGACCAGGGCTGGGCCCGTGCCCAGTGTTATCTCGGCCTGCTGTATATCGGAGACCAGGGCGTGGCGCAGGACCTCGTGCAGGCTGCAGCCTGGATGCGCAAGGCCGCCGACCAGGGCTTCCCGGATGCGCAGAGCAGTCTTGGTGTGATGTATGCGCGCGGCCAGGGGGTGAGGCGGGACCCGGCCCAGGCTGTCGCCCTGTTCCGCGCTGCGGCCAGTCAGGGAGACGACAAGGCCCAGAACAATCTCGGCTCCGCCTATATCAACGGTATGGGCGTTCCCAGGGATTACAGACAGGCCGTGATCTGGCTGCGCAAGGCCGCCGACAAGGGCAATGCCACCGCGCGGGATGCCCTTGGGCGGATGCGTGCGGCAGCCAACCGGGGCGACCCTGCGGCACGCGAAGCGCTGCGGTGACTGAAAATCTGTCCGGGCAGTTCACAGGGGAACCAATCCTGTGAGGCGCGGATCTCAAAGATGACGGCACCGGGCGAGATCCGGTGTTCACCTTCGCAAGACACACCCGCCAGGGTGACGCCTGAAGGCGCCCGCATCCAGTGCGCGGGCAGCCTCCCGGGCAGACCGCCCGAAAAGTTCCAGGTCCGTGCTACAATAACGGCAGGCATCACGCCGATCCGCGATCCACAGCGCTGGCGGGAACATGGATGCGCAGTGCCATGGTTACGGCAGCGCTGTCTTTTCACAGACAGGCTGGGGGATTTCGGATTTCGGAAGCGAATGGGGTTTCAGCTCACGGCCGGGTCAGCATGAATGTGCAGACCGTCTCCTGCTTCGTCCGCGCGGCGTCGGCATAGCACGCAGCCAGCCGATCCTTGTTGGCGCGCGCAAGACTGTCCATATCCGACAAGTCGCGCCAGCGCTCCCCCATCATGGTGGAGGCGATTGCGTTCTCGACCGAGGTTGGCAGGACGTGGGGCACGAACAGCAGCAGCAGAACGCCGAGGGCCACGCCGGCAAGCCCGACGACCAGAAGCAGCCGCCCCTGTTGCTGACGCTTGCGCGCACTGGCGACATAACCGACGACTTCATTGGTCATGCGTTCAAGGTCGACTGCGCGCTGCTCGAATTCCTGGGCAGCATCACGAAACATGTCGCGCCCGGCGTCTCCATGGTCGTGCAGAACGGGGGCACGTTCAATGGCCTCCAGGCGCTGGACCACATCCGTCAGCACCTTGACGACACGCCCGAGATCGGCAGTGTAATCGATCGCCGGTTCCATTTTCTCGATCTTGGCAACCGCTGCCTGCATATCTTTGCGGATCGCGGTGATGTTGGCCGACGTCTCGGTGTCGTGTTTCTCCACAGCGTCGCGCAAGGCATCAAAGGCAACGGCCGGATCACCCACTTCATCCTCGATCATTTCGTGCCTCTGAATCATGCCTTGCCTCGTCGTTGATTCCGGGGGTTTCCCGGTCGCCTGCCGCCGCCACCCCCTCCAGCCCCAGCCTGGGACCACGGGAGCGCAGCAGCGCTTTCAGCTGAGGATCACGCTCAAGCCCCCTGGCATGGCTGAACATGTCCTGTTCAATCTTTTCACGCGCCGCAACATTATTCAAGCGAGCCAATTCGTTGCGCTCCGCCGCAAGTTCCTGCCAGCGTTCCACGAATCGATCGGCACGCGCCTCCAGATCGGCATCCGGGCCCTTGCCCCGGCTGCTCCGGGCACCAGGCCCGCGACTGCGTTGTTCCCGCCGGGAAAGCTCCGCGATCGAAGCGACCAGCTGGGCCGCGTGATCGTCGATTTCCTCGGGCGACATTTCTTTCCCGCCCAGGACGCGCGGTTTGCGGTCCGGTCGCGCCGGCTCCGCGTCCCCTTTCCGCCCCGGGGCTGAATCCGCGATCCGTTCCTTGCCGGAAAGCTGCGTGATGTTCGCCGGCGGATCCGGAGGAAGACCAACCAGGCCCGGCTGCCGCATCCCGGCTCCGTTCCCCTGCTGGCTGTTCGGAGGCTTCGGAAACTCTCCTCCGGGTTCCATGCGGGGCGCAGGACCACGACCATCGGGACCGATGTCCCGCTTTCGCTTGCGCGGCCTTGGTTCATGGCGTCGCTGCAGAAGCAGGCGGATCGCCTCGGCATCTTCCTCACTGCACTGCGACTGCGACGACGATGGCGGCGACGGCGGAGGCAGGGGTGAAGCCGGCGGGTTCGGCGCCAGCGGGATCTCACCTCCAGCACGGGACCCACCTGTCACCTTCAATGCGAGTTCCTGCGCCCGATCAAGGGCAAGGCGCAGCGAGTGCATTTCCGGTGCCTTATGCGTTGAGCCATGACGCTCATCGGGTCCCCGGGGTGCGGCGGGTCCCGCCGCGCTGCGAGACCCGGCCAGGCCCGACGAATCGATCTCAATGCCAAGCCGGCGCAATCGATCCGTCTGCGTGCCGTCCGCACGCAGGTTATTGCGTCCGGGATTGCGCTCGCCCCCGCCCCGCTTCACCCGTGCGCCCACGCTATCGCCACGGGAGGGCCGCACCTCGTCGAGATTGCCAGCAAACCGTTCTCCGGCCCCACGCCGCGGCGCCAGCCGCGTGATCGAGGCGCCTTCGCCGGGCTGGCCGCCCTGCCCCGACTGCTTGCTGGTTCCACTATAGGCCTCAACGTAGCGGCCAATGGTCTGTCCAAGACCACTTCCCGCTCCATCCCGCACCAGTCGGACATTGCCAGTCCCTTTGCGCAGGATCTTTTCCCGCAACGCCCGTGCCTGACGTTCTTTCAGCGGAGCACGCGACACTGTGAGCTTGAGACCCGCAAACATCTTGCGCTTTCGTTCCCGCTCCGCCTCCGCGACTCGTTCGATTTCGGCTTCCTGGACCGCGGCCTGTGCCAGTTCCAGCGCTTTGGCCACGGACCCTGTACCGACGGGAATGTCGTCCGGCTCGTCCGCCGCGACGCCGTGCTGTGCCCCGCTATCCCCGGTATCCCCAGCTGCATCCGCAAGTGTATCCGCAGCTGTCGGCTGCCCGGCCTGCGAACCAGGCAGCGCCTTCGCCGCATCACTCCCCGGCTTCTTCGCCCCTGGTGGCTTTCGCACTCCAGCCACCGGCTCCGGTCGGGTTTCCATCCCCGGCTTCTGGAGCCTGTCGTGCCCGCCCCTGCTGTGACCGGAGTCCGCGTGCTCAGAGCTGTCGTGGCGGATCGCATCCAATGGTGGAGGACCGGGCAGCACCGGAGGCGCGGAAGGCAGCGGAGGCAGCGGAGGCGGACCGGACATGGCCTTCTGCGGCGCTGCGGTGGAATAATCCTCCGGCATATCCGGCAGCATCGGTGGCAGAGTGACAGTGGGAGGTGTTTCGGTGGTGAGCGCAGGTGTCACACCCCTGTTTTCCCGGCCCATGATTCTGCCCACCCCGAGTCGGCGCAACATACCGGGCAGTCTCGAGGGGCGCTTCGCATTCGGATCGACCAGCGGCTCCTGCAAATCAGGCAGGCTTGGTGGCAGGGCTGGCGGCAACGGCCAGGACGCGACAGCTTCCTCGACAGTGCCCTCCCCCATGGCATCCCCCATGGCAGATCCCATGGCAGTTCCAGGGGCGGCATCCCAACCCGAGGGCTCATGGCTGTCTGCGGCCTCAGGCAGGGGCGGCACGGCCTGCTCCTCTTCCGGTTGGGGCATCGGCGGCGACAGCACAGGCGGGCGCAGCGGTGCCTGGACAATCAGGCTCTCCGGCGGCTGCGCCTCTTTCCTGGCCTTTGGTTCCTCGACCTTGCTGTTCTGCCCCGTGCCATCCCGGCCAATACGGGTCTTGATCTCCATGGCAGGACTGTTGAGGTGACCCACGCCGGCTGCAGCCGTCGTCGCATCGGGGAGCTTCGATGGCAGAACCTGCGGGCGCGGCCGAAGCGCAGTTGCTGCAGCTGGAGGCGGCAGCGACTCGTTTCGCGCCACCCTCGGTTCCACGTTCGCTGCTGCCGCTGTGCTCCTCAGATCCGGCAGTGGTGGCAAGGGTGCCTGCACAGATACGGTCTGTGCCTTGACCTCTCCTTTGGCAGCGGCGGATTTTGCCTTCGTGCCAGCATCATTATTGGCGGCCTGACCCTCAATTTTTGCCTTTTCCAGACGGCGCAGCATGGCTGGCAGTTTTGCCTGCCGCACCAGCACCTCGCGTCCCGCCGGATGCGCCTCCCTGCCCGCCTCTCTGTCCAGAAGCTTGCTCTCCCGGACTGCTCCAGGCTGGACCGGGCCGGGCTGGATCGCGCTGTTCGCACCCGCCTGGCCCTGAGCCCCATTGTTTCGGGGAAGGCTTTTCGGACCCCCGACCTCCATCACACTCTTCTGGACTGCCTTGTCCAGCACCGCCGCCAGAGCGGCATCTTCAGACGCGCTGTCTTCAGAGGCATGGTCATGGAGCGCACTTTCCCCGATCGCGCTGTCCCCAAGCACGCTGTCTCTGAGCACGCTGTCTTCAGAGGCATGGTCATGGAGCGCAGTTTCCCCGAGCGCAGTGTGTCCAGGCGCATGGTCTTTAATCGCGTGGTGCCCGGGCGCACGATCCCTGAGCGCACTGTCCCCAAGCTCACTGTGTTCGGGCGCAGTGTCCCCGAGCGCAGTGTGTCCGATCGCACGGTCCCTGATCGCGCGGTGTCCGAGCGCACGATCCCCGATCGCGCTGTGCTCAACATCGATCTTCCGGGTCGCCCCTGCCGTCTCTTCCTGCCTCTGTGTCGTCGTCCGGGATGGCGCGGAGCGCACGCCCAAAGGCGCAAACGGCGCCCCTGCGGCGGTGCCGATGTTGAGCATCCTGTCCTTCACCGCTGCCTGGCCCTCGGCTCTGACCGACGCAAGGCGGCTGACCCGCGGCCTCTCCGATCCAGCCTGTGCCGGCTGCCAGACACGCGGTGATTCCGATTTCTGCCGGATCGGCACCTCCGCATTCGGCGGCTGGACCAGCGCATCAACGACCGGATCCATCATCCGTCCCGTCATCGCGTTCAAACGCTGGCGGGCAACATCGTTGCCCTGCTCCGCCGCTTTTTTGTACCAGCTGGCCGAGGCCGAAAGGTCCTTCTCAACTCCGCTGCCCGAACGAAGCGCATCCCCCATCGCCAGCTGGGCCGACACCAGACCCTGGTCGGCGGCCTTCCTGAACCATTCCACAGCCTGCGCGCCCGGCTTGCCGCCCTGCCCCTTTGACAGCATGACCGCGAGATTGAACTGGGCAGCGGCATGATTCTGTCGCGCCGCCGCCTCGTAGCAGGCAAAACCGCGCTCAGGATTTTTCGCCACACCGTTGCCGGTGCAGAACATCACCCCAAGCTGGAATTGCGCTGCGGCATTGCCCGTGGCCGCCGCCCGCTCCAGATAACCCAGCGCCCGCTGCGGATCGGTGACGCCGCTCTTGGGGTCAAGATAGGCCTGCGCCGCCGCCACCATCGCTTCCACCGAGCCTGTTTCCGCAGCACGGCCGTACCATTCGACGGCGCGCGACATCAGTGTCATCCCGCCCATCCGACCCGCAAGGACATGCCCCATCTGCAGACATGCCGGCGCATATTTGGCCTCAGCGGCCTGGGTCAGCAATTCAATCGCGCGGCTGCGATCCGCCTTCTTGGTTTCCAGCAGGAACAACGCATAGGCCACTTTGGCCTCGGCGTCGCCGCCATCCGCCGCCTGCTCGAACCAGTGCTCGGCCTGAACAAGATCGCGCTCGACGCCGCCAGTGCCACTGGCAAAGAAGCGGCCAAGCTGCACCTGCGCCGCCCGGATTCCGGCCTTGGCGGCGACTTCAAACCACTGGATGGCGCGTTTGATATTCCTCTCGACACCGCTTCCGCTGCCAAAGCAGGCGGCAATGCTGAGGGCTGCGGCACCGTGCCCGTTCTCCGCCGCGCGCAGAAACCACTTCGCTGCATCACGCTGGCTGACCGCCACGCCTTCGCCGACCGAGTAAAATCGCCCGGTCAGAAACTGCGCGTTGACATCGCCCTGCTCTGCTGCCTTTTCATACCAGTGCGCCGATTCCCGCAGATCGACCTGGCCACTTCCGCCACGCGCGTAATATTCCCCGAGCGCAACCCTCGCTGGCAGGTAGCCGAGCCGCGCCGACTTGCGCAGTTCGGTCTCCGCATGGTCGATGTCCTTGTCGACGCCGTCGCCTTTGAGATGGGCGATGCCGATATGATAGAGCGCGACCGCATCGTTGCTCGCTGCAGCCTTGGCAAACAGGCGCGCCGCCTCGACAAAATCCCTCTCCACGCCCTTGCCGTTGAGATACATCAACCCCAGAGCCACGGCGGCACGAACATGATTCTGTTCAACTGCCAGCCGGTACCAGTGCAGGGCCATATCCAGCTTTTCGGCGAGGCCCCGTCCATGGAAGCAGACTTCGCCAAGCGCGAATTGCGCCGCGGCCAGATTCTGCTGCGCCGCGGCGGCATACCACTGGACCGCCGCCTTCAAATCCCGGTCGCAGCCTTCCCCCGTACTCAGCATATCGCCGACCACGACCTGGGCCTCGCCCTTGCCGGCCTCAGCGGCCTTGGACAGCCACTCAAATGCGGCCTGCGGATCCTTGGCGACGCGGGTGCCGTTCGGAAATATCATCTGTTCGATCGCCGAACTGCCGGGATCGGAGCTGGCTGCAGCCCCCCCCCTGGATCCGGCACCAAAGCGATAGATCACGCCCAGCCGATACTGCGATTCGACATGCCCGCCGGTGGCAGCGCGCTTGTACCAGACCTCCGCATCCGGGATGCTGGCTCCGACTCCCTCTCCCTTTTCGTATAACTGCCCGATGCGGTAATCCGCCGCGACGTCCCCCTGCTCACTGGCATCGCGCCACAGCCGCAGCGCACTGAGAAACTCACCGCGTTCATAAGCCGCGATCCCCGCCTGAAGCTGCGCCGGGCCCGGCGCCTGTCCAGCGGAAGACGTCGCTTCATGGCTCACGTATCGCCTCCCTGCTCCCTCTCAAGGACAATCCTCAAAGAAGGTACATCGCCACCACACGCCGGCCTCCCCCCACCAGGACCTGGCCTGGAATCGGGTCAAAAGCAGGTCGGCACACCATTTAATCCTGCACCGCGCCTAAATAAATAAGTCTGCCGTTATCGGCCGTGACGGTGGCAAACGCCGCATAGAAACGCGCCCCCGTCACCCGCTCCCGGCATCGCCGGATCACCCCATCGTACAACGATCCCCGCCCCGAATAAAACCAAGATTTCGTGACGAAATTTTGATTCAGGCGGGCCCTGGACGGCTTTTTGACATTAACCCTTTTAATCGCCCGCCGGGTTGCCAAAACCGCGTCATTAACAGCTTTACCGCCAAGGCCGCCCCCCCCAGGGGCCCGCAAAGCCCCCGGCCCTCAAGGCCGGCCGCAGCGGCTTTATTTTTTGACCCACCCCCATATGAATTATATTTCGGCTCGATTGACAAAGGGCAGCGAGGCGACCGGAGGTGACAAGGCCCACCGCAGAAGCTGTTTCGCTACCCTCCTGGCCCCCAGAGTTTGCCCCCCCTTGCCCGTCACCTGCCTCTGTGTCCGGTTTTCCCGGCGCAGGGCACGCGACAACAGCCCCCGGTGCCCGTCCCCTCCCTGGCCCTCCAGTCTCCGCGATGCGATGCCAGAGCCTGTACCTCGCTGCCGCACGCCGCAGGCGCCTCTCTCCCTGGAGGTCCTCAAGGTTCTGCCTTCGATTTGCGGCCCGAAGAGTGCCCCTCACAATGCGCAGGTCTTCGCATTGGCCTCTGGGTGCCCGGCTTTTTTCGCCTTCCGGCCCGCTTTGCCGGCGCCTGCCGCACGGCGAATGACGTCCAGGCGATTTGCTGTGGCGTCCGCAACCACAAGGTCGGGAGTCGTCTGCGGTGCCCGTCCGGGTTCGGGAACGTGCCGCCGCGTGTTCGCGCATGCCCAAAGGGGCCCGGCTCCGGTTCGTCGCTGTGTTCCTCCTGCAGGCACCAGAGCGAGCGGCTCCTGCGCTCCTGTCGTGTCCACTGAGACGGCCGGGGCATCCTCACAGGCCGCGAAGGCGCAAGTATAGTCGTTGCCATCCGCGATGACGCAACGCGCCGCGCTCCCGATGACACCACTTGCCGATACTCAGGGACCACATCCCGGACGTAGTCGCCGCCGGAATTTCGGAGCGAGCCAGGTGGCGGCAATTAAGGATCGACAGCCGATTCCGCCTCACAGATTTTTTGCAGCCGACTTCAACGCCACAGGCTTTTTGCCTGTGGCGTTCCGGCCATACTTCCCTGTCGCGCCCCGAGCGTGCCGTCTTCCTTGCCTGCCGTGTCATGACTGCCTTGCCATGACTGCTCTGCCATGACCGCGATCCGGGTTAAGCCACAGACCGCGCCACGCGCCCTTTAAGGCCCCTGTCAGGCCGGCAACCGCGCGAGATGCGAAGGCTCCATTTTCACCCGCGTTTTCTCCATGGGGTCCGCGGGTCGTCGAGTCACTGCTGCAGAACACCAAGCCGGAACTCCACCAGGAAGATCCGGGCGAAGAGATGCCCGGGAGCATGGCGAACACAGACTCCGCTGAACTGAAACGATCAACGCTTCCAGCTTCCGGATACAGGAGGATGCACAATGCTGCCATGGGCTGCCGCGCCTGTTTCACCTCAATCACAGGCCAGAGCCAGCCGATCACCGGGATAAGCCCAACCAGCAGAAACCAGGCCGACCTGTCCCTGTCGTGGCAACGCTTCACTGCAAGGCTGAGCAGGATCCACGTTGCGTTCCATTTGCGAAGCTCTTGCAGGACGCCGACGGGAAACACTGCGACGCCTCCCTCTCTCCCCCCGCAAAAAATCATCCGCCTCATCCGTGAAAATTCTCTCCACAACGGCAGACCGCCAGCGCGGGACCATCCCCAGCGCGCATCTATCCGCAACTCCCGCGCGCGCGGCTCGCGCATCTGCTACAGAAGCGCTTTTGCCGCAGCGAAGGAACGCTTCGCGCTTCGCGCTTCGCCGGATGCCCGCCTGACGCCGCGCCGGCCCTCGTCCGGCCGTTTTACGCGCAAAGCAGCCGGGTCCCCGCAGGCACAAGGGGGATGATGTGAGTCAGCGGGACGTGCTCGTAAAATTCCACCTGCGGCAGGGCCTTGCGCAAACCGGGCCGGATCCGGCGCGGCATGGCACTCCCCGCTTCGATCTCACGCCCGCCGCCTCACCCAACCTCAAGGCTGCACCCGACCTCGGGTTGTCCGGCAACGCGTCGGCACCCGCTCGCTCCACTGCGGCACCGAGGGCAAAACCAGGGGCAGCCACACCGGCAGGCGGTAAAACCGTGCTCCCGACCAAGGCCCGAACTACCCCCGGGCGACAGTGCGCCATGACTGAGAATGCGCTCCGCTTCTTCTGGTCATGCAAAGTCGCCGCCACCGTGACCCGCAAAGCTGCGGTCCCATCCGCGCGACCGCGCCACGCGATTGTCCCGGCTGTGCCCTCCGCTTCCAGCCAAGGCCTTGAACCCATGGATGGAAATTTCCCTGGCCGAATTGGCTTTGAGGCCCGACAGCGCTGTGCCGGCGGGGTCGCCCGGCGGCCTGCCGAACGGCCCGAACCCATTGCACTTGCTGTCGAAACCCCATTCATGCGACAACGCGCAACGGCGCGCGCAGGTGCGGCTGCCGGCGGAGAATTCGAAACGAAACCGAACCTCCCCGGGAAGAGGCGTAAATCACAAGGTGGCGATAATGGCGAAAGTTGATCTCTACAGCGGCGAATTTCTTCCTCTGGAAATGCACAAGGTGCGCATTGTCCAGAAGCTCAACCTGCCTCCGATCGAAGACCGGCTCAAAGCCATTGCCGCCGCCGGCAACAACACCTTCCTGCTCAACACCGACGACGTCTTTCTCGACATGCTGACCGACAGCGGTGTCAACGCCATGAGCGACCAGCAGCTCGCCGCCATGATGGTTGCCGATGACGCCTATGCCGGCAGCGCCACCTATACGCGCCTCGCCAACAAGCTGCGCGACATTTTCGGCATGGACTACTTCCTGCCGACCCACCAGGGCCGTGCCTGCGAAAACATCCTGGCGCAGACTTACGTCAAGCCCGGCATGGTCACGCTCATGAACTTCCACTTCACTACCACCAAGGCCCACATCACCCTCAACGGTGGGGTGGTCGAGGAGCTGGTCGCCGCCAGCGGGCTTGAAGTGAACAGCACCCTGCCCTTCAAGGGCGACATCGACATTGCCAGGCTTGAGGCATCGATCGCCCGCCACGGCACCGAGAAAATCGCCTTCATGCGTGTCGAATCCGGCACCAACCTCATCGGCGGCCAGCCGATCTCGCTCGCCAACCTCGCCGAAGTGCGCAAGGTCTGCAGCCGCCACGGCATCCTGCTGGTGCTCGACGCCAGCCTGCTCGCCGACAATCTCCATTTCAACAAGACCCGCGAGGAGTCCTGCAAGAACCTCAGCATCCGCGAAATCACCCGCCGCACCGCCGACCTGTGCGACATCATCTATTTCTCCGCGCGCAAACTCGGCTGTGCCCGCGGCGGCGGCATCTGTATCCGCGATGAGAGCGTGTACCTGCGCATGCGCGCCCTGGTGCCGCTCTATGAGGGTTTCCTCACCTATGGCGGCATGTCGGTGCGCGAGATGGAAGCGCTCACGGTCGGCCTTGAGGAGACCATGGATGAGGATATGATCAACCAGGGCCCCCACTTCATCCGCGCCATGGTCGACGAACTCGACCGCCGCGGCATTCCGGTGATCACGCCAGCCGGCGGTCTGGGCTGCCACCTCAACGCCATGCGTTTCGTCGATCATATCCCGCAGAGCCAGTATCCGGCGGGCGCGCTTGGCGCTGCAATGTATATCGCAGGTGCCATCCGCGGCATGGAACGGGGAACCCTGTCCGAGCAGCGCAACCCGGACGGCAGCGAACTCTTCGCCACGATGGAACTGCTGCGACTGGCGCTGCCGCGGCGCGTCTTCACACTGTCACAGATCAAATATGCGATTGATCGCATCCAGTGGCTGTACGACAACCGCGGCCTGATCGGCGGCCTCGAATTCGTCGAGGAGCCCGAGGTGCTGCGCTTCTTCTATGGCCGGCTCAAGCCGGTCTCCGACTGGCAGGAGAAGCTCGCCGCCAAGTTCCGCAACGATCTCGGCGACAGCCTCTGAGCTGCAGCGCAAAAGCGACCGCGAGCGGACGGCGGCGCCAGCCGTTGATGCCCCCCACCGTTTCCCCGTCACACCCGGCGTTGTGACGGGGTCTCAGGGTCAAAAAGAAGCGCAGAAGGGGCGCCCCGCCACGCGCCCCTTCTGCGCCCTGTTAGCGGCGGCACAGCCCGCTAGATGCCTTCAAACAGCACGGTCGACAGATAGCGTTCCGAGAAAGACGGCACGATCGCCACAATGACCTTGCCGGCGGCTTCCGGCCGCCTGCCGACGGCAAGTGCAGCGGCGATGGCGGCACCCGACGAAATCCCCCCGGGAATGCCTTCCTTGCGTGCCAGCGCACGCGAGGTTTCGATCGCCGTTGTCGAGTCGACGGTGACCACTTCGTCGATCACCGCGCGATCCAGCGCATCGGGGATGAAGCCCGCACCGAGGCCCTGGATCTTATGGGGGCCCGGCTGTCCGCCGGACAACACCGGACTCTCCGCCGGCTCCACCGCCACCACCCGCAAACCCGGCCGTCGCGGCTTGAGAGCCTGACCGACACCGCTGATCGTGCCACCAGTGCCGACCCCGGCGACGAAGTAATCGATGTTGCCGCCGGTATCGTTCCAGATCTCTTCGGCGGTGGTACGCCGATGGACATCGGGATTGGAGAGGTTCTTGAACTGCTGCGGCATTACCGAATTGGGCGTCGTCTCCAGCAGTTCCTCGGCCCTGGCGATCGCCCCTTTCATGCCGAGCGCCGCTGGTGTCAGCACCAGTTCCGCGCCGAGGAAGGCCAGCATTTTGCGGCGCTCGACCGACATCGATTCCGGCATCACCAGTTTCAGCCGGTAGCCCCGCGAGGCCGCAACATAGGCCAGCCCGATGCCGGTATTGCCGGAACTCGGCTCGATCAGCACCGTCTCCGGGTTGATCGTGCCGGCCTGCTCCATCGCCGTAATCATCGCCGCACCGATGCGATCCTTCACACTGGCCGCGGGATTGAAATATTCAAGCTTGGCCAGAATGGTCGCGTTCACCCCGTGCATCCCGGGCAAGCGGTTGAGACGCACGATCGGCGTATTGCCGAACGCCTCGACAATCGAGTCAAAAACCCGGCCACGCCCCGCAGGACGCAGAGCCGGCGATGAGGACGAAGCGTCCATGACAAACTCCTTCACGATAACGACAACGGATGGCGACGCGCCTTGCGGGCCCTGCGGCCGGGGTTATTAGGGTCAGCTTTCGCGCTGAGGCAAGCCGGAAATCGGGCCGCAGACGCCGCCGGCGCGAAATAAGACAACTATGCTCCGGCAAAGCCCGGCGGAGAAAATATTCTGCTGCAAATTTTTCCAGACAGGAAATCTTCGCCCCCGCCGGGAAAGCACCCCGAGGCCTTAAAGGACACGCATCGGTGAGCTGCGGCAGCGCGGCCGACGAAATCCCAGCCTTTTTTTTTGAGATCGCGCCCTGGGCTGGCAGATGGCACCGCCCGCTTGCGACACGCCAGGTTGCGCGCCCTGAAAGCATTGACGTTCTGTAAACGATTTCTGCCGTATCTGAAATTTGGGGCCAACCAAGGGAGCCGTCATGACCGCGACCACTGCCATACGCCAAGCCCCCAAAGCCTCCGCGATCTCGATCCTGCCACACTGTCCGATCTGCTCCGACACCATGGTGGCGGCGGAAGCTTCCGTCCTGAGCGCCGACCTCGTGGTCAGCCATCTCTGGAGCTGCGACACGTGCGGCTGCGGTTTTGTCACCCGCCATCCGCAGCGACGAAAGGCTCACCGCGGAGCGATGTCGCCGCGCGCCCAGTCGGCGCAGGTGCATCTGTAGAAGTCCTCGAAACGCCCCTCGCGGATGGCATCCCGGATTCCCGCCATCAGCGTCTGGTAGTAGGCAATATTGATCTCCGATAAAAGCATGGCACCCAGCACTTCGCCCGACTTGACGAGGTGATGGAGATAGGCGCGCGCGAAGCTGCGCGTCGCCGGCCAGCGACTTTCTTCATCAAGCGGTCGCGGATCATCGGCATGGCGGGCATTGCGCAGATTGACCGGACCGAAGCGGGTGAAGGCGACGCCATGGCGACCATTGCGCGTCGGCATCACGCAGTCGAACATGTCGATGCCGCGCCGCACAGCTTCCAGAATATCCGCCGGCGTCCCCACCCCCATCAGATAGCGCGGCTGATCAGCCGGCAGTTGCGGAACCGTGGCCTCAATCATTGCCAGCATCACCTCCTGGGGTTCGCCCACCGCCAGACCGCCGATGGCATAGCCGTCAAAGCCGATCCCGCGCAGAGCCTGCGCGCTCTCCTGACGCAGCTTCGGCACGTCGCCGCCCTGGACAATGCCGAACAGCAGCGCGTGGCCGCGATCCCGGTCAAATTCGCGTTTCGAACGCTCCGCCCAGCGCAGCGACAGGCGCATGGCGCGCTCAATGTCCGCGGCGCCGGCAGGCAGGCGCACACATTCATCCATCTGCATGACGATATCGGAGCCGAGCAGACGCTGGACTTCGATGGAGCGCTCGGGCGACAGTTCCACCCGTGCGCCGTCGATATGCGAACGGAAGGTCACGGCGTCCTCGCCAAGCTTGCGCAAGCCCGCCAGCGACATCACCTGGAAGCCCCCCGAATCGGTCAGCATCGGGCCATTCCAGCCGGTGAAGCTCTGCAACCCGCCAAGCGCTGCGATGCGCTCGGCTCCCGGGCGCAGCATCAGATGGTAGGTGTTACCGAGCACGATATCGGCACCGGCATCGCGCACCTCCCGCCAGTGCAGACCCTTCATGGCACCCGCGGTTCCAACCGGCATGAAAGCCGGCGTGCGCACGATGCCGTGGCCGGTGACGAGACGGCCGCGCCGCGCTGCGCCATCACGGGTCAGGAGTTCAAAGTGACCGGAAGAGTTCATCACATCGCCTGTTGCAGGACATCCCTGGAAAAACCGCAGCTGAAAAAACGGGGTCCTGGAAGATCGACGACCGGCATGTCAAGCCAGCGGCTCCCGCACCAGCAATTCCAAATGGCCCGTCCATGGGGTCCTGATCCCCCAGCCCGCGCTTTTTTCAGGGAGGGCGGCCAGATGCGATGGTCGTCATCAAAGCCCACCAGTCCGGGAAAACCGTATAGGTGG
>WQYW01000102.1 GCA_009781045.1 Alphaproteobacteria bacterium
CTATGAGATCTCCAATCACGCTCGAGCGGGAGGCGAATGCCGCCATAATCTCCTCACTTGGCGCGGCGGCGAATATGCCGGCGTCGGACCCGGCGCCCATGGCCGTCTCGATATTGACGGTGTTCGCCATGCCACCGAGGCCGAGCGTCAGCCGCAACGCTGGCTGATGCGGGTGGAAGCGCGAGGTGATGGCGTCGTGGTCGACGACGCGCTCGGCTGTGAAGCCCGTGGCGACGAATTTCTGCTGATGGGGCTGCGGCTCACCGAGGGCATCGACCCCCACCGCTACACGGAGCTGGCAGGACGGGAACTCAATCCACGCCGTATCACCGTTCTGCAGGAAGAAGGCGTGATCGCCGTTGACGCGCAAGGACGGCTCAAGGTGACGAGAGGCGGCTTTCCGCTGCTCGACGCCGTGGTTGCCGATCTCGCCGCCTGACGAGAGGCGGACCTGAGGTCGGCAACCTCCGTGCCAGTTCCCTCTCGCCCCCCTGGGCGGTCCCCTTCCAGGGTGGGACTGAAACCGGATCCGGCGGCTCCACCCCGGCACTGTCATGCCCGCAAGGCACAACAAAAACCCAAAACAGCCCAAAAATTGCCCTATCCGATTGAACAATCCAAATGGTTAAGGTTATGATCTGATTCGGATAGGCAGCCGATGGCGCTTTCGAAACTTGACCGAACGTTGATGATCGACCAGGGGTTCCGAACCCTTCGGACGAGCATCAGGGCGTCGACCGTCCTGTTTATTTTCTATTGGGCCTTTCAGGCTGTCGAGGTCCTGGCTGGTCAGGCCACAGATGTGTCGATAGCCCTGTCCCTGGCTCTCAACGCGCTCGTCACCCTCAAGTTTGCTGTCGCACTCGGAGTTACAATGGCTGCCGCAGGCTGGGCAGTGGTCGAACGTTACTTGCGTTTACGGAAAGTTGACTACCTGCAGGGCCGGATCAGGGAGTTGGAACGCAGGACGGATCCGGACCGATCAACCTCCGGACTGACCACGAGCGGAAGGACCAATCCAAAGGACAAACTCAAATGACCAACTACGCGGATGCAGTCCTGTCATTGCTGGCGATATCTTTGTTCCTGATGATTTTCTATGGACCATGGCAGAGTGTCTCGACAGACTTCGCGCGCCAGATCGTGTTCGAGGAACGGGATGCGGTATTTGATCTTGCCGCGAGATCCAGACTGGATTTCGCCTCGGCCGAATACCGGGAAATTCGCCATTTTTTCAATCGGCTGATCCGCCATGCACATGAACTGAACTGGGTTCGTTTTGTCATCCACGCCGAACCCGACAAACCTGTCCCGAGTGTCGATCTGGCCGTGGAGAAGATATCTGACCTGGAAACGCGCAGAGAGGTTCTCCACCATCTGAGACGCGCACGATACGCGATGATCGCGATGATTGGAGCGAAGTCCCTTCCGTTGCTGATCGTGCTGGTCCTGGTTGGAGGTCTTGCCTCGTTCATGGGGACGACACGCGAGGTGTTCCGGCGGATCGACAACGCCATCGGCAGAAAAATGGCGCTTGAGGCAGAGGCGATCTGAAGCCCAACAGCCGGGCGAGGACGTGACCGGGGATCCGCTGCGGGTGTGCAGAAAATTACCGCTCCAGAGTGGAGGGAGTGCAACCGCCCGATCACACCATTCCGCCTGTCAGCGTCCATTCAGGTGTTCTTTGGCAGGGCCGATTTTTCGAGTTCGGCGAAGAGTTCTTCCGGCGTGGCAAAGCGTGCGCAGTGAGCCTTGATGATTTCGTCGGCTTCGGCCATTGCGGCGCGTATCGTGGCGTTTGGATCCTTGAGCGCAAACGGCAGCTGGCCTTCAACAGCGACACGCGTCAGGCACACCCGCACACGCATCCGAAACCGACAGCCCCATCAAGGCCAGCGTTTCCGCTGCCTGCGTTTTCACGTCCTCGGAGACGCGAACATGAATCATCACGGATGCAGTCATGAGCACTCCAGTATCGTGCGTTTCCTCGAAACCCGGCATTCCTCGAGGATTCGGCAGGCCTGGCCTGCGCGCCCCTTCCGAAACCGGCAGGCGGCCTGATCTGGCTCGAAGCGCGCGGTCATGGCGTCGGGGGCGAGGACACTCAAGGCCCAAGGCCCGATGGCAACGAATTTTCTTCCTCCGGCGGCACCCGAACATTCCATCTGTCAGGCCGGACAGACGCTCCATCGCATGGCGTTTTGCGGCAAGAGGGCATCCTTGATTGCGCGACAGGCGGATCAAAAGCGAGGACCAAATGACTTTCCGCTGCTCGACAGCGAATTGGCCGATCTCGCGACCTTGAGAGAAGACTATCCGCCGAAGCTCTTCGGCGATCCGGCAACCAGGACACCGACCTCGGCACCAACTTTCATCACCGCAAGGCCGCGCTCATTGGTGCCGTCTTTGCGGAAGCGGAACAGGCCGTCGATTCCGGTGAAACCGGAGGGATTGGTCAGCACCTCGGCGGTAAAGCGCTGCGCCGCCTCCGCGCGGGCCAGTGCCGCCACCAGCGCCACGGCATCATAGACCAGGGTCGCGGTGCGCACCGGTTCGGTATTATATTTCGCGCGATAGCGCGCCGCGAAGGACTTGAAGCCTGCCGGGTCCGGAGCGGAATAGAGTCCGCCCCGCAGTGCGGGAGCGGCAAAAATGCGGGGATCATCCCATTGCCCGGTGCCGAGAAGCTGGATCCGGGAAAGATTGGCGCCGGCTGCGGTCAGTGCGTCGGTGATCGCAACCACACCCTCGCCGCCATCGGCAATGAACAGGGCATCGGCACTGCCGAGCGCCTGGGCCACGGTGGTTGCCGGCCTGACGCGATCGCTGCCGTATTTTTCGAAGGCGGCGACCCGCCCCGAATGCTGCGGCACCGTGGTCTTGAACGCAGCTTCCACCACACTGCCATAGGCAGTGTCGGGAATAAGTGCGGCAAAGGAGCGTTTGCCGATGCCAGCCGAATAATCGACGATGCGTCGCACATCGGACTCCGGCATGAAGCTCAGAAGATAGACATCGCGACCGGCGACGCTGGAATCGGTGGAGAAAGAGATCACTGGAATATTGTGGCCGCGCGCCACCTGGGCCACCTGGGCCACCATCTGGGCAAAGACCGGTCCGAGGATGATGCTGGCCCCCTCGGAAACCGCCTGCTGGGCCGCCTGTTGCGCACCCTGCGCGGTGGCGCCGTCATCCTTGACCAGCAGCTGGATATTGGCGGTGCGAAACTCGCTCAGCGCCAGTTCGGCGGCATTGCGCATCGACATCCCGGCCTGTCCGGCGCTGCCCGCCGCCGACAGGGGCAGAATCAGGCCGACCTTGACCTGGCCTTCACCCAGCACCGAGCCCTGGACCGGGGGACCGCCGGGGGTAGGCTCAGAACTGGAACCGGAACTGTCGCCGCCTAAAAAATTCTGGACCGTGCTGCAGCCGGAAAGCAGGGGCGTGCCGAGCAGCAGCCCAAGTGCCGTTCGCCGCGTTGCTCGAAGCCCTGAAGGGGATTGCCCCGGAATGTTCCGATTCACCATGGCCGCTCTTTAATTAATGTCATGCCCGACACCGGGGTCAAAGATTCGCCTGCCACAGTCAGCAGTGAATGCGGCATATCTTCGGCCGGGGATCAAGAATAGCGCAAATCCGAATATGGTTCACCGATGAAATCGCCACCAGATATGGCGCTGGCACCGTGTTCCCCTTAAATATCCGCTATGGACGCCAGCGACGAGAGCAAAAACACCCCCCTTGAGGCCGCTTCGGGCCTTTCCATTGGTTCCCGCCATCTTGCCGCCCCCCCGATCGCGCCAGCGCTTTATCTGGTCGCGACCCCGATCGGCAATCTCGAAGACATCACCTTGCGGGCGCTGCGCATCCTGGCCGCGGTCGACATCATCGCCTGCGAGGACAGTCGGGTGACAAGGCGCCTGACGGAACATTACGGCATCCGCACCCGCTTCCTGCCCTATCATGAACATAACGCCGCCCAGATGCGGCCAAAACTGCTCGCGGCGCTGGCACAGGGGTCCTCGGTGGCGCTGGTTTCTGATGCCGGTACGCCGCTGATTTCCGATCCGGGTTTCAAACTGGTCCGCGCCTGCGCCGAGGCCGGGCACCCGGTCTCCGCACTGCCGGGCCCCTCGGCGGTACTGGCGGCGCTCAGCCTTGCGGGTCTGCCCACCGACCGCTTCTTGTTTGACGGCTTCCTGCCGGCGAAGGCTGCGGCGCGGCGCGCCCGCCTCGAAGAACTGGCCACAATCGATGCCAGCCTGGTGCTGTTCGAATCCGGGCACCGGGTTGAGGACAGTCTTGCCGACCTCGCCGCCATCATGGGCAACCGCGAGGCCGCGATCTGCCGCGAGATGACCAAGCTCCATGAGGAGGTCCGGCGTGGCAAGCTTGCCGATCTGGCCGAGGAGGCCGGCGCGCTCGAAACCCGGGGCGAATTTGTCCTCGTGATCGGGCCGCCGACAGAGTCCCCGACCATGACGGTCGAGGCGCTTGACCACATCCTGCGCCGGGAACTCCAGAGCGGCAGCCTCAAGGACGCGGTGGCCCGGGCGGTTGAGCACTCCGGCTGGGCGCGCCGCGACGTCTATGCCCGGGCACTGGAACTCAAAGCACACGGCGACAGCGCGACCGATGAAGCCTGACGGTCGGGGCGATTTTCCAGCTCCCCCTTGCGCTGCCCTGCCATGCCCGGACACAAAGTGACGGCAGGATCCGGCGATTCTGATCACAATTGCGGACATCTGGAGCCAACATGGACCGCAGCGCCTTTACCAATTCCGTCACCCCCGCCCAGCACGAAGCGATCAGAGCGTGGTGGCAGGCCTTCGCAGAAGCCGAGGGCCGGCTTGATGACCTTTTCTCGGGCAGGAACCGCGACTTCGATGTGGTTGGCTTCATGTTCACACATCTCCACGCCATCAGTCCTGCGCTTGCCTGGGAGTTCGGACCGCCGCTGGCTGGCAGGAACCACCGTCTGGTCGTGACACCGGAGAACCGGCGGGATCTCCGACCCCTGGTGCAGGCACTTCTCAAAGCCGCTCCAGCGGCCAGTCGCTTCGAATTCCACCCCTACCGTCCGGCTCAACCCATCGAACAGGCCGAGCACAGCATGCGGGGGCGCTGCGGCTGGGAGAACATCGCCGCGATCGGCTATGCGATCACGCCGGGACAGTTCAACATGTTCAACCTGTGCTTTTTCCTGCCCTTTGATGGCGATGAAAATGAACTCACCGGCAAGGCGCTCATCTTGACCGAAACCCTGCTCGGCGAAGAACGCCTCGACAAATGGGTCGGCACCATCGACATCAAACCGAAGGCCTCGGCCTCATGTGACAAGGGCCGTCCGATCGCTGATCTCCACGCTGATTTCGAAGCCCGGATTGCCGCCGCACGGGCAGGCCTCGTGCCCTACCGCGAAATGGTCGAGAGTGAGGCGACCCGCTGGTCACTGTTCGAATTCAAGCCCCGAATCTTGTCCGATTACGCCGCGCGAAACGATATCTTCAGCTCCCCCGCGGTTGACGCCAATCTCACCCGGGCCACGATTGAGGGCGCGAGCTTCTTCTATTCAGAGCGATTTTCCCGGGATGAGACCTTCCTCTACCTCAAGATGGATGGCTCGGCTGACGATGTCGACTCCGAGATCTTCCCCGATCGTGGCGCCATCGAGGACGCAATCCACGATGCTCTGAAATCGGCTCACCTCGGCACCACGATCGGCGGCGGCACCGGTCGGCGCTATTCCTATGTCGACATCGCCGTCACCGACCTCAACGCCGCCATCCCCCTCATCCAGAGCACCCTGCGCGCGGGCAGGCTGACAAAACGCAGCTGGCTCCTGTTCCAGGACAGCGATCTCCAGGCAGAATGGATCGGCATCTACGAGGATAGTCCGGGACCTCCCGCCCCACCGCCCGACGAGATCGAATCGAGCGCGAGCCGCAGCGATACCCCGCTTCCAGACCGGCGCCCGGCTCAATCGGCGGAGAACGAGCCGGAACCGCCAACCCGTCATTGAGTGTCGCAAGGAGCCGAGAGAAAATAAGTAAATCGCTTCCGGGCCGGATGTGGGCGATTTTCGCACATTCCCCAGACCAATTCAGAAGCGACTATTCCGTGAACGGCTCCTAAGCTCAAATGGACAACTGGTCGACGTCCAGTCCCGCAGCCATGGAGGGTGAAGTCTCCGCGCCCGAGGAACTGCACATCCGCAGGTGATCTGCCCTTCGCCGCCTGCTGCAGGTCTGGTCAGCCGCAGAAGGCACGCCATGCCAGCACGCAAAAATTCACTTCTCCATGCCCCATGATTTCTTAGGAACGCTGCTTTTGGCGATCGCAGGACGGCTGGAGTCACGCCACACCGAGCGTCTTCAGCCACTCCTGAGCGCTGTCGGGGGACAAATCCCCCTCGACGACCACGTTTGCGGGAAGGGCATCAAGATGAGGACTGAAGAAGCCCGCGTTCCACTTTCGAGATCCCACGATCGCCGGCCACAGCAGCAGCACACGGGAGCCATTGCTTACAGGGATCTCGGTCACCAGGCCCGCGCCCCGGATCAATCCCCCGATCTCAGGCGTCTTCCATCTCGGGTCGCCGTAGTGCCACCACGCGCAATCCAGAACCTCGTCGCTCGTTTCTCCTCGCGCCGCTGCGGCAATCTTCAGATCGGGCGGTCGTCCACCGGGGAGCCGGGTCCCCAGGGCGACCTGCAACAGCGAGAACAGGTGGAAATTCCGGGCGACGTTCTCATATCTCAGTTTGACGCCGGCACCCGTCGGCGGATGAAGAACCACGAGGGAACCGCTCCTGCGTTGCAACGCTTCAAGAACCCAGCCCACCGCATAACTGATCCCACCGAGGGTTGTCAGGCGCCTCAGCAGCCTGCGGTCTTCACTGAGTTTTTTCCGCTCAGCCGGCATTGCCGCAAGATGAGCGACGAACCCCTGACAGAATGACTCCAGCGCTTCGATCAATTCCTCCTGTCCGGGCGTGGGTTCAAGGCAGACCTCTTCTTCCTCACCTTCCTCGTCTTCGTTGATCCCGGGTGTCGATAGTCTCGACAACCGTGACCGCAGCCAGCGTTCCAGTGCAGGCATCGCCCCTGCAGGGTCTGCGCCCTCCTCAACGCCAGTGCCGAGCACCAGCGCGATCCAGCCCGCGCCCGCAGACGGCAGCGTCTCGATCGCCTCCGCTGCGGCCTGGAGGATCTCCGGGTTTGCCTTGATGCGCCTCAGGAAGGCGCCGGAGCATCGCCTCAGCGCTGGCGAAGGTTCGCCGCCCGCATAATGGCGGGCCTCGTTCAACAGATCGATCACCACCGGATTCATCATAAATTGCTGTCCTTCCACTTCCTGAAATTCAACCAAAGAGGCTTCAGGCGCTCAATGCAATCCGACCGCTTCTCCAGCTTCGGCCTCACCTGTCCGTGAAAGCAGGAGACCAGGATCCGCCCGTGATCGACGAATCCTGTGCGGCGACCATTTGCGCAACCGAAAGCTCCGCCGCTGACGCATGCGCTCCTGTGCGGGCGTCGGACCTCGACCGCCGTCCGCGCCTGGTCGACACCGTCATTCGACTGCTTAAGCTTTCCAACAAACACCTTCACCGCTTCATGGACGTCCTGACCCCGCATTCCGATCAGTGTTGCCTTCATCCCGCTGCATCCGCATCATCCGCCAACCGTCGTAACTCCTCCGCGGCATGCCCATGGCCATGTTCGGCCGCTTTCTCGAACCACTCCATGGCTGCTGCACGATCCGGCATGACCCCAGGCCATCCCGGTAGACCAAGCCGAGGTTGAATTCCGCATTGACATCCCCCTCCTCCGTCGCCTCGAGATACCAACGGCGAGCTTCTGCAAAATCCTGCCTCACTCCACGACCGTCCTCATACATGCAGCCGAGATTGTTCAGTGCACCCGCATGGCCATGGTCGGCCGCCATGCGGTACCAGCGGACCGCTTCCTCATCATCCTGAGGGGTTCCTTTGCCGGTCGCGTAGAGGCGCGCAAGATTGTGTTGCGCCTGGGCGCGACCCGCTTCCGCGCCGCTCCGATACCAGCTGAGAGCTTCCGCAAAATCCTGCCTCACTCCACGACCATCCTCATACATGCAGCCGAGATTAAGTTGGGCAACCGGATCACCCTGTTCGGCTGCCTTCCGCTACCAGATCACGGCCATGGCTGCGTCCTCCGGCACCCCCCGACCATCGTCGTACATCAAGCCGAGCCTGCCTTCGGCCATGGCGAATCCCTGTTCCGCAGCTTTCCGGTACCAGGCGACGGCATCCTCGCAGCTTTGCGCTGTGCCGCAGCCCGAATCAAACGACACCGCGCCATTGAACTGGGCTTGCGCGTCGCCCGCGTCGCCCTGGAGAGCCGATTTCCACATCCAGGCAAATGCCTCGGCATCGCTTCGGACAACGCCACGGCCGTCTTTGTGCATCAAACCGAGCCTGAATTGCGCCGTGGCGTCGCCCTGCTCGGCAGCATTTCTGTACCAGCGAGCCGCTTCTGCCTCATCCTGCATCACCCCACGGCCCTCCTCATACACCACACCGAGAAAGCCCTGATCGTGTTGATGGCCCTGGTCCGCCGCCCTGCGAAACCATCCGGCAGCCAGTGCAAGATCCTGTTGGACCCAATCGCCTCGCGTAAAGATCCTGCCGAGGCTGTGTTGGGCATTGGCATTTCCATAGCCGGCTGCCTCCCGATACCAGCGCAGAGCCTCAACCGGGTCTTCTGCCACGCCAGGGCCCTTTTCGAGAGACATCGCGAGCGTCCACATGGCGTCGCTGTCGCCGGCCGAGGCTTTGTTCCGAAGTCGGGCAACAACCTCAGGCACCCATTCCGGCAACTCGCCGTCGTCTGCATCGTCTGCAGCGATCTCGTCTTTGTCCGACATCCTTAATCTCTCCCGGCCAGTTGCTGTGCACGCAACCAAGGCCCCGCCAGCCTCAGGAAGTCAACGGTTTGCGAAGCGTTGCGCGCCTTCCCCCGAATTCCAGCCAACCTGTGCTGCCGGTGTCGGACCGCTTCGCCGATCTCGCGGGCACGGCCAAGCTGCGCCATCTGCCCGCATGTCCGGGCTTGCTGGTTGCGACGCGGGCAGACTGCCCTTTCGTCAGGTGCCGCTGTTTTTGGACCCGGCTGCTTCCGGTTTGAGTCCGGTCCATCCGCTTCCGGCGCAATCGCCAATCGCCTTGTCCCGGATTGGCGAGCCGTAACCGCTCGCCGTTCACCCGGCGGAGGGGTGCTGCGACACCAGGAATCGCGCCGGGATGGCTTTCGCCGCCCATTCCGGCAGGTCGGACGCCAGATACCGGACCTCGCCGTGCTCTCTCTTGAGCAGCAGTTCATAGCCCTTGATCGAATTGTCGTACACTCTCGCGGTATCGGCGATTTCGAGCGCTCTGGCGAGATTGGCCATGGTTCGCGGATAGCGCCGTTCGATTGCATCCCGCGGGACGCTGTGGCCTCCTTGAATCACCCGTTCCTCAACGCGCCAGCGAGACAGACACGCCTCGTCGAGCCCGATGTAGAAAAGATGGACCGTGAAACCGCCATCACGAGCGTTGCGCATCAGGTTGATTTCGCTGTGGCCGCTCAACGTTGTTTCAATCAGGAGGCTCCTGCGGGCGGCAAGATTTGCCTGCCTTTGCTGGAAAGCGATTTGGCCGGCCTGGATTTGAACCGCTTCCGCATTGCGGCGCACCGGGTCAATCTGGAAAGCAATGTTGTCGGGATTGACGATGGGTGTCTCTCCCAGCAGGTCTGCAACCTGCGGCAGTTTGACGGCGGTCGACTTCCCGGCACCGTTGGGGCCGGCGACCACAAAAAGCCTTGGTGTTCTCATGCTGGATCCAGTACCGCTACAACATTATCATTCGCGTCCAACAGCTCACGTCGGCCGTTGGGATATTCCTTGATGACGTGATTTTGCGGTGTATGCCGCTCGCGGTAATAGACCGGCCGTCCCGCCTTGAAATGATCGCTGACGGCGGTATTCTTCAGCTTGTCAAACGCCTGCGACAGCGCCTCATCGAAATCCGGATCGTCAGACGAAAGAGCGGTTTGTTCCATGGGCAATGGCCAACCCGGCTTGCCTGCAATACGCATGGGGTACACCTCCTGGACTTGTCGCCCCTTTCCAAATTTTACCGTTTCCGCGGCAATTCCATGGCAGCCCGAGGCGATGCACAAACGAATCTGCCCGTCAGTGACGAACGCAAGCGGGTACCGGGTCAGGTGCACGGGGGGATTCGCAGCGATCATGCAGTGCTCGCCATTGCGAGCCTCGCAGCAGCGAATGCAATGGAACCGCCGGGTACTGGAGGAGACCGGGCATCACGAGACAATTGGGACCCGGATCAGATACCTGCTGGCGACCTGACCGCAGCGAATGGAATTTTCCTTCTGCAAGAAGGGTGTCCTCCAGGGCTACGACAACCGCTTGCCCCACGCGCAAAGGCTCTGCCCGGCAACCCCGGTAAAATCACGTATTTTCAATTCTTTACGAGTAAGGCAGCGATCGTCAGGGAGCGTGACCGGCCTTTGACGATACCGATGACAGGCGAAACCGGGCGCCTTCACCTCGCCGCAGCTGTCGGGGGTCGGCCCTGACGGGAAGCGGGATTTCGCTCGCGGGCCTTGCGCCGCACACAAGGCATGTTAACGGGGTGCGCAGGCAAGATTACACGCACCGCCAGGATCCACAGGTGGAACCAATGAAACTGAACGTCGCCGTACAGATGGACCCCATCGGCCGGATCAAAATCCAGGGCGATTCGACCTTCGCTCTGTTGCTGGAAGCCCAGAAGCGCGGCCATACCCTGTCCTACTACACCCCCGATCGGCTTTCGCTTCATGGCCGCGATCTCGTCGCCCCCATCCAGCGGCTCACCGTGCGCGACCAGGCCGGCGATCACTTCACGCTTGGCGAGCCCCGGCGCGAAGCCCTCCAGAGCTTCGACGTGGTGCTGCTGCGCCAGGATCCCCCCTTCGATCTCGCCTACATCACCTCGACCCATCTCCTGGAGCGCATCCATCCCCAGACCCTGGTGGTCAACGACCCCGCCAGCGTGCGCAACGCGCCGGAAAAACTGTTCGTGATGGATTTTCCGCAGCTGATGCCACCAACCCTGATCTCGCGCGATCTTGAAGAGATCAACGCCTTCCGCGCCCGATATGGCGCCGTGGTGATGAAGCCGCTGCATGGCTTCGGTGGCGCCGCAGTGTTCCGCATCGCCCCCCAGGATATGAATTTCGGGTCGCTGTTCGACATGTTCGCCGTCACCTTCCGCGAACCCTGGGTGATCCAGCAGTTCATTCCCGAGGTCAAAGAGGGCGACAAGCGCATCATCCTGGTCGACGGCACCTTCGCCGGCGCCGTCAACCGGGTTCCCGCAGCCGATGACCTGCGCTCCAACATGGTGCGCGGGGGTGCGGCCTGCGCCACCGAACTGACGCCCCGCGAAAGCGAGATCTGCGCCACGCTGGGGCCGGTGCTGCGGCAGCGCGGCCTCATCTTTGTCGGCATCGACGTCATCAACGGCAGTCTCACCGAAATCAACGTCACCTCGCCGACCGGCATCCGCGCCATCGCCAGGCTCGGCGGCCCGGATACCGCCGGGATGATCTGGGACGCGATTGAAAAGAAGCGCGGGATATGATCGGACCGCCGCCCGGTTATGGCTTGGCACAGCAACCGTGGAACTGAAATTTCGGCTGCCTGGCTGCCGTGGGGACGACCGACGCAGACTCACTGCGACATGGAGGGGCGAGTATACGCCAGGCACGCGCAGTCCCGGTTGTCGCCTGAACGGCTCGTTATGGCCAAAATAGCGCCCTTCCACCATCCCAAGGCCGCTTCAACAGATGCCGTCGACCAGTTCCAGGTTCCAGGCGGTGCAATTTGGCGGTACCGCGTTCCCCAGACGTGAACGAGCCGATCCATTATCGAATTGATGCCAGCGAAAAACGGCAGCCAACGCACCCGGCAAGCCTAGTCAACGCTTCGCGCCATCTAGTCAACGCTTCAGCCAGTCTAGTCAACACCTTATGCCGTTTAGTCAACGCCTTAGGCCGTTTAGTCAACGCTTTTTCCAGAGTCATCGGCTCCGGGGTGCAGAAGGCTTCGATCAGCCACCCAATATCGCGTCACGGCAAGATTATTGACGCTATATATAGATCACACGGTGTTTTCCAGCTATATATGGGATTCGTCTGTTCGCCGTCGCTTTTGACTAAGATCCGCCCTAATCAACGCTTTCCCACCGCCACTCGACGCTTTCTGGCCTCTACTCAACGCATTTTGGCATTTACTCAACGCTTTTGCCATGTTAGTCAACGCACATGACCGAGACTGGACGCGTTCCCGCCGCTGACGACAGGCTGAAGAAACCCGAGTCCGACGATGCCTGGCTTTTGCTTGGGCAGGAAATATCGACCCTGTTTGACGGTGCGCCAGTTGACGAGGAAGATCTCTTCGCTGGCCGTGCGGCCGAGATCCGCAAGATCATCGAAGCGGTATTGTCCAGATCCACGCATGTCGTTCTGTTTGGTGAGAAAGGCGTTGGAAAGACCTCGCTCGCCAATGTGTTCTGGAAGCGGTTCAACAGGACACTCCGCAGCTTAATCATTGCACGCATTCAGGCCGGTCCGAACGACACATTCTCCTCTTTGTGGGGCCGCGCACTCGAAGAGCTGCACGCTGCTGGCGCCAGTTCCGGCAAGCCGGAATATGTCGATTTCGATTACGATCAAGAGACATGGACCCCATCGAAGATCCGACGCGAACTGCAAAAGTGCGCTGCGAATGCGCTTCCAATCATTGTTATAGATGAATACAGCGAACTTGCAGACCCTGATGCCCGAAAGCTGACAGCTCACCTCATCAAGGAGTTTTACGATTTCTCCGTGACCACGACGGTGATCCTGGTGGGCGTCGCCGAAAATATTTCGGAGCTGATCGAGGATCACCAATCCATCGACCGCGCCATCGTCGAAATCCAGCTTGGCCGGATGTCCAACACCGAACTGACGGAGATCATCCGGAGCCGGTGCGCCCGAACCGTGATGACGTTTACACCAAACGCGATATCGACAATCAACGTCCTGTCGCGAGGGCTGCCCTACTTCACCCAGACACTCTCAAGGCATGCTGCCCTGCACACAATCGACAACAGACGTATTGAAGTCACTGAAAATGACGTTGACGCGTCGATGGGGAGGTTCATTGAGAATTCCCAGAGATCCTTCCGGGAAATGTACCAGACCGCGATCCGCAGCAATCAAAGCAACTTCTTCGCGCAGTCGCTGCTGGCCTGCGCTCTTGCCAAAGCCGACGACGACGGGTTCTTTACCGCAAATGACATTGTTGAACCCTATAGCGAGATCATGAAGGACAGGAAACGCATTGCCCATTTCGATAAGCACTTGCTCCGGTTCTCGTCGGATGGCGGGGGGAACATCCTGACCAGGAGGGGCAGTGCGCGAAAACAGCAGTTTCGCTTCAGCAACCCGATGATGCAGGCCTACGTCATCATTCACGGTATCCGGGACGGCCTCATTCCGGATGAAGCACGAGCTGTTCTTCTCCGGCATGACTGAGACTTTCAACGCACCTCGCCCTCCATACGCTTGAAAGTTCTGGAGTATGGTACTCTTGTGTCGCGGCAGAAACCGCCCACGCCACCCAAGCGCGGGCTTCGGAACCCAAGGGCTTTCATGCCAGCGACGCAGGCTTTGACAGCGGCGCGGCGTCTCCCAGTCCGCATTTTTCGATGCCCCGCCAGCGACAGCGTTTCATCCTCCCGTTTTCGGTCGATGCGGATGGGTCCGCGCCGCCCTGACAGCAATGAATTTTTCGTAAACCATACCTTTCCGCAAGCCCGACACGCAAACGTGATCGGGAGGAGCCGACGGCGGCCGGCCCAATTCGCGCAAGATGAACGCAAAGACCTCCCGAGACCCGCTGAACACGCCTTCCGCCTGCCCCACCGAACTGACGCCCCGCGCCAGCAAGATCTGCGCCACGCTGGGGCCGGCGCTGCGGCAGCGCGGCCTCATCTTCGTCGGCATCGACGTCATCAACGGCAAGTCTCACCGAAATCAACGTCACCTCGCCAACCCGCATCCGCGCCATCGCCAGGCTCGGCGGCCCGGATTCCGCCGGGATGATCTGGGACGCGATCGAAAAGAAGCGCGGGATGTGAGATGTGAGCGACGCTTCCTCCGACTGACCTGAAATTCGGCGGCCTGGAACCCTCGGGGAGACGGCCGTGGACCGTTGTTGAAGCGTTCGAGAAACGCAAGGACGGTGGACGATCAGCTTGCCCGCGACACCAAATTCGCTATTGGTTGCCCCTCACACGCGAGGCCACCTTAGCCCTTCTGCGCACCTTTGCAAAAGCCCGACCTCGGGCGCACCGACACACTATCTGCAATCCACGAGCCGGTCCCGCCGCGATTGACTTACGGTGCAGAAACAATCGTCGTCCGCCTCAGGCGGCGACTCGCTCGCTCGCCGAAATCAACAGATCTGCGGAAACATCGAATCGCTCGCGTAGAGCCTTTATCATCGCCATACTTAGTTGACGCTTGCCGGACATTACTTCGCTAACGCGACTGGCCGTACCCAGAAGCGGCACAAGGTCAGATCGTTCCAAACCATGCTGCTCCATCAGATAACGCAACAATTCGGGCAACGGCGGTGCCTTCCGCGGCCACCGCGTGCGCTCATACGCCTCGATCAGACGGGCTTGGGCCACCATCCGCGCGCGATCGTCTGCGTCAGTCGACTGCATCAGCCTGCCGACAAGCGCTTTGGCCGAATCATGGTCGGCCTGGTTCTGGACAATAATCAACGTTGCTTTCATCACACTGTTTCCGCGTCTACACTGTCATACTCTTCATGACTGCCGAAAAAACGGATCATCAATACGCCATATTCGTAGTCAACGAGAGCGATAAGACGATAGCCATTTCCCCCGATGTTGAACACGACGCGCCCACCTTTCAAAATGCTCGCCTTGGGATGAGAACGCTTCACGTCCTGCGGCAAACGCCAATCCGCAGCTTCTGCGATCGCAAGCCACGCTCCGAATTGGGTCCGCGCCGCAGCAATGCCCTCATTGCCGCGGCGTTCGACAAAATAGCGCTGAACGATGTCCGTACCGATCACCAGCATCAGGCTACCTTAGCGTTGATTCTCCAGAAATGAAAGCACGGAATTCCATTTTTGGGAACACGTGCACGCCTGGCCGTCTGGGGCGGTCATTGCCCCGAAATGCCGAGGAGCGCTGGATTGAGCGCACCCTGGAGGATGTCGGAGGCATCCCACAGGTCCAGGGTCCAGGGCAGCATGAATTTTTCGTAAACCATGCCTTCCCGCAGGCCCCACACGCAAACGTGATGAGGTGGAGAAGCGCCGACGGCCGACGGCCCAATTCGCGCAAGATGAACGCAAAGACCCCCCGGGACCCGCTGAACACGCCTCCCGCCTGCGCCGTGAGAGCATTTTCAGCTCGTCTGCGGGTTTGAGACGACTTCACCACAAATCCGGTCCCACTCCATTCCGCGCCCGCGCCATCGCCAGTCTGACAGATCGCTGACATCGCCCGTCAGCCGGGCGAATGGGGTCTGGTCGTATTCCGGCCCATGAAGCAGCAATTGGACCGCTTCCCGAGATGCGGAGATTTTCATGGGCGGAATCGCAAGTCTCATCCCCCGCGCGGACACCGAGTGGCGCCGGCGCGCAACCTGCCGCCATGTCACGCGGCGCAGCGGGACGATGACACCGCACAAGCTCGCGCGAGGCCTCAGCCTGATCGTGAGCTCTGCCGCCGGCCTTCTCAGGCGTTCCGCGGTCCCCGGCCTGTGACTGCGCTCATCTCACGTCTCCCGTTTTTCAGTTCTCCTTCAAGAGGCACCCAACCCATGCGCAATCTCAGGCGCGCGTTCCTGATCTCCCTCCTCCTGCCGGCCCTGCTGTGGCTGGTCGCGGAACCCACCGTGTTTCAGTCCGCCACCTTCTTCGCCCTGCGCGGATTGATGGTACAGTTCACCGGCGTGCTGGCGATTGCCGCCATGAGCTTTGCCATGGTGCTCGCACTCAGGCCCCGCCTCCCCGAAAAGTGGTTCGGCGGTCTCGACAAGATGTACCGCCTGCATAAGTGGATCGGCATCACCGCACTGGTCACCGCCGTCATCCACTGGCTGTGGTCACAGGGCGCGAAATGGGCGGTGGGCTGGGGTCTGATTGCGCGGCCGGCGCGGGGCCCGCGGATCGGAATTGAAAATCCGCTCGAAGCCTGGGTCGCCGGGCTCCACCACTCGGCCGAAAATCTCGGCGAATGGGCCTTCTATGCCGCCCTCGTGCTGATCGTACTCGCTCTGATTACGCGTTTTCCCTATCGCTGGTTCTTCAAGACCCACCGGCTCATCGCCGCGGCCTATCTGGTCCTGGCATTCCATGCTGCGGTGCTGTTCGAGTTCCGCAACTGGACCCAGCCGATCGGTTTTCTGATGGCTGTGCTGCTGGTCGCGGGCAGCTTTGCCGCAGTCGTGGTTCTGCTGCGTCGGGTGGCGACAAGCCGCCGCGTGGCCGCCAGCATCACCTCGCTCAACTATCTGCCGGGAATGCGTGCGCTTTCGCTCGAGGCTGAGGTTCCGGCCTGGCCGGGCCACAAGGCCGGTCAGTTCGCTTTTGTCACCTCCGACCGTTCCGAGGGACCGCACCCCTACACCATCGCCTCCAGCTGGGACGCAGGCAGACGCAGGCTCCGGGCCGTGATCAAGGAACTCGGCGATCACACCAGGGGTCTGCGTGACCGCCTCCATGTCGGCCAGAACCTCACCATCGAGGGGCCCTATGGCTGTTTCACCTTCGAAGACGACCGGCCCCGTCAGATCTGGATCGGCGGCGGTATCGGCATCACCCCGTTTATGGCGCGGCTGCAGCAGCTGGCAGCGGACAAGGACAATGCACAAGATCAGAAAATCGATCTCTTTCACAGTACCGCCGAGGTCGACCCGGAGGCACTCGACAGCCTGTCTGCCGATGCCAAAGCCGCGGGCGTTGATCTCCATCTCGCAATCGATGGCCGTCACGGCCGCCTCACCGGCGAACGCCTGCGCAACAGCGTTCCCGAATGGCGCGAGGCCAGCATCTGGTTCTGCGGACCGGCGGGCTTCGGCGAAGCCCTGAAGAGCGATCTCGCGGCTCTTGGCTTCCCCGTCGCTGAGCGCTTCCACCAGGAACTCTTCGCCATGCGCTGAGCCACATGATTGCCCGCCCTTCGGGCTTCATCACGACCGACGGCAGCCGTTCCTCGCGGCTGCCGTTTGTCCGTTTCATGCCAGCGACCCCTGAAATCCAAACCCGACAGCGAGAAATAAAGCTCGAGGCCGCAAGCAGACCTCAAGCTGCGCAAGAGCTGCCAAAGGTGGCAGGAGGCGCCGCGATCTGTCGCCTTTCCCTATTCGGTCAGTCTGCGCACCGGCTGCACATCGAATTCGGTGCGCTCGAAAGTCTGCAGTTTGCGATCGACCAGACGATAGAACTCCGGCCGGCGGCCACGCGAGGCACTCCGTGCCAGCGCATGGCGCGCCGCCTCGCCACTTGTGTCCTCGACCGGTTCCAGAATGCCGAGCTTGGCGATTTTCCGTGAAAAATTCGGCAGGTCCATGCGATCGGCATTGGCCGTCCGGCCCAGCACCGCTTCATACATCGACATCAGTTCCCGCAGCGTGAAACACTCGGGCATCAACAGACCCGGCAGCGACGAATACATCGCCTTGCCGCGCACCCGCTCCACAGCCTTATCGACGATGGTGTTATGTCGGAACGCAAGCTTCGGCAGTTCATCCACGGCACAGAATCTCAGGAGCCCGTCGGTGGCTTTGCAAAAGCGATCGAAGGGCACCAGCGCAAAGTAGGAAATCACCGTCACCGGCCCGCGCGGGTCCCAGTCGTGGCGAAACCAGGTGTAGAGCTGCTCCAGATGCGGGGGAGCGAGCGTCATTTTCTCCGCCACCACCCGCCGCGCAGCATGAAGATCGGTGCGATCGACCCTGCCCTCGGCACCGGCTTCGACCCTGACAATCGTCCCCGGCAGCGCCAGCCTGCCCGAAAAGGGCTCGGCGGTGCGCTCGACCAGAGCCACCTCCAGACGTGATTCCCCGCCCGCGGACTTCCAGAAGTCCGGAACCGTCAGCATCACCACGTCCACTGCCGTCATCGCACGGCCGAATTCATAGGTCGGCATCGCCTCACGCCACCCCTTAAAAAATATTATTGTCACTTTTACAATATCTCTTGACAGGGCGCAACAGCTGTGGTGTTTTATTGTCAGCAAGACAAGAAAGGCGCGTCATGCCGCACCGACCCATCCCTTTCCGCAGCGAAAGGCCGCACTTCCAACCCTCATTTCGCAACCCTCACCTCGCAAGGCTCACGCCGCAAGCGCGCCAGCGCATCTGGCACACGACTGGCGGCACACCGCCGCCTTCCCTGCCGGGCACCTGACTTGAGGCCCGCCACACTTCACCGCTGATCAAGGAGATCGACTATGGGATATAGCCGCTACGACGCCCACGACTGGGGCAGATACGAAAGGACCACGGCAAAGAGGACGGAGCGCGACTACACGGCGCGGACCATCCGGCGTGAATTCGACCCCACCCGGTTCCGCCTGCGCGAATGCGTGGCCTCGAAAGCCAACCCGGAGCCGACGCCGATCATCCTCGGTCTCGATGAAACCGGATCAATGGGCTATCTCGCCGAAGCCATGCGCCGGGGCCTTGGTCCCTGCTTTGAGCAGGTCCTCAGCCGCACCCTTGCCGGCCGCCTGGTGCCTGATCCGTCGCTCTTGGCCTGCGCCATCGGCGACATGGACTATGACCGGGCGCCGATCCAGATCACCCAGTTCGAAAACGACCCCGTGACCCTCGGCCGGCAGATCGAAAATCTCTATCTGGAGGGCAACGGCGGCGGCAACGCTCATGAAAGCTATCTTGGCCCGCTCTATTTCGCGGCACTGCGCACCAGATGCGACGCCTTCACGGGGGCGTGCCCGCGCAAGGGTTTCATCTTCACCATGGGTGACGAGGAACCGCAGATGGTGCTGACGCGGGCGCAGGTCAAACGCTTTTTCGGCGACAGGATCGAGCGCGATCTCACGGCCTCGGACCTCATCGCGCTGGTCCGACCCAACTGGCACTATTTTCACCTCATCGTCGAGGAGGGTTCCTACTACCGCAGCAATCCCCACCAGACCGCCTGGAAGTGGCACGACCTGCTCGGCCAGAACGCGATTGCGCTCTCCGACCACAGCAGGATGGCCGAGGTCATTGTCTCCGCAATCGAACACCTCGCCGGTCGTGATCCTGCCGACATCGTCGGTTCCTGGTCCGGCGCCACGTCGCAGGCCGTGCAGCACGCCCTGCGCGGGCGAATCCCGCGCGGCAGGGGCGGCAATCCCGGCCGGGAAGCGCGGGCGCGATGACGACATGCGGCCCCGGCGACGCGTGCTGGCACAGCACCGCTCGCCGGCGGTCCGGGCAACCACGGCAACACGCCA
>WQYW01000103.1 GCA_009781045.1 Alphaproteobacteria bacterium
AAACGATTCCTGTTCGTTCCGCATCCGATTCCGGTTTGTTCACGAACGCATCTTTTGACCTGGGACTGCCGGGGAAATGGAGACCACAAAATTCTTCAGTTTGGGGGGCATTTAGAATCGCTGAGGACCCGGCCCGGAGCCATTCGCCAGACGAAATCAAGCGGCTGGCGCATTGCCGTGAGGTGCTGGCGATCCCGCCGGTGAGCGCTGGAGATCTCGAAAAAATCCTGTCCATCAAGGCGGCGTATGCGCACGCTCTGCCTGCCATTCGTGCCCTGTGCGAACGCGTACTGCTGGAAGACCTCAACGCGGAAGATGCGCCTTACCTTCTGAGCGGGATTGCTGCGGTGGACGGTCTCCTCCACCTCGCCCGTCACCTCAACTCGGGGGATGACGGAATTTTCCAGTGTGGGGTCTGCGGCTGGGGCTATGAATTCGTCCGCTTCGGGGAGCGTATCGCGGTTTATGCCGACCCTGAGCCTCGTCTTCAGGGGCACCCGGAGTCGGGTATTTCGAAGCTCGTAGACGATTATAAGGAAGGGGTGCCGGCGCGCTCTGACGGCTTCCTCGTGCCAGCTGTGAGGTCTGGGGATCTGGACGGCCGCATCACCGCCCTGCTTGTCCTCGCCGAGCGGGTTCCGGGTGGGGTTGCGGAACTGCTCGTGCGCCATTTCGCGGGAAGCTTCGTGTGCTGCAAATGCGGCAGGCGGGGACCGGTGCAGGCAGTGCCATGATGGCATTCGCATGAGCGCACTGGGCGGGATCCTTGAGCCGGGTCTCAGTTCGGCGGTCCCAGGCCTGCCACGACCGGCGTGGCCGAGTTTGTGCGCTGCCTGACGCCTGACGTCCCCGGATCGGCAAGCGGGAAAGAGTACCGCATGCACCAGCTGTGCGTCCGTCGGCGTGGATCAGGATCGGAGCCAGGGATCGGAGCTACAGGGCGGGTGCAAAGGCCCCGGTCCGGGCTTGCCCGATCTGTGGTTGTGGACGCCGGTGATCAACCGGGCTGGCGGACGTGGCGTCCTTGACATCGGAGCGGGTGCCCGGATACTTCCGAAACAGATCCCATGGAGAATCAAGGAGTAGGGAGGGGGGCGAGCGGCAGTTTTTGAGCGGAGCGAAATCCGCACCACTTGATCGGCTTGATCGGGGGGCCGGTCCGCCCCGGTGTTGCCCCTCTCCCAATTTTGCGGATCGATCCGGACGATGCGGTAGAAGCTGGATTCGACTCGCTTCCTGCACGCAGATGTGGCAGTCAGCGGGCACGCAGTGTTGCGACACCACCCTTTCGATGCGGTCAATCGCGTTCCTGAGTTTTCCGCTCCACCTTTCGGTTTGAACCTGGACGAGGCCTAAGTGATGGTTGCGAAACTTGACGATCTCCTTCCTGAGCTGATCGACGCGGGTGACAACGGGCTTGGCAAAACGGCGATCAAGAACAGGTTCGCAGGCAAGTCGAAAGAACGCCAGGCTGAGCTGACCGAAAAGCTCGGTGCGCTGATTCGAAGCGGAGCGATCTGGGGGCCGGTGAAGCGCAAGGGCGCGGACGTCTATTTCGCAAGCGGGCGCGGGCCCTCGATCGAGACTGCAAGCGGAGTGATCAACACCCTGGTGCAGCGCTCCGGCGTCAAGCTGCTGTCGAAAGCCGGCCTCGAGAAGAAGGTGGTCGGCGTGAACAGGCGTTTTTTTGCCGACGGTCTGAAACATGCGATTTCCAGCCAGCGGATTGTGGAGCTGAGCTGTGGCAGCTCGAAATACTATCTGCACCGTGAGGTCGCCACCGACTATTTCGGGTTTACGGAGACCGGGGTGGCGCAGGAGAAGGCGACTGCGGCTCCGGTCGCGGCCGAGACGCATGTGGTCAAGCCGAGTCTTACCCTTGAGGATATTCTGCCCGCCTATCGCCGGCTCAAGGCTGAAAATGGCGGCTTCTCCGCAGTGGATATCTACGATCTTCTGCTGGCGTTGAATGTGCGGAAGGAGGAACTGCATCGCCTGCTGATCGAAGAAAACAAGGCGGGGCGAGTCGCCATCCATCACACCACATCGCTCAACGTGTCCCGGGAGGCTGTTGAGGCGGCCATCCGGCTTCCCGGTGTTGCCGAGCCCTTTATTACGGTCGTAGTCAAGAACGAGTCATGAACGCATCTCAAGACGCGCTGGCGATAAACCCATTCGAGGACAACGTGGTCCGCGAGCCGCGGGAAGTGACGTTTTCGGTGCAGGGGCTCAATGACAAGCCGCTCGCTCGGCTGTTGGCGGAGTTCGCGTCGGTGGATGTCGGCTCGGTGCCGCGCAGCTGTCCGGTGAGGGCCAGGAAGGCGCAACTCGTGGTGTCGCCGGACCGTGGGTTTGGCAAGTCTCATCTGCTCGGGCGGCTATTCGCAAAGCTGGGGCGCAGAGCGACAAAAGTCTATCTTCGCCCGTTCCAGGACCCGGATAAAGCCTGGCATTCGATCCTGCTGCTGACGATCCAGGAGTTGAATCGCCGTGAAGACGATGCGGCAGGTGCTCCGACACAGCTGCAATCCCTGGCTGTCGCCACGCTCGCGCATGTTTGGGCGGATGGAATTGCTGAAAGCGCGCGAGCGAACTCCGAGATTGCGCAGGCCGAATTATTATTGCGGGAGTTCGCTGGCGACAGACTCCCTGCGTCCGACAGGGTGCAGTGGATGGCGGTGCTGAGAACGGCCTGCTCCGACGAGCCAAATATCAAGCGGCTGTCCAGCTTGTTGAACCAGCGTGGTATAGACCTGCTGGGCCGCGAGGCGGCATGGTTGAAAGTCCTTGCCGCCTGTGCGCTCCACGATCGCGGCAGCGACCGCCATAGCGCCGCGCTCAAATGGCTGCGCGCCGAACCGCTGGAGTCGGATGAGGCCGAGGCACTCGGGCTGGGCCAAGCCGATAATGACGCAAGAGGCGATTCCTCGCCGAAAGAGATCAATGATCTAAGTTACAGGCGGCTGCAGGGACTTTGCCAGCTTGCCTCCTACCACCGGCCGTTCCTGTTCTGTCTTGATCAGACTGAATTCTATGCCAATGAGCCGACTTTGATAGGAGCTCTCGGCCACTGCATTGATCAATTCCATGCTGAGCTTTGCAACCACCTCACCGTCATTACTGCCAATCAGGGGAACTGGACAAGGGACATCTGCCCGAGGCTCATGCAGCCCCACCGGGATCGCGTTACTCCCGAAATCCCTCTCGAAGGCATAGGAGCCGACGGCGCGCGCGAACTGCTGACCGAGCGGATGAGGGAATGTGCCGTTGAACCGGGCTTGGCCGCGCGGTTCTTCGCCGAGGACTGGCTGGGCCGGACCTTTTCGCAAAGCCCAGTGATCGGCGTGCGCGACTTGCTATTCAGCGCAGCGGATCACTTCCGTGCGCTTTTGGAGCCGAGCAAACCGTCGTTACCGAAAATCACACTCGACGATCTGTTCGAACGCGAACTCAATGAAGTGCGGTCGAAGAAGGTGCTGCAGGCCTATAATCAGGATTGCCTGATGTGGTTTGTCAAGGATGTCGGGAAAGGGATGGAAGCTGTCAGCGTGGAGAGGACGGCGGGATGGAAATACTTTTCGCTGGAGTGGCAATGGCCGGACCGCTGTGCCTATTTTGCCTTTGAAGGCGGAGACCACTGGAGGCGCTGGAAGTCGATTGCGGAGGAGGCGATAAAGCTGGCAAAGGTGAGCGGTGGTCGGCAGGTTGCCGCCTATGTTTTCCGGACGCCGGACCTTGGCAGGGTACCCCGGCCGGGATGGGCTGCGGGGAAGGAAAGCCTGGAAAAGGCTGGGGAATGCGGTTTCCGGATTCGGGATTTGACGATTGACGAGGTCTGCGAACTTCATGCCGCGCGTGAACTCTATTCAAATGCCCTGCAAAGCAATATCCCGTTTACGGGGGAAGAGACCCTCGCGTGGCTGCAGAAGCGCTTTGATGTCTTTCTGACGAGCATTGCGTTTCCGGCGCCGCTTGCGGAAATTGGCAGTGGCACAGGCAGCGGCGATGGGGAGGTGGCGGCTGCGGTCACGCCACCGGCTGCGGTGGAGAGCGATGGCAGCGCGGCGGAGGGGCTTGATGCCGGCACGCTCGGAGTTGCGCTCGACGTTGTTCGCGAGCTGAAGATCGTTGACATCAAGGCCGTTTTGAACAAGCTGGGCGACGAGATGTTGCGTGATCGGCTGCTGCGCAGCGTCGAAGCCCATCCCAATCTGAAAGCACATCCAGGACCAGTTACGATTTACCTGCAATGGCGAACAGCAACCGTTTAAGTGCGACCGAACTGACCTGTGCCGTCCTGGATCCGGATTGGCGCGCGAAGTGGCTCAAGGGTGCCAGCCCCTCGACCAACGCTTTTGCGCCGCCAGGAACGCCGCGGGTTATGGGCGTGGAGTTCCACCGGGAAGTGGAGCGGCTGGTGCGCTGGCTGACGGATGCGGAGAGCGTCGAGGCGGCAGCAAAGCTCGATTCAGCGGATGCGCTGGTGGAGCACGTGTGGACGACATCGCTGGAGAAACGGACCACCAAACTGTTTGATCTGGGGCGAGGCGAGGACGCGGAGCGTTTCACGGCGCGGATGCGCAATTTCTGCGCCCGGCTGATCGAACTTAAGGCACGGACCGCAAACTTCGAGAACTGGCAGGACGTTTTCGTCGCGGCTGAGCAGGCGGTACGTGTCAGCGTGAGGCTCGAGGACATCGTGGTCGAGCTTGGCGGGCGGGTTGATGCCATCCGCTTTCATCCCTCGCGCGGCCTGGAAGTCGTGGACTACAAGCTGACCGGGGGCGAACGACAGAAATCCGATCTGGTTCAGCTTGCGATCTATGGGCAGATGCTGCCGCTGTGGCGTCCGGGCTGCGGTTTCTGCGGCACGCTGGAATATTATCTGCCGGAATTCCAGGAGGTTGCGGTCGAGGAGGGCGAACTCAGGGACATCTTTGCCGGCCTGGTGGCGCCGGTTCTGCGGGAAATGTTCGGGCCGCGTCCGATGCGTCGCCCCGCCGCCGGGACAGGGAAAGGACCAGCTTCAGCAACGCCCGTTGTTGGTAAGAGCACGACCGATTACAGCGCGCTGGAGCGGGCCGTAATCGAAGCGTTTCTTGATTTCAAGCTCAAGGTCGAGGCTGCGGGCGTCACCGAAGGTCCGCAGCTGTTGCGGTTGCGGCTGATTCCGGGGAAAGGCGTGAAAGTCTCTTCCCTCGCCAGTCGCGCCGAGGATCTCCAGGTCGCGCTGAAGCTCGGCGAGCCGCCTCTGATCAAGGCTGGGAAAGGTTTCGTGACCCTCGATCTGCCGAGGCCGGAGCCCCAGGTCTGTCTGCTTGGGCCCTTGCTCGCCGGGCCGCTTGGCGCGCAGCTCAAGAGTCCGGTCGCCTTTGTGGTCGGGCTCGACATTGAAGGGGCGCCGGTGGTTGCGGATTTCGCCGAGCCCAATACCTGTCATGCGCTGGTTGCCGGCTCGACCGGCAGCGGCAAGAGCGAATGGCTCAAGGCCATGCTCGCCAGCATGCTGCTGCGAAGCCGGCCGGAGCAGATGAAGATTGCTCTGATTGATCCCAAGATTCTGACTTTTGCCGGTGTCGCCGACAGCCCCTTTCTCTGGCGTCCGGTGGCGACCACGCTGGAGGAGGCGCTTGCCATCCTGCGCGATGCGGTGGTGGAGATGGATGCGCGTTTCCAGACCATGGCGGGCGAGGGGTTCACGAGTCTGGGGGACCGCATCAAAGCCGGCCGGCAGGATCTGCCTTATCTGGTGCTGGTCTTTGACGAATTCGCCGATCTGATCCTGGGCAGCAGCGACGGCAGGAAGACGTTTGAGGAGCTGGTGTCGCGGATTGCCGGCAAGGGCCGTGCGGCGGGGATCCATCTGGTGCTGGCGACCCAGCGGCCGGACGCCAGGGTGGTGACCGGGCTGATCAAGGCCAATCTGCCGCTGAGGGTCTGTCTCAAGGTCGCCAACAGCACCAACGCCCAGATTGTGCTGGACGAAACCGGTGCGGAAAGTCTGTTCGGCAAAGGCGATCTGTTGTGCGATGCCGGCAAGAGCCCGGTGCGTGCGCAAGGGTTATTCATCCCGCAGGCCGAGTTCGTTGCCGCTCTCAAGACGCGTTAGGGCTCTGATCCGCAATCGATCGGGGGAGCCTGGCGGGCTCCTGGGCGGTGACCCGGTTTTCAGAGCTCTGGTCAATGTCTTCGGGATCCTGCCGGCTCCAGGGCGTCATATGCTGCGACATGACGTGGTCCGACAGATTGGTCCGGGACGCGACGCCATCCGTCGGGCGTGAAGCATGCCGCGCTTTCGCAGATACCCAGCCGTATCGGTGGTGACGGCTGAGAGCCGTTGATGTCCCCTGGGCACTCCGCTGGCCAACCGGCGGTGTCGTCGAATGGTCAGAGCGGTCAGGCACCGGGAAATGTTGTTTGCGTCATTCGAGATTGACGTTGAACTCATAGGAGCGATCGGCACCGACAAGGGTGAATTTCAGGGCCGCGCCGCTCGTGGTGGCGCCGGGCGGAACCCCCTCGAGGTCGAAGGCGAAGCGTTTGATCCCGGTTGCGGGCGATTCGATCAGAGCGGGAATCGGCAGCGACCAGTCCGGTGTCGGTCCTTCAACGAAGAGTGTGACATCGGGGTTGGCATCCGGGGTGACGACATCGACCACCACCGTGGATTTGTCGATGCGCTCGACGTCGCGGATGGTGAGCGGATTGGGATCACCGATATTGGCGGGCTTTGGCACAGTGTCGAGTGCGGTGAACAGGGCGCTGTCCTCGGTAGAGGCGACACTGTTGAAATTGAGTTCCGTGGTGGCCTCGACGGGAACGCAGATCTTTTCACATACCGCATATTCGACCTTGAGCCGCAGGGTTACCGGCTTGTCGGCGGTCCTGGCGACGATGCGCAGGGGCAGTACAACCTGGTTGTGATAACCGATCGAAGAACCGCCAGCGCCATCGGGGAATTTGCGCGGTGCCGGCCACAGAATGGTGACGGCCTCGACATTGTCGGATTTCGAGAAATCGAAGCGGGGCGACATGCCGGAATCGCCTGGCGTGCGCCAATAGGTTTTCCAGCCCGGGTTGAGCTGAAAGGCGACGCCGCCGAGAAGCACCGAGCCGCTGTGCGAACCGGCCAGCAGGCGCACTGCCGAATGGGTATCCTGCTGCCAGGGCGAGGCGTCCTCGGCCCAGGTCATCGACGGTACCGTCGCCAGCAGTGTTGCCGCCACAGCGATTGCGACAGGCGGAGGAACGTGGCCACGCATGATAAGCCTTTACCAGTTCGGGCGGGTCACAAGCCCTTGAATTGCTTGTGATCAATGCACCGTAAATCGGTTCGCGCAAGCCTTGATTTGACAGACCTCGGTTCCGACATCAAAATCATCAGAGAACCCGGAGTGCCTCACCATGGCCCCTGCAGGCAAGAGAAGCGGCGTTCACCGCGCAGCCCGCGATGAACCGCGGCGTGATTGCGCCAGTTACCTGGATGGACGGCTGCTCATTGCCATGCCGGTGATGGGCGATCCGCGTTTTGAGCGCTCGGTGATCTATCTCTGCGCCCATTCCGCCGACGGGGCTATGGGAATTATTGTTAACCATCCAGCCGGGAGCATTGTTTTTTCTGAACTTTTGCTGCAACTCGGGATCATCGAAAAGGGCCGGCCGATCAAACTGCCCGAAATCGCCGAAAGCATGAAGGTTCTGCGCGGCGGTCCAGTCGATACCGGAAGGGGTTTTGTGCTCCATTCGAGCGATTTTTTCATCGAAAACGCCACGCTCAGGATCGACGCCTCGGTTTCGCTCACCGCCACGGTCGATATTCTCCGGGCCATTGTCGAGGGAAACGGGCCCCGGCGCGCCATTCTGGCCCTGGGCTATGCCGGCTGGGCGCCGGGACAGCTTGAGACCGAGATTCAGGGCAATGGCTGGTTGCATTGCGACGCCGACCAGGATTTGATTTTTGACAACGGCATCGAAGATAAATACGCCCGTGCGCTGCACAAGATCGGGATCGATCCTGCCATGCTGTCAAGCGAGGCGGGTCACGCCTGACCCTAATCAGCCCTCCCCCGTGATGCGTCGAAGCCGGTGCCGGACGAGGCGGGCTGCATGCGCTTCACAAGAGGGGCTCGGGAGAAATGCCCCGGGCGACCTTGAGGAAGGTCGAGCAAGGCGCTCGCGGGCGAACCGGCGGTTTGCCTGACATCGGCAGGTTGCGGGTACCGGGCAGCGGGCGAGACAGCGACAATCCCGCCGGAACGGCTGCGATCCTTTTCGCTGGCGTCGGATCTGCCGTATGTTTACCACATGTGCGAGCGGGCTTTGGTGAAGCGTTTTGCGCCCGTGAGGTCTGGAACTGTCATGGCTGATCCCGTCTGGTCACTCCATCCCCGTCTCACAGCGGACACGTTTCAGCTTGGCGATCTGGCCCTGTCCAGGGTGCTCCTGATGGCCGACGCCCGCTACCCCTGGCTGTTGCTGGTACCCCGCCGCCTGGATGCAGTCGAAATCATTGATCTCGATGACAATGCGCAGGCGCAGCTGTCCGGTGAGATCACCCGTGTGTCCCGGGCACTGAAACAGATCACCCGATGCGACAAGCTCAACGTGGCGGCAATCGGCAATATGGTACCGCAGCTCCATGTCCATATCATTGCCCGCAGCCGCAAGGATGTCAGCTGGCCGTCTCCGGTCTGGGGCAGGGGAGAGGCCGTGCCCTATCAGGACGCGGCACGGGATGGTTTCATGGCATTGCTGCGCCACGGAATCGGCCTGGAGTGAACCAATGTCATTCGAGGCATTTCCGCTTGGGCAGCCGGCTTTCAGCACCCACATCATCGACCGGGCCGCACATCTGCGCCTCGATGAGGGGAAACTCGCGGAACTTGCCGCTGCGCCATCGTCCCGTGCCATCGTGATCTGTCGTGATGGACTGGTGGTGAGCTTTGAGGGCACTGCGGCGCGGGCGCTGCTGTCAATCGATGAAGCCGTTCAATGTGGCGCCAATCCCGGAATGGTCTTCCTTGGACTGCGTGACGAGGCGGCGCTTTTCGCCATGGGTATGTCGCGGGACGCAGCCGACGCGCTTGCGGTCAGCGACCACTTTGTCGTTGCCGATCTGCGCGGCCTGGCGACGCGCGGGGCGCTGGCGGTCGCGGATCTGTCGGCGATTGCGATCGCCAAGTCGATGGTGAACTGGCATCAGCGCCACGGCTATTGTGCCAATTGCGGCGGGCGCAGCCATATGAAGGAGGGCGGCTGGAAGCGCGTATGCCCGGCCTGCAAGGCGGAACATTTCCCGCGCACCGACCCGGTGGTGATCATGCTGGTCACATCGGGCGATAATTGCCTGCTGGGACGCCAGAAACAATTCCCGGTGGGGATGTATTCCTGTCTGGCCGGTTTCGTCGAGGCCGCCGAGACCTTCGAGGACGCGGTGCGTCGCGAGATCCTTGAGGAGGCCGGCATCCGCTGTGGTGCTGTGAGCTATTACCAGACCCAGCCCTGGCCCTATCCCTCCTCTCTGATGATCGGCTGTACGGCAGAGGCGCTGAACCAGGATATCGTGGTCGATGGCCTCGAACTCGAGCACGCACGCTGGTTCAGCCGGGACGAGGTCGCAGCCATGCTGGCGCGACAACATCCTGACGGTCTGACACTTCCCCATCCCTTCGCCATCGCCCACCATCTGGTTCGGCGCTGGATCGAGGACAAGGCGGGCGCGAAGTAACCCGAAATGACGCGGAGCAGGGCTCCGGGGGGACGCTCGGGTCTGTCAAAAGCGTGTCGGGAGAGACCTTTTGGCCAATGCCGTGATGATTGATCTGTTCCGAGCCGGTGCAGGACTCTCGACGCACGCCTTGAACGATCATCCGGAACTGCCATTCGCGGGATCACGAGGAAGCGCAGCGAGCAGGGTGAATCGGCTGGGTTTCCGATCGTGGCTGCGTGAATATGCTCACACTGAGCAGCCATTGCCGATCGCCTGCGCCGAGGACACGAATTGCGCACGCCTGCCGTGCTGCAGACGATTTCTTTGAGGAGCGACTGGCGCCGCCGCTGCCCGGTTGTGCGGGCGAGCACGGCGCAGCGGTGTGGGCAGGGCGGGGCGAATGCACGGCCAGATGGCGTCCCGGAAGCCTTTTTCCACAAAGCCACAAACGTTTGTTCCATTTCAGACATTGCCGTGCTGTTGGCACGCCAGAGCGCAAGGCGCGCATCTGCAGGCTGTGGCGAGTTCCTGCCTGTGGTCACCACCAGAGGGTGCTGGTCTTCCTGAGAGGCATGACCGAAAAAGTTCCAAAAATGGAACCCGCGTGTTCCGGTGTTGTACATGTAAAAATCTCTTTTTGTTATGAGTAAGACATGGATTGTTCTTGCAATCGATAAAGCAACGTTCCATATTTCCTGCGTAGTGATACCCGGTTGGGCTGAGCGGGAAGAGATTTCACCATCAAGCCGGAGGCACGATTTGAATAGACCGCCGGTTGTGGTAAACTCCGAACAGAGACAAAGAGGTTGTCATGGTTACCGAGCCCATAGTCGACATGAATGTGCAGACCCTCATCGAGATCCGGAACGATATCAAGGCGTTGAAGACCGGCATGGACGGTTTGGAGACCCGGATGGAGACCGGTTTTCGCGATGTGAATGATCGCATTGCGTTGCTTCGGCGTGACGTCGTCGAGTACCACTACGAGGTTCTCGGGCAGAGAGGTCTGATCGTTGACCTCAACAATCGTGTCGCGAGGATTGAGCGTGGCGAGGAAAATGCTGGCTGAAAACCGGATCCCCTGCCTCCGTGAGGAATACTGAGCGGCTGGTTTTCCTTGACCAGCTCAGGTGGAAGCTTCGTGAAAGAGCTGCCTGGCAAAGTGCCGTCAGGCAGCTCTCTTTATTTCGGCCGTGCAGGACCGGGAAGGTGTGGCAACGGCAGGGTCGTTTTGCTCCGGGTGGAAATCCGCGGCCGCGTGCTCAGCGCAGCGGCGGTTGCTTCAGGGCCATCGACTTGATCTTTTTGCGCCGGATCGCGGGGAGCAGCGAGTGGGTTCCCGCCGGATTGCTCTGATTCAAAGGGGACGACATTTCGGAGAAGGGAGTGCGACCGGATTGGTGCTACGCAACCACTGCCAGTCGAGCTGAAACACGTCCCGGTTCATGGTGCATGCCCAATTTCACAGAACCTCGCGCAGACGAGCAACCTGTTCGCCTCTCACATCCTTATCCCGGCTGATTGGTCAACGAAGGGCCTGCGTCGAAGGGCCCGCGTCTTGCGGCTGCGGAGCGGTCATGCCATAGCGGGCGCGAGGCGAATTTCCAGGGCTTCGGTGTGCCGGCGCACCCGAACAATCGCTGATCGCCCCTCGCCGGTTGATCTTCTGTGATTTATGGATCGGGTTCTGCTCGCACGGCACGTCTGCTGGCGTGGTAATTGGGGCAAAAGTATTGGTGAAGGTGGTTCCACCCCCCCCCAGCAAAGGCGGGCGTGCGGTAGCGGAGACCTGAGACGACCTCCGATGCCACCATTCCAATTCGGGCAACAGTCGACGGCCAACGGCCAGCCCGGTCCGGTGGGGCGGTGTGCCAAGTAAGTTAATGGGGCTTGCGGCGTGAAGGACTGTGCGACATGCGCCACCAGCACTTTGCCTTGGGTGGGGTGCGGACTGTCTCGACAATCTTCAGGGATCCGGGGGCCTCATGCGGCGCACCATGCACCCTCCCTTGGGCCTGCCACTACGGAGCGCCAGTGCAACCAGACAAAGCCAGGGAACCTGGGTGTTTGGTGTTTGGGGGGATGAACGTCGGGCAAAAAGGGGCCGCCATGGCCGGGCTCCAGGGGACGCTCACCCGGACTGGCATCGGTGGCGCACAAGGTCCGGCAGCCAGGGGACATCGGCGGCGCCGGGGCGGGCTGGACCCGGCGTTGCGGTTCGGCAGGTGCCAAAGTGCCGAAGGAGGGGTGGCTTTTCATCTTTGACTGAGCGAATTAGGGTTCTTTTGGGGGCGCAGGCACCACCCGATGGTGCGGCTTGAGGGATGCCCATTGACCGTGGTGCCTGGAGCCAAAGGGAAAACGAGCGGCGACGCGCCAGCAGGAAACCCAGGGAACGGTGATGATGGACACGACGACGGAGAATTTCACCAGGGATGTGGTGACGGAATCGTGGCGCCAGCCCGTGCTGGTCGATTTCTGGGCGGAATGGTGTGGCCCCTGCCGGTGGCTGGCGCCAGTCCTGGAACAGGCTGTCCGGGCCGCCGGGGGCAAGGTCAAGCTGGTCAAGCTCAATATCGACCATTACCCTGAGATTCCGGGTGAAATGGGAATCAATTCGGTTCCGACCGTGATCGTATTCGTCGATGGCGAGCCGGCGGACGGCTTCTCAGGGGCCCGCTCCGGCACGGAGGTCAGGGCTTTCATTGCGCGGATCATCCGGGACGCGGAGCCACCTGAGGTGGTTCCTTTCAGGCGTGGGCCGGCAACCGCATCGCTGCCATCCGCCACTGCGGAGGTCACGGCGTCGTCCGCGCCGATTGAGGCGATGCTGCCTCAACCGGAAAGCAGCGGTTCCGCTGCACCGGACAATCGTAGCGCGACATCCGACAGTCTGTCGATGCGCCCGCTGCTGGCGCTGGTGATCCTGACCGCCATCGTCCTGGTCACCGCGGTGGCGGTGAAGCTGCTGAACTAGTGGTAGGCGTCATTGAAATTTCGGGCATTATACCGCGCCTCTCTTCCGCAGTGGGTTCGCCTGGAGCGGTTCAGCAAGCCCACACAAAATCAAAGACGCGACCCGCCCGTCGCCGGAGAATGGAGCGAATCTCGCGGCGCCACGAAGAGGGGGCGATTTTCGCAAGCCGCAGCGGCGAATCGGGGAGCCGATCCTTACCCGTTGCGTCGCCTCACGTATGAGGTGGCGGCGAGCCCAGGATCCACGGTTCCAATTGCTCCCGTCGCTTGTCTGGCTGCAGCGAGGCCGGCAATCTGGACTACTCACTTCGTCCCGGATTTGCGCGTATCCCGGAAGACTTTCTCGGGAGTTCCGCAGCGTGAGCCCCGCCGTTGCAGTAATTTACCAGCGTCCCGGCACGTTCAACCCGTCTGCCTGGATTGGCGTCAAGCCCGCGGCGACCAGGTCTGGTCCGCAGGCTTCCCTTCCGGTGGGGTGGCATAGAGGGAGTAAACGGCGCCGTCACCGCCGATGATGTCGCGGGAATGAGGAAAACGCACTTCATGCAGCATCCCGATCCAGGTGGCTGACACACGTTGAGTTGTGGTTTCGTCAATCGGCTTTTCGGAAAGCGGGAGCGGAGAAGGAGTTTCGGGCCTGCTCCTATATATTTGGGGCAGGTCATCGGGAAAGCGTAGTTAGAAGACCTTCTGGCGGGTGCTTCGGTTCATGTGTTTCGGATCGTCATCGTCCTTGTCACCGCGGGGGCTGCAAAGCTGCTGAAATGGTCGGCACCTTGTTTTGGAGAGCGCACGCGACGCCGGGAGCCTGGATCAATTCCGGCATGCATCCTTGCCCAGTTTGTCGCACAGAGCGGCCGCTTTCTTTCCGATGTCGGCTACGTCAAGCTTGCCGTCGCAGTGACGCGCCAGGGCCATGGCAAGTTCGACCAGTCTTCGCGGATTGGAATCCGGGGCTGGCACCTTGGTTCTGCCTGCAAGATCTCCAGCCGTCGTGCGGGAAAAAAAGTGGAAGGTGGTGGCGTCAACGAAAAGAAAGGAAGACCGGGGAGGTCGCGCTTCACGGAGCGTTCCGATCCAGGCTGCAGACAAAAGTTGAGCCGTGGCAGCGTCAATCGGCTTTTCGCAGTCCGCCAGGGGAAGTTGCCCGTCATCCCAACCAAAGATTGCGCGCAGAAAGAATACGCTGCGACCGGAGCCTCCCGACCTGCCGGCATCACGCATTCCTGTGATGTAGGGCCCCGAAAACGCGGGGGATGCGGCGAATCTCAGGACGACGTCGTCAGTATAACCGCGAGCAAGGTTGGGGGACATCGATATGTAGTGGTCGATCGCGTAGGGCACCGCTTTCGGCTCGAGGTAATCCTGGGCACCAGCAGAGGGAACGCTCAGTGCAGCGGCAAGAAGGACAAGCGCGATTTTCTGCATGGTTGGGAAAATTCCTCAGGGGTTGAAGCGAGACTCGGAGCGTTTCGGGTGCCTGTCCGGCCAAAGAAGAGCGGAAAGCCTGTTGTGACACGGCAGGCGAACGGGGCACTGCGCAAGATCGCCTCTTCTCCTCGATTGCGCTCCCATACCCCCGCCCTGCTTTGGAGGGGGCACGGGAAGGCGGGGCCAGGACTAATTCCGGCATGCACCTCTGCCGAGCCTCCCACACAGTTCGGTTGATCGCCTCTGGAGGTCCGCTTCATCAAGCTTGCCGTTGCAGTAATGCGCCACTGCTTCGGCAAGTTCGACCAGTCTTCCCGAATTGGAATCGGGCTCCGGCGACCAGGTCTGGCCTGCAAGCGCACCTTCCGGCGTGTCCGCATAAAACTGGTAGGTGGTGCCGTCGAGGCCAATTCTGGGACACTGAGGATGTCGCGCGTCACGCAGCATCCAGATCCAGGCGGCAGACAGAAGTTGAGCCGTGGCCGCGTCAATCGGCTTTGTGCAGTCCGCCAGCGGAAGGGACTCGTCGACCTCAGGGAAGCGGTTGCGCAGATAGAATACGCTGTGACCGGTGCTTCCAGACATGGTGGCGTCACGCATTCCTATGACACAGACGGCGGAAAACGAGGGTGACACGGTGACTCTGAGGACGACGTCGTCAGCAAAAGCATCGCGGGCGGATAGATCTGAGTGGTAGCGTGATGTGGACGGAACGTCTTCCGGCTCGAGGTACTCCTGGGTATCCGGGAACTTCTGCATGGGTGTAAAAAATCCTCTGACGTGGAAGCAAAGCCTGGAGCATCCGGGTGCCGGTCTGGCGAAGAGAACGCGAAAGCCTGTTGCGACGCGGGATGCGAAAGAGCGAGGCGCAAATCGAAGCGAAATCCTGTCTGCGTTTCCCGGATTGTACTGACATGATCGCGCAGGGCCGCCATGTGTGTCAATAGCGCGGGTTGATCGCAATCCGCAATCCGCAATCAGGCTGTGGCCGTTTCCTTTCTGCGTTTTGAAAGATGCGTCGTCGCAGATGTCGAGCCTGCAGCCGGTCGGGTGGCGTGGGTCGCAGGCCAGGCCATCAAATTTCCGGTGCATGGTTTCGATATGACGGCGTGCCCGGAGATCTCGGCGGGCGCGCCGGCGCTCTGGCTGCGCAAAGCGAAAGGCCTGGGCCCAATTGCTTTTGATGCCGTCGCCATTTGCATAAATCATAAATTACTACCAGCACAGCGGCTCCGCCAGATACCCGGTCGGCCGCCGCGCTTCCGGGCTCTTCACTGGTGAGCGCACCAGCGGGCCTGCCACATAATCGGCATCCGTTCCGATCCGGGCATAATGCAGCACATCGGATTTGCAATTGGTGAGGCTGCTGCGTTTCGTTGTGGGAACGATATCTGCCTCGCGGCAGGGGGACTTTCAAAGCGGCATCGAAAAGTCTGGTCTGCACGGTGCAAGATGCGCGCCTGGTTGTTCTGCGCGCCCGCCTCGCAGCAGGTGCCGCAATCCGCCTGATCGATTTCGCGGGTGGGGCTCGGCGCTGTCGGTGACGCGGTGCGGTTGCCCGCGTGCCGCGCGGCACGTCGGCGTGCGCCGGCGCGTGCGGTAGAGCAAAGAGGTGATTGACAAGGCAGGGCACGAGCCAGAGGGCAAGGGCGGTGATGCGTGGCGTGGTGGTACCGGTGCCATGATCAAGGATGGAGCGGGGTTGGCGAAATGAACTTATCGTTGTGGACCCCGATAGAGCGAGTGGTGCCAAAGCCGCATCTCAGGCCGGGGCGATATGGTAAAGGCGTGAGAATCCGGGTGTTGACAGGGGCGCGATGGATCAGCAGATCGCCGCCATCAGAGCTGGCTTTGTCCGTCGGCCCGATGCGAGTGCAAGGGCAGCGACGGATTTGGTCAGGGGATGCCTGACGAGGGGGGAGCGCTGTTCAAGGGGGTGCCTCGCACGATCTCGCACGATGCAGGGGACTGGACCCGATAAAATTGTCGGATGGTCGACAAGACGCTGGATGGCGAGCCGGAGAGAACTTTCCGGAAATTCTTCAACCCGACGGCCGGAGGCTTTTTGGGCTTGCGGGAGAAGAAAATTCTATATATCGGAGATGGCAGTAGCCAAATAAGAAAAATTTCCCTGAGGTTCACGCGCCATGACTGATTCCCCACCCCCGACCGACGGCGGCCGCCGGCTTGATGCGATTGATCGCAGGATTCTGTCGGTGCTCCAGGAGGACGCCTCGCTTTCAGTGGCCCAGATCGGCGACAGCGTCGGACTGTCCTCGACGCCGTGCTGGAAACGCATCCAGCGCCTGGAAGCCGAGAAGATTATCATCAAACGGGTGGCTCTGGTCGACCAGGACCGGCTCGGCCTTGGGCTGACCGTCTTCGTGTCGGTGGAGAGTGCCGAGCATTCCGAGGACTGGCTGCGGAATTTTGCCGCGGCGGTGAGCGCCCTGCCGGAGGTGATGGAATTCTACCGCATGGCCGGCGATGTCGATTACATGCTGCGCGTGGTGGTGGCGGACATGCGCAGCTATGACACTTTTTACAAGAAGCTGATCAGTGTGGTGCCGCTCAAGAACGTCACCTCGCGCTTTGCGATGGAGAAGATCAAGTCGGTGACGGCGTTGCCGGTGGCAGCGTGAGGCTTCAGATCATCTGGTTGTAGGGGCCGACCTCGGGGTGGCCGCGCAGCACGCTGTCGACCATTTCGAACATGTCGCGCATGCGCTGCTGCGAGACCGGGCTCTCGACCACGACCACGAGTTCGGGCTTGTTTGATGAAGCGCGCACCAGGCCCCAGCTGCCGTCCTCCATGGTGACACGGATGCCGTTGACGGTGACGAGATCGCGGATCGACTGGCCGTCGATCACTGCGCCGTGCGCGCGCAAGGCTTCGAAGTGCTTCACCACGGCATCGACCACGCCATATTTCGTCTCGTCGGAGCAATGGGGCGACATCGTCGGTGACGACCAGGTCCTGGGCAGCGAGTCTTTCAGCTCGGCCATCGAGCGGTCGCTGCGGGCCAGCATTTCGAGGATGGCGATGGCCGATAACAGGCCGTCGTCGTATCCGCGGCCGAAGGGGGCGCTGAAGAAAAAGTGACCAGACTTCTCGAAACCGGCCAGCGCACCGCTCTCGTAGGTGCGGCGTTTCATATACGAATGCCCGGTCTTCCAGTAGGTGGTGGTGGCGCCGTGCTGCTGAAGCACCGGATCGGTGGCAAAAAGCCCGGTCGATTTGACGTCGACCACGAAACGGGCGTTGCTCTCTCGCGAGGCCCAGTCGCGCGCCAGCAGGACGCCGATCTTGTCGGCGAAAATTTCTTCTCCTGAGTTGTCGACGACGCCGCAGCGATCGCCGTCGCCATCGAATCCAAGACCAAGATCGGCTCCGCTTTCAAGCACGGCGTCACGCAGCGCGTGCAGCATCCTGAGGTCTTCCGGGTTGGGATTGTATTTTGGGAAGCTGTGATCGAGTTCGGTGTCGAGTCCGACGACCTCACAGCCGATCCGCTCCAGGACCGCAGGAGCGAAGGCACCCGCGGTGCCATTGCCGCAGGCGGCAACCACTTTCAGAGGGCGCGCCAGGCGTGGCCGGTTTGCAAGATCGGCGATATAGCGCTCCGCGAAGCCGTCGTGGAAACGGTAGGAGCCGCCGCCCGGATTGGCGAAACGGGCGCTGAGCACGATGTCTTTGAGCCGGCTCATCTCGTCAGGACCGAAAGTCATGGGACGGCTGGTCCCCATTTTGACCCCGGTCCAGCCGTTGTCGTTATGGGAGGCGGTGACCATGGCGACGCAGGGCACGTCAAGCTCGAACTGCCCGAAATAGGCCATCGGCGTGATCGCCAGTCCAAGATCGTGGACCTTGCAGCCCGACGCCATCAGGCCGGATATCAGGGCGTATTTGATCGAGCTGGAATAGCTGCGGAAATCGTGAGCGGTAACGATTTCGGGCCTGACCCCGAGTTCCGCAATCAGCGTTCCCAGCCCCATGCCGAGCGCCTGCACCCCCATCAGGTTGATTTCCTCGGGGAACAGCCAGCGCGCGTCATATTCGCGAAAGCCGGTGGGTTTCACCAGAGGGCAGGATTCGAATTCAGGGCTGTTGGGGCGGAGGGCGGCGCGCGGGGTGGGAAACATGCAAAAAGGGGTCCTGCTGACAGCTTACAGAAAGCGGCGGTGCGCCCGGGGCAAGGCAACAGGGGCGGGGCGCGCGGGGCCGCGCGGATCATAGCGCGGGAACGCCACAGGGAGCAAACCAGCTGGCGCCTTGGCGTTCCACAATTTGGCTATGGTTCCAGCACCATGGTGCCGTCGGCAAGGGCGAAGCGCCGCAGCTTGTTGAGAAAGGAGACGCCGAGCAGGTTATGGGCCAGCGCCTCGTCGGGCAGCACGATGGCCTCGACGTCGTGGACCACGATGCCGCTGACCTCGATGGTGCTGATCCGGGTCGGTGCCGCTTTGACGGTGCCGTTCGCCGTGCTGATCGTAATGCGATAATCGTCCTGATTCGGGTAGAGACCAAAACGGGATGCGGAGGTCTGGTTGAGCGCCACCGTGGTTGCTCCGGTGTCGATCAGGAACTCCATGCGCTGGCCGTCAATGTGGCCCGCGGTCCAGTATTGACCGTGGCTGTCGCGCGGAACGCTGACACTGCGCCCAGCTGCGCTCGGGCTTGGGACTGCCGTGAGGGCGGTATCCGGCCGTGGCATCGTTGCCATGGGGCTCGCGGGTGTGAGCACCGAAGACAACGCGCCGGGGTCGGATGCCAGGTTTTCTGCGGTGCGCGCCATTATCAGGGCGACGACGATCGCGATGGCGGCGAGCACCAGGATGTTACGCATGACCTCTACCCACGGGTTCCGCCTTTCCTGGAGTTCCTTCCCAACATGAGTTTCATTGTGGGGGCAGGACGTGATCGAATGGTGAAGTGCTACTGGGGAAATCCGCGAGAGCCGTTAGGAATCCTTAAAAACAAATGTAAAAATCAAGGATGGAACTTTGCTTGAGGTGCACAGAGGGCGGTCGCGGGCGGTTCCCGAAATATTTTCGGATCGTTCACGATTTGTTATTGCCTTCCCTGCGGTCCTGAGTCATTGTCCCCAACGTTGTTCCCATGGGGGATTTAAGGTAACCGGGCGGATTTTGTCGCCCGCCTTTGGAGTTGAGCAGATATAGTTGGAGGAGATTGGTGGTGAATGATGGACTGGAGAATGGCATCCTGCGTGCTGTGGAAAAGTTGTCCGAGGAGATGGCGACCGGGTTGATCGCTGTGCGCGAGGAGGTGGGAAGGGTTGGTACGACGGTGAGCGGGCTGCAGACCGAGATGAAGGCCATGGGCACGGAGATGAGCACCATGGGCACGACGGTGAGCGGGCTGCAGACCGAGATGAAGGCCATGGGCACGGAGATGAGCACCATG
>WQYW01000104.1 GCA_009781045.1 Alphaproteobacteria bacterium
AAACGATTCCTGTTCGTTCCGCATCCGACTCCCATTTGTTCACGAGCGCATCTCTTGACCCAGGACTGCGGGGGGAGGGAGACCGTCAAAATTCTTTAGCTTGGGGGGCATTTAGAATCGCTGCTCCCGCGCCGCGCCAGGGCGCAGAGGGGAAGATCTTCAGATCCCGCCCCGCACGCCTTCCGCAGCGGTCAAGAGCGATGCCGCGAATAGACGAAATTGCGTTTCGAATCAACGTGCCGCGCCCGGGCTTCAGGGGATCGGCACGAGGCCCGTCTGACAAAAAGGACCTCCGAATCTGTCGCAGGGTCCCTGATGCCGTCGCCGGGCCGCAATACCGACAAGTGTCTGTCATCCTGCCTGCCGGCGGCTTTCCTGAAAGGACTTGGTCTGTCGTCGCATCCTCAGATCTTCACTTCGCGGTCAGCCGTTCGCCAGTCACCCGAAGTCCGTGCCTGCGCTGTGCACGAGCGCCGCAGCATGGGGAGAATTGCCGGTTTGATCCCAATATCGTCTTGCATCAATCCGACCGATCGGCGATTTCAGGGCATGCAACCCCTGCTCTCCTCCCGCAACTGGCGGCGTCTGAAACTCTCCTCGGCGCGCTGGCAGCGTCACGCCATCTTCCTGCTTGGCGGTGTTGCGGTCGGTGGGGCCGCCATGCTGCTCGCGGTGCTGGCCGACCAGACGCAGCTTGCCTTCACCCTGCTGCTGTCGCAATCCCGTTACTTTGCCCTGATCGTCACGCCAGCTGGTTTCGTGGCGTCGGCGTATCTCGCCACGCGCTTCTTTCCGAACAGCCAGGGCAGCGGAATCCCGCAGGCGATCGCCGCGCGTCATCTGACGGATCAGAAGGCCCGCGGCCGTCTCGTCTCAATCCGGATTGCGATCGGCAAGATCCTGCTCACTTTGCTGGGTCTGCTGTGTGGCGCCTCGGTCGGACGTGAAGGACCGACGGTTCAGATCGGCGCCTCGATCATGTTCGCCCTGGGCCGTTTCTCGCCGCGGCGGCAACCGGGCCTGATCCTGGCTGGCGCGGCTGCGGGAGTCGCTGCCGCCTTCAACACGCCGCTGGCCGGGATTGTGTTCGGCATTGAGGAAATGAGCCGCGCCTTCGAGACCCGCACCTCCAGCATCATTATCGCCGCCGTGATCGCGGCAGGTCTGACCTCGATCGCGGTCATGGGCAATTATGCCTATTTCGGTTCCAGTCCGATGACCCTGCAGAACGGCATCGACTGGCTGGCAATTCCCCTCTGCGGAGTGGTCGGTGGCCTGACGGGCGGGCTGTTCAGCCGCATTCTGATCACCAATGCGCGCGGTCTTCCCGGGGCCGCCGGGGCCGCGATCAAACGTCACCCGCTCCTGTTCGCACTTCTGTGCGGCCTGGCACTCGGGGCCTGCGGTCTGATTTCCGGTGATACGATCTATGGCACCGGCTACGAACAGGTGAAGGCGGCTCTGGAAAATCGTGTCCCGCTGCATGCCGACTTCGGCGTTCTCAAATTCCTGGCCAGCGCCTTCGCCGCCATCAGCGGAATTCCCGGTGGTATCTTTTCGCCATCGCTTGCGGTGGGCGCAGGAATTGGCGCCAACATTGCCTCCCTGTTTCCCGGTGCGCCGGTGGCCGCGATCATGCTGCTCGGCATGGTCTCGTATTTTGCCGGAGTGGTGCAGGCTCCGATCACCGCCTTTGTCATTGTCACAGAGATGACCGACAACCACGCCATGGTGGTGCCGCTGATGGCCGCGGCCCTGATCGCCCATGCCACCTCGCGCCTTGTCTGCAAGGACGGAGTCTACCACGCCCTCGCCAGGGGATTCGTGGAGCGCGCTCAGTTCCCACGCGACCGGACATAGCACATGGAGCGGCATCGGCAGCTCAGGTCTGAACATGTCGAAAGGGGTATCGATGGCAGGCAGGTTTGAGTCGCGGCGGCCCCCTGAAACGGACATGAGTGAGGAAGGCCGTCTGCGCGATTCGATGGTCACCGCCTTTTCGGATTTTCCGATTCCCAAAGCCCACAAGACGCAACCTGTCCACACAGCATGCGGTGAAATCACGCCAGGGCCGGTGCCGGTCGGCTCCCCTTCAGGCCCCCCCCCCTGGGAGCCGAGCGAAATATTCGCTCGCCCCAACGCAAAGCGCTGGATGCCGGCCACCTCGGCAAAAAGGCAGGCCGGGTCACTCAAATTCTGCCCGGCTCCCCGGCAGGCCGAGTCGCCGCAGAACTGCACAGACAGGCATCGGATGATTCGCCCCGCAAGCTGCGACTTGCCAGGACTCCCCCTTCAGCTCCCTGTGTCCCCACGTGCGGCGCTTCCGACACCGCCGAGATCATGGCCCCGGAACAGCAGGCTGGCATCGCCATAGGAATAGAAGCGGTAGCCTTCCGCGATGGCATAGGCATAGGCCTGTTTCATGGTCTCCAGGCCTGAGAACGCCGACACCAGCATGAACAGGGTCGATCGCGGCAGGTGGAAATTGGTCAGGAGCATGTCCGCCGTGCGGAAGCGATAGCCGGGAGTGATGAAGATCGAGGTCTCCCCCTGGAAGGGCTGGACTACGCCGTCATCGGCGGTTGCACTCTCCAGGAGCCGCAGCGATGTGGTGCCGACGGCAACGATGCGGCCGCCCTTGCGCCGGGTTGCATTGAGCGCCTCCGCCGTAGCCGCCGAAATCGATCCCCATTCGGTGTGGATGTTGTGGTCGCGGGTGAGTTCGGCCCTGACCGGCAGGAAGGTTCCGGCCCCGACATGGAGGGTCACGTTGAGGATGCCGACGCCACGCTCGCGCAGGGCACGCTCAAGCTCCGCAGTAAAATGCAGACCTGCCGTCGGCGCAGCAACCGCGCCCTCATTGGCCGCGAACATGGTCTGATAGTCGGCGGCGTCCTGGTCGTCGACCTTGCGCTTCGATGCGATATAGGGCGGTAGCGGGGTGCGGCCGATGGCGGCAATCGCCTCATCCAGGGTGACGCCGTGGAAGGAAAAGGCCAGCGTCACCTCGCCGTCGCCGATCATGGCCTCAACCTCGGCATCAAGATAGCCGAGAAGGCAGACCTTGCCTTCATTGCCGAAGCGCACACGATCGCCAACGGCAAGCTTTTTCGCCGGTTTGACCATGGCACGCCAGCGCGAGCCGTCAATCCGCCGGATCAGGGTGGCCTCAATAACCGGCTCGGTGTCGCGTCCGATGCGGCGCCCCTTGAGCTGCGCCGCGATCACCTTGGTGTCGTTTATCACCAGTTGATCACCGGCTTCCAGCCATGTCGGCAGATCGGCGACCGAGCGATCGCGCAACACGCCATCCCCCTGGACCACCAGCATCCTGGCCGAATCGCGCGGCTGCGCCGGCCGCAATGCGATGCATTCGGCCGGAAGATCAAAGTCGAAGAGATCGGTGCGCATCGGCTCCTCTGCCTCCTCGTTTCCACAGCCGGCGACGCTCCGCCGCCGGCTCCTGTCGCTGGCCGATTCTGCCGCCTGGGATCAGGCGGCGTCAATCGCCATCCTGGCCCGGACGATACGATCCGGGTTCGACACCGGTTCACCGCGCTTGATCTTGTCGACATTTTCCATGCCGGCGCTGACCTTGCCCCATACTGTATAATTCCGGTCGAGGAAGCGGGCATCGTCAAAGCAGATGAAAAACTGGCTGTCTCCGGAGTGGGGGTCGCTGGAGCGCGCCATCGACACCACGCCACGCACATGCGGCTCGCTGTTGAATTCGGCCTTCAGCTTTGTGCCCGAGCCCCCGGTTCCGGTGCCATGAGGGCATCCGGTCTGGGCCATGAAGCCGTCGATCACGCGATGAAAGACGATGCCGTCATAGAACCCCGCGCGCACCAGTTCCTTGATGCGGGCAACATGGTTGGGGGCAAGGTCGGGGCGCATCTCAATGGTGACGGGGCCCTGGGTGGTCTCCAAAATCAAGGTGTTTTCGTCTGTCATGTCTTTTCCATATGTCTGGGATGTTGCGTGGGTGAGGCCCTGTCGGCGGGCTCAGTGGATGTCGGATGCAACCTGCACCGTCACCATCCTGTCGGGATTATCCACCGCTCCGCTCGGAGATCCCGGTGGTGCCTTCTCGAGCCTGTCGACCACGTTCATGCCCTCCACCACCTCGCCGACCACGGTATATTTTCCGTCGAGAGAGCCACCATCGGTGAACATGATGAAGAACTGGGAGTTGGCGCTGTCGACGCTGTCACCGCGCCGGGCCATGCCGACAATGCCGCGCCCGAAATGAACCTGGGAGAATTCCTGGGTGAGATTGGGGTATTTCGATCCCCCGGTGCCGTTGAAATTCTGGCCGTCGCCGGTCTGGGCCATGAAGCCGGCCATGACGCGGTGAAAGGGCACGTTATTGTAGAAGCCCTCACGGGCCAGCTGCTTGATGCGCTCGGCATGGTGAGGCGCCAGATCGGTGCGCAGGGCGATGACGATGCGGCCCTTGGTGCTGTCGATGACAATGGCATTGGCCTTGTCCAGTCCGGAAGGCAGCCGATCCGTCGCCAGCGCCGGGGCGGCACAGAACAGTGCGACGATCAGGGCAACAATACGCAGAGCAGGAATTCGGATCATGGAACCTCCACATCAGGTTGGAACAAAATCGCACCCCAGGGGGCGCAACTTGAAGGATAGTGCCGTGCTTTCAAAACGATCAGGCCGCGGCGAATTTGGCCTGCAGCCGCAACTCAACAGGTTGCGGCACGAAGCCTGCCACCACACCGCCCATGGCCGCGATCTGGCGCACCAGTGTGGCGGTGATCGGGCGTGCGAGAGGCGAGGCTGGCACAAAAACCGTATGGACATCAGGGGCCATGGCGGCGTTCATGCCCGCAAGCTGCATCTCATAATCGAAATCGGTGCCGTCGCGCAGGCCCCGGATCATGATGGTGGCGCCGTGCCGGCGCGCCGCCGCCACCGCGAGATCATCAAAAGTGGTGGCGGTGAAGGCACAACCGGCGGAGCCCGCCACCGGTGCAAACACCTCCTCCAGCATCTCCAGCCGTTCCCCGGCGGAAAACAGCGGCTTCTTGCCCGGGTGGATGCCGACCGCGATCACCAGCCGCTCGCATAACTGCACGGCATGCTGGACCACATCCAGATGGCCATTGGTCACGGGATCAAACGAACCTGGGTAGAAGGCGATGCGGGGCATGGCTTCTCCTACCCCGCCGGAGGCGGGCGGGCAAGCCGCCCCCCTGGAACCATCCCCTGATCAGGCCGGGCATTGTTCGCAATATGTTCCGGAAATCCCCCGCTTTGCAAGACACTCCCGCCATCCCAGCGGCAGAACGCACGTGATCAGCACCCTTCGTGGAGGATCGGCCCTGAGCGTGTCTTTTTGCCAGAGAGTTTCCCTGTTCGACGATTTTGCGATACGGCTCAGCGGCCTGAACTGTCCCGTGTCCTGTCTGCTCCGCCCATTCGCATCATGTGCCATGGGTCCTCTCTGCCCACCGATCATGCCCGGGCGTGCAAGCTCCCCAGATCCTCTGCTCGCCCCTCACTTCCGCACCAGGGCCACGCTTTTGGCCTGGGCATAGACCATCATGCCTTCGTCAAGACCGAGATCATCCCATGAGCGCCGGGTCACGCGCGCCAGGATGCGACTGCCCTCCCCCTCGGGCCCGAGGCCGAGCACCGCCACCATCTGGTTCTCACCCACCCGTGTCACCGCGGTGATCCGCGCCGGCAGGATGTTGAGCACCGTGCTGCGCTGGGCCGGCAGAAGCGCCAGACTGACGTCGCCGGCGGCAATGGTGAGGCGACGGTGCTGGCCGATTGCGGAACCCGTCATCGGCACTGTGAATTCGCCGCCGTCAACCGCGAGCCGCGCCAGTCCGTAGTCCCCATCATAGGCACGGACCACGGCATCGAGCGTCACCGCCGCGTCCCTTGTGGCGGCAAGTGGGAGCCTTGGATCACTCTGGACGCTGCTTAAGGGTCCCGCGGCCAGCGCCTCACCCGCACGCATCAGGACCAGATAGTCGGCCAGGCGCTCAACCTCCGCGAGGTCGTGGCTGACATAGATGACAGGGAGAGACAGGCTTTCATGGATGCGCTCGAGAAACGGCAGGATGTCGTCCTTGGTCGAGGCGTCCAGCGCCGACAGCGGCTCATCCATCAGCAGGAGTTTCGGCTGCGACAGCAGCGCCCGACCCACAGCAACACGCTGGCGCTCGCCGCCCGAGAGATGGCGCGGCGCGCGCTCCAGGAGGCTCTCCAGGCCCAGCAGCGATACCACGTCGTCAAAGGTGATGGCTTCCGATGGTGCTGCCGGTTTGCGCCCGCGTGTGGCGTAAAGCAGATTGCCGATCACCGAGAGATGGGGAAAGAGACTGGCCTCCTGAAACACATAGCCGACCGGCCGCTGATGGACGGGGCGGAATTCCTGGCCTTCCTGCCATACATCGCCATCGATTACACAATGGCCCCGGGTGAGACGCTGCAGCCCGGCGATGCAGCGTAGCAGCGCGGTCTTGCCGCATCCCGATGGGCCGAACAGACCGGTCACGCCCCGCGCCGGGACGCTGAAGGCCGCGTTGAGCGCGAACTCGCCAATCTTCCCGGCAAAGGCCACGCTTATCGTTCCGGCTGTCATCCTGTCGTGCTCTCCCGGCACCCTGCCATTGGTCATACGAAACTAAAGACGGATCATCCATCCCGAGCTGTTCGCCCACTTTGCTGTCCCGATCCCCCCTCACCAACCGACCCGCATCCCGCAGGATCCCGTCGCCCGCAGTCCGGGTCTCCAGAGATCACGGCGGCGTCAGCCTTGCCTGTCCTGCCCGCTGCAGACTGCTCACACATATTGCAATTGCCGACGTCGGTAAATGAAAACATTTCCGCAGGTCCTTCGGCCTCTGACAGCGCTCCCGTCCCGGCTGCCTTCCCTTCGCTTCAAGTCCGCCCCCGAAGATCACGCGGCGTCCGTGCCGGAGAGCGCGCTGGTGATTGTCTCCCGCAGGCAGTGAATGTCCTCGTCGTCGTCCACCGGCGCCCACCAGCCTGCAAGAAGCATCGTTCCAGACATGATAATGAAAGGCAGCTCAACGCGGTCGACGCTGCCTTGCGCGAAAAGCCTGTAAGCAAATGTGCCCGCAGGAACCGCCAGAACCACCAGCAAAAACCCGGGCAAGATCGCCAAAACGAGATACGCCGACCAGTGCGCGGCGAAACAGCCGACCAGAACCACGTCGCCACCAGCGCCACGTTCAAACCGGCCAATGAAGCACAGGCCGCTCTGGACATTAGAATGGCCAGAGAAACGCCGCCTGCAATGGCATCTGAGGAAAACCTTTCCCGGACACATCGCCAACAACCCCCTTACCAGCCGACCCGCATCCCGCAGGACCACGTCCCCCGCATCCCGAGCCTCCAGAGATCACGGCGGCGTCAGCCTTACCTGTCCTGCCCGAAGCGGACTTCTCACATATATTGCAATTGCCGAATTTCGGTAAATGAAAATGGTAACCATCCTCCCGGATCCTTCATCGTTGACCGCACTCCTGTCCCGACGGCCCTCCTTCGCTTTTCGTCCCCCCCCCAAGATCACGCGGCGACAATGCCGGCGAGCGCGCTGCTCATGGTCTCCCGCAGGCAGCGAATGTCGTCCTCCGCCGACCACCAACTGCCTGCAATGGTTGATGCAAGCACGGTTATGATAAGCATCATAAAGAATTTGCCCCCACCCGTCGCGAAAAGGCCATGTGCAACCATGCCCGCAACATACGACAGAAAGCCGAGCTGGATCGTCATGGAGAGATATGCGGACCAGTGCGAGGCGAAGCGGCCGACCAGAACCACGGCACCGCCATCGCCATGTTCAAACCGGCCAGTGAAGCACGGGGCGAACAGGCCGACCTGGGGCGTATAGTTGAGATACGAACTCGGGCGATAACGCCGAAGGAAGACCCGATCCCCGGCCACCTCACCAACCACTGCTTCGCCACCAGGCCAATAGAGCCACCGGGAAGCTTTCGTCACCGCACGCAGACGCGCCAGGGAATTTTCGAGATCGTGAGAACTCGCAAACGACGCGGGAATACCGCCCCTAAGCAAATGAATCAGGTTCATTCTCTCTTCCAGCTTCCAGACAGAACGGAATGTGGCATCCGCCAGAAACGGTCGGGCGCGTATCGCGCCTTTGCCAGACAGCAGACGACCTCACGTTGATCCGAGGGATCGGAATAATCGCAAAACTGTCGCGCTTTTCGCAAATCAAGACGACGTTATCTCCCCGAATGCGACGCTGGCGCGGTGCCCATCGCCTGCGCCCCTACGAACGGCGCAGAGCCGGTGCCCTGAAGAAACCATCCACCTCCTCCACAACGCGGCTCTCCTGCTGGCCTCACTTGCTGGTCTCACTTGCCGGTCTCACTTGCCGGTCTCACCTCACGATTTCACGTGCCGACCCGCGCCATGCGCTTTTCGAGCAACATCATCGACAGCACCACGACAAAGGCGAACACCACCATGCCCGCGGCCACCATGCCGGCCTCCTGCCAGCGCGCGGTCTCGACATAGTCGTAGATGGCAACCGAGAGCACCTTGGTGGTTCCGGGGATATTGCCGCCGATCATCAGCACGATGCCGAATTCACCGACGGTGTGGGCAAAGCCCAGCACCGCTCCGGTGAGGAAACCGGGCCGCGCCAGCGGCACCGCGACGGTCCAGAAGGCACGGCGAGGCGAGGCCCGCAAAGTGGCGGCGACCTCCAGCGGACGCTCCCCCATGACCTCGAAGGCATTGCGGATCGGCTGCACCACGAAAGGCAGGGAATAGATCACCGAACCGATGACCAGGCCCTCAAAGGAGAAAGCAAGCGTGCGGGCACCCCACAGACTGGCCAGCGCGCCGCCCGGACCACCGGGCCCCAGCGCGATCAGCAGATAGAAACCCAGCACCGTGGGCGGCAACACCAGCGGCATGGCGACGATCGCCGCCACCACCTCCTTCCATCGCGCCCTGGAGCGTGCCAGCCACCAGGCCAGCGGGGTTCCCACCACCAGGAGGGTGATCGTGGTGACGCTCGCCAGTTTGAGCGTCAGTCGGGTTGCGACCCAGATATCGAGCCAGAGCTGATCCACGATCGGCCTCAATCGGTAGCAGTCATAGTGCCATTGCGGGCGATGACGGCTCTGCCTCTCTGTCCTTTCAGAAAGGCGGGGAAGGCCGTCGCAGCCGGATAGCCGGCATCTTTTTGCAGGAGCGCGGCATCCTGACGAATCGGGAATTCCTGCGGCCCCCCCAGGCGGGAGCCGCGATCGCTGCCCGCAGGCTCGGCCAGGGCAACGAAACCGGCTTCGGCGTTGCTGGTGTCGACCAGCTGGAACGCCTGCCCGATACCGGCACCTTCGACCGGTCCGGGCTGCAGCTTCTCATAAAGACCCGGCGCGCGCAGGGTGTGGACGGCGGCGGCACCACAGGGCGCGGCCCGCGGGGGGCTGCTCGCCTGCCTGGCCAAGGCCGCCTCACGTAAAGTGCCGTCGCTTCGGATCAGGTTTGCGTCCCGGCTCCACAGCACCAGGCTTGCGATCACATCGGTGAAGCGGCTCTGCACCAGGGCCTGCCCTTCGGTAAGGAGTTTTGCCGGCCGATCGCTGTCGGCGGAAAAAAAGACGTCGAAGAGCCCCCCTTGTGTGATCCGGGTTGAGTGCGTGCCGGAAGCACCGAAACGGAGCCTGACGCTGTGGCCGCCATCGTCCCGCAAGGCACGGGCGATCTCCGGCGCTGCCGCCGTGAAATTGGCCGCCACCGCGACATTGGTCCCGCCGGCCTGCAGAGCGGTGCCCGCAGCAAGACCGAAGACCACGGTCAGGGCCGCAACCCGGGAGATTTTCATAACTATCACCTCAAATTGCCGCTTTGGACCGCAAAAGGCGCAAAGGACAAACGCGGGCCGCAACCAGCCGCCCGACAGGCCTTCCATATATTGATTTGAGGGGCAGATTTTCACCCTCCCTGAGGGTGGTTGCGAAAGGGCAAATCGGGGGACAAAATCCCCGAAAAACTGCGGAAAATCGGGTGCAACGGCGGTGTCGCGCGGCTCTGCGGCCGACACTCTGGCGGGCTTTGCGCAAAAGCGGCGGAAAACACGCTGGCAGATCTTTGAGCGATGGTGCCACATCCGCTAAGCTCCGGCACGGAATCGGGTGCCACAGGCGCCGCCAAAAGGGGGAATCAGGACATGACCCGGCATATTGTCGTTGCCGACGAAGGCGCCACCCGGGTCATCACGCTGCGTCGCCCCGATCGGAAAAACGCCATCACGGACGCCATGTATCGTGACATGACGGCCGCGATCGAGAGCGCCCGCGAGGATCCCGCCATCGCCTGCCTGATCCTCACCGGCGGCTCCGGCGTCTTCACCGCCGGCAACGACCTTGAGGAATTCCTCGCCCAGGCCACAGCGACAGCACCACCCGAGCCCGCCGCAATCGCCTTTCTCACCGCGCTGGCCCACAATACCAAGCCGCTCATCGCCGCCGTCGACGGTGCCGCGGTGGGCATCGGCACCACGATGCTGTTTCACTGCGATTATGTGCTGGCCTCGAGCACCGCGACCTTCTCCACTCCCTTCATCCATCTCGGCCTGGTGCCGGAAGGAGCCTCCAGCCTGTTGATGCCGCACGCCATGGGTTCGCACCGCGCTTTCGCCATGCTGGTGCTGGGACAGACCTTCACAGCGGAGGCTGCGCATGCGGCGGGATTCGTCAATGTGGTGGTTTCACCCGGACATACCGAAGCCGAGGCCCGCAAGGTGGCACGCGACATATGCAAGCTGCCTGCCGAAGCGGTGGCGATCTCGCGGAAACTGCTGCGCCCGCCCCCCGAAGCCGTCACCAGCCGCATCGCACAGGAAGGCCGCCTGTTTGCAGAGCGCATGCGCTCAAAGGAAGCGATCACTGCCTTCAAGGCTTTCTTCGCCCGCAAGCGACATTGACAGCAGGCGTCAAGACGAGGAGCAGCCAGCTTCCACCCATTCTCTTAACGTATTGATATGCCTTGATTTTATTCGACTTCACGCAGTGCAGCCAGGATTATTGTCGGGTCCATCGGTGATTTTGCCTGAGCAGACCTTTCCAGGTCTGTTCGAAATGCTCTAGATTGGGGTCATGCGGTCCTTGCGCCATGCGATTGAGTGAACAGACTGATGAGCACGCTTTACGTCTCCCACAAGGCCTGTCTCGACCATCTGCCCCCGCGCGGGCATCCCGAACGCGCGGAACGGTTGCGCGCGGTTGAAGAGGCGCTGTCGCAGGAACGCTTCCAGTTTCTGGTGCGCGATGACGCTCCACAGGGCAACACCGACCTTGCCAGGCTCTGCCACAGCGAGCGTTATGTCGCCCGGCTGGAGCAGATGGCGCCCACCAGCGGCGAACTCGATATCGACGGCGACACCTTCATGTCACCGGGCACATGGGAAGCGATTCTGCGCGCCCTCGGTGGCGTGACCGCCGCAACCGATGCGGTCATGACCGGCAGCCATCGCAACGCCTTTGTTGCAGTGCGTCCTCCCGGCCATCATGCCGAGATCGCACGCGCGATGGGGTTCTGTTTCTTTGGCAATATTGGAATTGCCGCACGTCACGCCATTCGCAAATACGGCATCGGCCGCGCCGCCATCATCGATTTCGACGTCCACCACGGCAACGGCACCCAGGACATTTTCTGGGCCGATCCGACGGTGATGTATTGTTCAACCCATCAGATGCCGCTGTTCCCCGACACCGGCAGCCGCAGTGAGCGTGGCGAGCACGACAATATCGTCAACGCGCCGCTGGCCTCCGAGGAAGGCAGCGCCGAATTCCGTGCCGCCTTCGAACACCTGATCCTGCCGCGGCTGGAGCGCTTCAGCCCCGAACTGGTGCTGATTTCCGCCGGCTTCGATGGCCATTTCCGCGATCCGCTGGCGTCGCTGAACCTGCGCACTGACTATTTTCACTGGGTCACCCGCCAGTTGATGGACATCGCCGAGCGCACCGCCGGCGGGCGCGTGGTGTCGGTGCTTGAAGGTGGTTATGATCTGCAGGCGTTGAAAGAGTCCGTCTCCGCGCATGTCAGCGCCCTGATGGGCATTTAAATACGGGCAGAAAACGAGGGGGCGCGCGCGTGCTGCTGCTGTCCCCTTGTGATTTCTCCCGCGACGTGAAGACAGTTCCAGGCCGGCTTTTGGCGGCGTGCGTTACCCCCAGGATCCCGCTTCGCCTCTGGCGATCACGGAAATCGGACACCGGAATATGGCAGAGACGACCAGACCGGCCGCTGTGGCCAAACTCACCTTCGAACAGGCGATTGAGGAGCTGGAGACCATCGTCAGGCGCCTTGAGGACGGCAAAGTGCCGCTGGAGGAGTCGGTTGAGATCTATGAGCGCGGCGAAACCCTCAAGCGCCGCTGCGAGGAGCTGCTGCGACAGGCCGAGGCCAGGGTTGACAGGATCACCACCGACGCGAGCGGCAAGCTCTCCACCACCCCGCTCGATGTGAACTGACGAGAGCCGGGCACCGCCTCAGGCCCGCCACCGGGGTACCCGGCTTTTTGCTGGAAATCGGACCTTTTCCGCCCTTGATCCCGATTTGTTCCGGCCCGGATTATCCTTCTTTTCGCTGCCATGCAAATCGGCCGCCCTGGTTCCACGCAAGCCGGTTGGCTTTAACCTCTGCTTTGGTGTACAGGTTCGCGCCGTGGCTCCTCCCGGCCGCCCCCCGCAGCACCCTTCGCTATCGCGGCAACCGGTTGAAGTCGCGCATTGATTTGAGGACGGCACGATCTGGGCAGATTGACACATCCCGTATTGACCGAACCGGAGTGCAACCAGGCTTCGCAAAGGCACTTTGCCCGCGCAGCCCCTACAGGGAATCAGGATCCCGCGCGGCCCGCGCAAGGGAAGTCTTTTGTACAAACCCATCCCGCGCCGACATCACCGTCCTGCGCCAGCCAGTAAAAAACGGATACCGCCGTGAACGAAAGCAACAAGACGCCGCTTCTTGACACCATCCGAACCCCGGAAGACCTCCGCCGCCTCAATAATGAGCAGCTGCACCAGGTTGCCGACGAGCTGCGCCAGGAAACCATTGACGCTGTGTCGGTGACGGGCGGCCATTTCGGCGCCGGCCTCGGTGTGATCGAACTGACCACGGCGCTGCATTATGTTTTCAACACCCCCGAGGACCGCCTGATCTGGGATGTCGGCCACCAGGCCTATCCGCACAAGATCCTCACCGGCCGGCGCGACCGCATCCGCACACTGCGCACCGCTGGCGGCCTTTCCGGCTTCACCAAACGGACCGAGAGCGACTACGATCCCTTCGGCACCGGGCATTCCTCGACCTCGATTTCCGCCGGCCTCGGCATGGCGGTGGCACGCGACCTCGCGGGCGGCAAGAACAACGTCATCGCCGTGATCGGCGACGGTTCGATGTCGGCGGGCATGGCCTATGAGGCGATGAACAATGCCGGCGCCATGAATTCGCGCCTTATCGTCATCCTCAACGACAATGACATGTCGATCGCGCCACCGGTCGGCGCGCTCAGCATGTATCTGTCGCGACTCTATTCCGGCAAGACCTACCGCTCGATCCGCGCCACCGCCAAACAGCTCGGCAAGCATCTGCCCAAGAGCATCATGAGCCGGGCCCACCGGGTCGAGGAATATTCCCGCGGCTTCATGATGGACGGCGGCACGCTGTTTGAGGAACTCGGCTTCTATTATGTCGGCCCGATCGATGGCCACAATCTCGACCATCTGCTGCCGGTGCTCAAGAATGTCCGCGACATGGAAACCGGACCGATCCTGGTCCATGTCGTGACCCAGAAGGGCAAGGGTTACGCGCCTGCCGAAGAGGCCGACGACAAATATCATGCGGTGGCGAAGTTCGACGTCGCCACCGGCACCCAGGCCAAATCCAAGGCCAACGCCCCCTCCTATCAGAACGTGTTCGGCCAGGCTCTGGCCAAAGAAGCCGAGAAGGACGACAAGATCGTCGGCATCACTGCGGCCATGCCCTCCGGCACCGGCATCGACATCTTCCACCGCGCCTTTCCGGCCCGCACCTTCGATGTCGGCATTGCCGAACAGCACGCTGTGACCTTTGCCGCCGGCCTCGCCGCCGAGGGCTACAAACCCTTCTGTGCGATCTATTCAACCTTCCTCCAGCGCGGCTATGATCAGATCGTGCACGATGTCGCGCTGCAGAGCGTGCCGGTGCGCTTTGCCATCGACCGCGCCGGTCTGGTCGGTGCCGACGGCGCCACCCATGCCGGTTCCTTCGACAATGCTTTCCTCGGCTGTCTGCCCAATATGGTGATCATGGCGGCCGCCGATGAGGCCGACCTGGTCCACATGGTCGCGACCCAGGTTGCGATCAACGACCGCCCCTCTTCGGTGCGCTACCCGCGCGGCGAGGGCCGCGGCGTCGAGATGCCGGAAGTGGGTGTGCCGCTCGAAATCGGCAAAGGCCGCATCATCCGCCAAGGCAGCGAGAAAGGCAGTGAGAAAGGCAGCAAAATCGCATTGCTGTCATTCGGCACCCGCCTTGCCGACTGCGAGGCCGCCGCCGACGAACTCACCGCCCAGGGTCTGGCGGTCACGGTGGCGGATGCCCGCTTCATGAAGCCGCTCGATACCGATCTGGTGCTCAGACTGGCGCGCGAACACGAGGTTTTGATCACGATCGAGGAAGGCTCCATTGGTGGCTTCGGCTCCCATGTCCTGCAATATCTCTCCGATCAGGGCATACTTGACAGCGGCAGGCTCAAGGCACGGACGATGGTGCTGCCGGACGAATTCATCGATCACGACACCCCGGCGGCGATGTATGCCTACGCCCGGCTCGACGCCCGGGCCATCGTTGACAAAGTGCTTGAGCTGCTCGGCAAAACCGGCAAGCCGGCTTGACGTCTCCTGCCCGCAGGCGCGCGGATCTTGTGCTGGTCGAACGCGGCCTGTTCGAAAGCCGGGCGCGGGCGCGCGCGGCGATCGAAGCCGGCCATGTCATCGCCGATGACCAGCGCCTGCTCCGGCCCTCGGACCTGATCTCTCCCCGGGCGCGGCTTCTGGCGGAGCCCGCGCATCCTTTCGTCTCCCGTGGCGGCGTCAAGCTGGAGGGCGCCCTTGAGCGCTATCCCGTCGTCATCCAGGATCGCGTCTGTCTCGACATCGGCGCCTCCACCGGCGGCTTCACCCAGGTCCTGCTGCAACGCCGCGCAGCTCTGGTCTATGCCGTTGATGTCGGACGCGCCCAGCTCCATCCCTCGCTTCACGGCCACCCCCGGCTCAAATCGATGGAACAGACCGATATCCGCTCCCTTGACCCATCCCTGCTGGCAGTACGCCCCGCGGTCATCGTCATTGATGTCAGCTTCATTTCTCTGAAATCCGTGCTGCCGGTGGCGCTGTCGTTTGCCGCAGCAGACGCCACCCTGCTGGCCCTGATCAAGCCGCAGTTCGAGGCCGGACGGGCGCACAGCAAGCGCGGCATCGTCCGTGACGCGGATCTCCATCGCGCCATCTGCGAGGACATTGCAGGCCTCGCCGCCACGCTGGGCTGCAGCCATATTGCGACCTTCCCCTCGCCGATCACCGGCGGCGACGGCAATGTCGAATTTTTTCTTGGCGCCCGTCATGGCTGAACGTCTGCTGATTGATCACGTCGGCCATCGCGGCGACGGCGTCGCTTTCAGTAACGGGGCGACGCTCTATGTGCCCACAACGCTTGCCGGCGAGATTGTCGAGGCCGGGCCGGTCGCCGGCCATCACCCGGAACGCCGCCATCTGCTCTCAATAGAAGTGGCAAGCCCTGAGCGCATCGCGCCGTTCTGCCCGCATTTCGGCCTCTGCGGCGGCTGTGCCATCCAGCACTGGCAGGCCGGGCCCTATCAGGCCTGGAAGCGCGCCATCGTGGTCGAAACCCTGGCCAAGGCGGGCTTCGACTGTGCGGTGGGAGAACTCATCGACGCCCATGGCAGCGGCCGCCGACGCATCACCCTCCATGCGAGGCGCAGCGGGCATAACGTTCTCAAAGTTGGCTTTTCGGCGGCGAATTCCCACGACATCATTCCCATCCACCGCTGCCCGGTGCTCGATCCCGGGCTTGCTGGTGCCTTCGACGCCGCCTGGGCGATCGCCGAGGCGCTGGCCACCGTAGCGAAGCCCCTCGACCTCCAGTTCACCGCAACGAACTCGGGTCTCGACGTCGATGTCCGTGGTTCCGGCCCCATCACCGCCGCCATGGTCACAGCGCTGTCTGCAATCGCCCGTGAGTACCGTCTGGCGCGGCTGACACGGCATGGCGAACTGATCCTCCAGCAACAGCCGCCGCGCCTCGCCATGGGCCGCGCCGAAGTGACACTGCCGCCGGGCTCATTTCTGCAGGCCACCCTGGCCGGAGAGGAGACCCTGGCCCGTGAGGTGATTGCAGGCATTGGTCGCGCCAGAGCGGTCGCCGATCTGTTCTGTGGGGTCGGCCCCTTCGCGCTGCGCCTCGCCGAGAAAGTCCGAGTCACCGCGATCGACAGCGCCTTGCCCGCGCTCACCGCGCTTACCGCCGCTTCTCATGCGCCCGGTCTCAAGCCGGTCACGGCGGTGCGTCGCGATCTCTTCCGTCAGCCTCTGGTGCCACAGGAACTACGCGATTTCGACGCCGTGGTGTTCGACCCGCCACGCCAGGGCGCCCAGGCCCAGGCGACACGGCTGGCAGCAAGCACAGTGCCGGTAGTGGTTGCAGTATCCTGCAACATCGCCACCTTCGCCCGCGACATACGTATCCTCACAGACGGCGGTTACCGCCTCACTTCCGTGGTGCCCATCGACCAGTTCCGCCACAGCCCCCATGTCGAGCTGGTCGCAGTTCTCAGACGCTGAGCGGATCAATCTTCAACACGCAGGCTTGCCGTTTCAGAAGCGGCAGCCTCCGCCAGCGCGAACCTCCCGCTCCCCCTCGTGCGCAGGTGGCCTGCCGCACGCCGGCAAGCTGCCCCCCTGACCCGCCCTGCATCCTCCCTATACACATGCCTTGCGACCACGGTGCAGCCTGCGCCCCTCCCCCCCCAAACTCCCTTTTCAGGACCTGAGACAGCCCCTCACTGGGGCATATTCTCTTCCCCAAGGGGAGGGCCCGCCGTCCCCCCTTGCGAACTAATCCCCCCATTGGAGGAAGGCCTCACGAAAAGCCTGCACCCCCGAAACGCCCTTTCCGACAGAAATCAGAGCCCGCCGTTTGCTGGCAAAGGTCACAGGGATTTCGAGCCAGGAGCGTTCCTTCAGAAGACGGACATTGCCTGCGCGCATGGCGTCCGTCAGAGCAACCAGGAAATGCCCGTCCGTGACATTGACCACACTCCCTGCAAGGGTAGTCCCCCCGACTTCGTCCTCCGTCGCCTTCATCACAACATCCTCCATCCTTTCGACACCACCGTTGACAAACGCTGGCGGGGTGAGGAAGCGCACCTCCACGACATGACTGGCCGGCAGATCAGGGTCGGAGTTGAGCGTCATCGTCAAAAGAGCCTTCAGCCCGTTTTGCGGAAACTCGACCTCGGCGTGCAGCCTCCCTGCGGCTCCACTGTCGCCCGCTTTGCCCGGCTCAAACTTCCAGCTCACGCTGCCTCGAAATCGCCTGGCTCTGCCGATGTCTTCGACCAGCAACGTCGCCCGTTGCTGGTTGGCAAACTCCACCAAAGGGTCCTTCCTGCGCCCGGATGCCGACCCCGCCTCCATGCTGGTGCCACCGGAACCACCATCAGACGGCGACGGCCCATTGCTGCCAGGCTCCTGAACTGCAGCATTGACTGCCTTGCCAAAAGCGGGCTCGGCGCCAACATCCCCCCAACTGGCGAGGGCCTGGTCAATCGCCAGGCTGCCGGAGTTTCCCTTTTCGAACCAGATCAAGGCCCGCTGCCGGTTGGCAAAGGAGACTGGAATTTCAAACCCGGCCTGGTCCCTCAGCATCCTGACATTGCCCTCGCGCATCCCCGCCGTCAGGCCGACCAGAAAAAACCCGTCTTTCACATCGACCACACTGCCAGCAAGAGAGGCTCCCTCGACGCTCTCCGCTGTCGCCTTCATCACGATATTCGTCATCGCTTCGACACCACCGTTTACCGATCCAGCCTCGGTGGTGAAACGGACCCCCACGACATGACTGGCCGGCAGATCCGGATCGGAATTGCGCGTCATCGTCAAAACAGCCTTAAGCCCGGTTTGCGGAAACTCGACCTCGGCACGCAGGCTCCCTCCGACGCTGTCGCCCGCTTGGCCCGGCTCAAATTGCCAGGTCACGGTCCCTCCAAATCGCCGGGCTCTGCCACTCTCGTCGACCAGCAACGTCGCCCGTTCCTGCACGGCAACCTCCGCCAGCGAGCCTTTCCGGCCCCCGGACGCCGGCTCCGCCTCCGTCCGGGTTCCGATGGAACTTCCACCAGACCGCCACTGCGCATTGCTGCCACTCTGCCCCCAAGCCGGACCCACAGCCTCCGCTGGCACAATCACAAAAAGCGCAATCCATACGACGAACATAAGGCTTTTCATTGGAAACACCTGGCGCTCCCGCAAATTGACAGATATGGGATGTCCCTCCGACGCAGCAAAATTGCAACTCGAAAGCCCATCTTCGGATTTCCTCAAGCCACTTCAAACTTCAAAACAAGATTGCATGACCGATGACCGAGCGCACAGCAAAGAGAGCCCCGCATTTTGGCCCGGTTTTACCACGGAACGCCCGATCCCGTCCGAGTCCCCCCATCGGCGGAACGCCTCCGTGAGAGCCTTCGTTCCTGAAGTATTCTGCCCAGGCGATCAAATTCAGTTCGGAGCGCTATGGCGGGTTCCTCCAGGCATCCTACAAGTTTGGTGACGTCGACACGGGCGAAAAGGAGGGAGGTGCGAGCTATAAATCACGACGCTGAAGAAAAGCGCAACGCCGAAGAGAGGCGAAAGGCCAAAGAAGAGCGGAAAGCTGGCAAAAAGGAGACCAGGAATCACGGGAAGCGGACCGAGCCTCGTCCTCGTTCGCG
>WQYW01000105.1 GCA_009781045.1 Alphaproteobacteria bacterium
ACCGCTTCGAAGCGGATTTCCTCGGCCTTCTTTCGACCAATTGTGCGACCATCAATTTTCATAGAACGTACTATACACTAACAGAACATGGAATGCAATAGGGGTCATCAAAATTATGCACGGTTTAGTACAGTGGTCAAATTCCGGTGGCGACGCGACCATCACCAAGAGCGATACCCACGATGACCGACTTGTCGCCGAACAAACCTGGAGCCTGTATTCCTATGAGGAAATCCGTTATGAATATGATCCAGAAGGCGACCGGCTGCAGCGCAGCCTGATACGCTTGTGGCGAAAGGATGATGATTTCAGCAGTGATGCCTCCGATGACGAAGATTCTGATGAGGATGTGGATTCCGACGACGAAGATTTCGATGACGAAGATTTCGATGACGACGATCATCCTCACGACTTTGCCGTAGATAAGGAAGGTCGCACCCCTGAACTCAGCCAACTCGTTTTCACCTACGACCCCGATGGCGTCCTGGCTCGCGTCACGCACCAGGACCTTGACGAACAAGGTCAGCCCCGACCGGGACCCGGCCGGCTGGAATATCTGCGTCTGCCCGACAGCGAAAGCATGGAGACGATTGAAGCCAGCGTCCAGTCTCTGTTGGAGCAGGCGCTCGCTGCCGCACTGAACGAAATCCCCCGAGAGGAAAGGCTCTACTGCCTGCTGTTGTGTTTCTCCGGCGAAGATATGGACTGCGGATGGCCGCCGTTCCTTGTCTGGGGCCGCGAGTCCTACCGCCGCTCGGTGCTGGAGCGCGGAGAGGCCGTGGGATATTACTTATGGGCACCCGACGAGATCCGGGCTAAAGCCGACAACAAAGGCACTGGCGATGAATACTGGCTCCAAGACCAGACACTTAAGGATACCTTCCTGCTGCACCGCCAATTGATGAAAGGCGAAGACAGCAACGCCTCGGCTATGCGCGTGCTCGAGAAAACGCTGCGACCTCTCGCAAGGATGGTCCGCCAGGCGGAGATTCCCGTGACCGACGATTTCGTGATAGCCTTTGCCGACAGCACAGGGGAAATCTCCCCCCTGGAGGTGATGGAGACCTGTCTGCCTCCCGAACGGTGGGCGCTATTGCAGGACCGGGGCTATGTGTAGGGATTGAAATGTCGCAAGCTCTCGCACAGGGGCCCTCGCCACAAGACTGAAGTCTCGTGAGTACATGGAAGGATGAAGACATTGGTCCGAATGATCAGATCCTGCACCACGTAACTCGTGTATCCGTTGGATACCGCACGAGACAACCAAATAGTCTTCACCTCGTTTTTCGTCAGGTTTAGCCTCGCTCCTCGACGCCCGCGAGGCCGCTTCCCTTTCTTTTCTGGACGGCCTCAACTTCCTTTTCCATGCCGCTCGCTTTGAACTTTTGGCGCTTCGACAAATTCCTGACTCTTGAAGTCCGCTCTCCCCCGACACCCGTTGCTCACGCGCGGAGATAGTTGACCAGCAACGTCACCAGTTCCTCGCGGAAAACCGGATCCTTAAGCCATTCCGGGCGTTCGCAGACCACCTCATGAAGAACCCGGCTCAGGGCGTGGCGGAGGATGAACAGCATCATCTCCGGATTCAAACTGGCACGGCAGTGACCGAGCAGCATCGAGGCCATTTTCGCGATCCGCTCCGCCTCGAAATGATCGTCCGCTTTCCGCCTCTGGCGCGGCAGCGCCTCAAGGAAGAGCTTGTGCATCGCCGGATTGCTCGCGTGCATCGAGATTGCCAGATCGACGATGGCGCGCACGATCTCTTCCAGCGGCAGATCCCGTGATCGTTCCAGCCAGACGGCATAGTTCTGATCGGGAACCGCGACATGGCGCTCCCGCAACGCCTCAAGAATGGCGAGCTTGTCGGGAAAATATTGATAGAGCGAGGAGATGTTGACGCCGGCGCGTTCGGCGATGTGGTTGGTGGTGAAGCCTTCCAGGCCGCGCTCCGCCAGAATGCAAGCTGCGGCTTCAAGAATATACTCCACGGTCTGCCGGGCGCGCGCCTGTCGCGGAATTTTCCTCATTTGATCAACACCTTACCGCTCTGCCGCCAACCCCTCTCCAGGGTCCCGGGAATGCGAGTTGGAAAACAAAGTATTTGCTTACATAATTTCCCGGGTCATCGCCAGTCACTTTGGCAAAACGTCCTGAAGGGCACCCGACCATGAAGATGATGTTTGAACTGATATTGTTGACACTGGCGCGCAGGTTGCGCCGCAGCTGCGCAAAGGACGGCATGAAGGAGAAGCTCCGCGTGCCGGCGCGCTCGGTTCAGATCCGGACCCGGGACGGCAGCGTGGCACGCCATTTTGTCTTCTGTGGTGGCGCGGTACTGTCGCGACGAGGCACCATCACCAGCCCCGATGTCACCCTGGTCTGGCAGGACGCGGCCACCGCCACCCGCGTGCTTCTCAGTTCCGCTCCCGACGCCGTGCCAGCGGCACTGGCCGATCAGTTTCTCACCATCACCGGGGACGGCGAGGTGGCGATCTGGTTCTCCGAACTCGTACGCCTCTGTCGCGGCGGCTCCACCACCGACGCGGCGGCAAGGCCGGCGATCGCGGTCATCGGCCTCGGCCGCATGGGCAGCGGCATCGCCGCACAGCTCCTTCGCGCCGGCTATCCGGTGACGGTCCATAATCGCAGCGCCGACAAGGCCCGTGCGCTGCTCGACGCCGGTGCCACGTTCGCCGCAACGCCGGCTGACGCGGCGCGCCATGCGGTCATCGCCATCACCTCGCTCGCCAATGATGACGCTGTGCGCGCCGTGGTTGAAGGCTCACAGGGTCTGCTTGGCGGTCTCGCGCCCGGCGCCATCCATATCGGCACCTCGACGATCTCCCCGGAAGCGACAGGGCGCCTGGTCGAACTCCATGCCGGTCACGGCAGCGACTATCTGGCGGTGCCGGTGCTGGGGCGTCCCGATGCCGCAGCGGCTGGAGAACTCATCGGCCTGGTCGCCGGCAAGGCGTCGGTATTCGCGGCCAGCCGGGAGGTCCTTGCCGCCTTCACCCGTCAGCTGCAGTATCTCGGTCCTGACCACGCGATCGCTGCAGCGGCAAAGCTGGCGGCAAATTATACGGCAGTGACCGTCATCGACCTGATGGGTCAGATCTATGCCTTCGGCGAAAAGACCGGCATCCCTCTCGCCATGCTGCACAGCATGTTCCGCATGCTTTGGGCCCAACCGGTGATGCAGGGTTACGCCACCCGGATCTGGCAGCGCCAATTCGACGACGTGGGCTTCGATCTCAGAGGCGGGCTCAAGGATGTCACACTGATGGTCAATGCTGCGAGCGCACACGGGGTGCACTGGGACTTTGCCGAAACGATCCAGCGCAAGATGACGGCTGGCATCGCGATGGGACTGGGCGGACGCGACTGGAGTTCGGTCTGTGACGTGACCCGAGCGCAGGCCGGGCTTGCCATCGCGCCCGACCACCCGTCGGGTTCTGGCCCATGACCGCCGTCGCGGGAAGCGCGCCTTGCGCCCCCATCCCCAGTCACCTGCAGTGCCCAGTGGTGTCAGAAATGACCCGAGGACCGAAAAATCGGCCGTGGTGCCCGGGGAACCCGCATTGTCGCCACCAATCCCGCGCGGCACCTCGCAGTTCCCGACCGCCCGCGCGCGCGCGCGCGCCCCGAAGGGATGTCGGCGGCGCCTTCCGGGAACCGGATCAGCGCTGGCGGGCCAAAAAAGCGCCAAAAGGGTGAGACCTGGTTCACTGCGGCAGGTTTCAGGTCGCCCGAAGAATGAAGAAATTTGTGCTGGAATTGACTTGAATTAATGTAGAGCGAGTATTTTTTATGATAATTGCTACATCATGGCCCTACTCAAAGGACACCCATCCTGGACTGGAAAGCGCCGCAGCAGTGCTCTGGCGCGGATGGCGGCCGGGCTGCTGAAACGGACGTCGCCCACCCCAATTCCACCTGGGAGCACACCGCGCCCGTTGATGGCTGGCCTCACCCGGCCCGACAGCCTCAACGGAGCCGGAAAGCCGCGAGTCCGGACCACACCCCAGGCTGCTGTCGCACGGGCCGGGACTGCATCCAGGGATTGTCGGCACTTTCAACCTCGTGTAACGTCAGCCCGCAAGCGCGGGTCGATCACGGGGGGCGGGTCACGGATCCTCAACCAGCCCGATTACGGTCGCTCCGCACCGCGTGAAGTGATTGATTCCGTTCTCAAGTGCGATAGCCCGGTGGGAATATTTGCAACCAAACCACCAAAGTCCCGATCCAGTGAGTCGCTGCGCATTGCCACGATCGACGGTGTCGCAACGGAGCCTCTCGCCGAAGGGCATGGGGCTGATCAAGCAGCTGCCGCTCCGCATGAGACAGCGCAGCGCAGCGCCAGAAAACGGCTGCCGCTTTTCCTCATCCTGACCTGCCAGCTCGCACGGGTCGGTTTGGCAGCCTGGGTGATCTGGATGTTCGCGGTCTACACCAGCGCCTGGGCCAATAAAGCCACGATCATGCACTTCTATAGCGGGGTCGCAGGGCACGCACTGGAGCCGATATCCCGCCTTCAGCAGGCTGCCGGCTATTCGACAACGCTCATCACCAGCATCGTCAATGCGGTGCTTGCGGTCAAAAACTGGCAGATGTTCAGCCACTACATCGCCGGCCGCATCTTTGATCGAGAGGCCGTCTCCGCTTTTCGTACCATGACCCACATGGCTGTGGCGGCCCTTCTCGTTGAATTCGTCATGCGCTTCGCCGCATGCGCCATCGTGAGCCGCAGCTTCACCTTCTTCTTTGACGCCGGTGATCCGCTGCGTTGTGCCTTCGTGCTCGGCATATTGACCCAGGCGGAGATCCTGTCCGCCGGCAAGGCCATTGCCGAAGAGCACAGCCAGATTATATGAGGTGACCCCATGCCTATCATCGTCAATCTTGATGTGATGCTGGCCAAGCGCAAGATGCGATCAAAGGATCTTGCCGAGCGCATCGATATCACCGAACAGAACCTCTCTCTCCTCAAGTCCGGCAAGGTCAAGGGCGTGCGCTTTGAGACGCTCAACAAGATCTGCGAAGCGCTGCAGTGCCAGCCGGGCGATCTCCTGGAGTACCGCGCTGACGATGCCGAAGACATGCCGCCCCGCATCGCCCGGCTGCGCGCCCGCTGACGCGCGCGCCGTGCCCGAAGAACCACCTGGAATTTCACACCTCTTTCGCAGAATTTTCCGTCGCATCACCGGGACTGGCGATGGCGGGCACACAGTGCTGCCGTCTTTCCCGGCCCCCTGCCTCACCCGCCGGGTGCGCCACCTTCCGACCAGCCCCTGACAGCAGTCCTGAAAACGGCAGTTGGAGACAGAACGTCGCTCGTCGTCGCGGTTTTTGCGGCTGCGGAATTTGCCACTCAGCAACGCCCTGCCCGATAGGGCGTGCGGGCGCCGCCGGAATTCGCTACACATTGTAAATTAAGGGATTTTCTCCATCCTGCGCGGGCTGCTGATCCTGGAAACCAGGTGCCTGGCGCGCGCCGCGCGCCATCCGGATTGGCGTTCACGCTTGCAGCGATGAAAACGCCGCTTGCGCACGCAGTCTGAACCCGTGCAGCGCTCAACTGCCGCGCCCACCCTCCATCCCTTGATGCCATCTGCGAAAGCGCGCCCGACCGGCCCCCCTCGCCTTGCGCTGTACGGCACGGCAGGCGCCGGGCCAATTCCTGCCGGCTTCCCGGAGCCCGGGTGATCCGCGCCAGTAAATATCTTGGCACTCCCAATTGACACGATAATATTTGATCGTATACCGATCATTTATGCCCGGCTGATGGTTAAGGTGGTGGAACGGGATGTCAAAATCACAGGTCACCACTTTTCCAGGGAAAATTTCCTTAGCCACCCGGTGCTGCCGTCGGCGCTGCAGATGGTCATGGTCAGAGGCGGTCTGGCCATGATGGCCTGCAGCGCGGCCGGCACGTTGGACGAAGGCGGCCAGCCCCCAGTCGCCTTCGTCCAACCCCCACGATGGCTCGGGGCGCAGGAGCGCTGGAGGACGAGATGCGTGAGTGCAAACACCGCGTCGACTTCCGCTCCGGCGCTGATCCGACAACGAGGCCGGGAGATGCCTTTGATGTGCTGGCGGCATCCATCGGGCATGCGTCACACGGCGCAGCTGATCAGCGGCTCTCTCGCCAGGATCAATCCGGACGGCCAGAAATGACCCGCCTGCCCTCGTCATGCAGGAAAAATGCTCTCATGAAGCATGTCGCTTGCGCTCTCGCGCTCACTCTCGGCCTTGGGTGCACAGCTTCGGCTCACGCCCGGGATTGCGCAATAGCCGGGTACAATCCGATCCTGCTGCCAGTCACGGCTTCGTCATCCGATGCCGGATCAGGTCCAGCCCGGGCTGCGGACGGCGGGGTGGGCCCGGCTCAGCTCGCCACTGCCGAATGCACGGAGACTTTTCGCCGGCTGCGCCAGGAAGCCGAAACACGCAGAAAGGCGCTGCAGGCACTTGGCGCACCCGGTTCCACCCATCCGCCGTCGGCAGCACAGGCCTGCGCGGTGTATCGGCCTCTCGCCCAGGCCATGTTCGATGTCCTGAAATTCGTCAATGCCAATGCTGCCCGTTGCGGGATTGCACCACAGTTCGGCGCCCGGATCGATGACCAGTACACTGCGCTCGAGGCCACAAGGACAGAGGTCTGCGAGACAGTCCAGCGGCTTTCCGCGAGATTCCCCGAGACACGCGCCGCCGCCAGGCGGGGAGACAAAGTGGCACAGGCCAGTCTCGCCGCCATGTACGCGGACGGTCAGCGTGTCAGGCGCGACGACGCCGCAGCCCTGCACTGGTTCCGCAAGGCCGCCGACCAGGGCCATGCTTTCGCGCAATTCAGTCTCGGCAAGTTCTGCGCAACCGGCAGGGGGACTGTCCGAAACGACGCCCTGGCCGCGACCTGGTACCGCAAGGCCGCCGACCAGGGGTTGGCCGATGCCCAGTTCGCTCTCGCCACCGCCTATCTGAGCGGTCACGGCGTGCCGCAGGACAACGCAGAGGCCCTGCGCTGGTACCGCAAATCCGCAGACCAGGGCCATGCTTTCGCGCAATACACTCTCGGCGACATCTACGCCACCGGCGGCAGGATTGCCCGCGATGATGCCGAGGCCGTCCGCTGGTACCGCAAGGCCGCAGATCAGGGTATCGCTGCAGCTCAGGCCGAACTTGGCGCCTTCTACGCAAACGGGCGCGGCGTCGCACACGATGACGCCGAAGCCGTTTTCTGGTTCAGGAAGGCCGCAGACCAGGGCCACGCCGGGGCCCAGCTCAAACTTGGTGCGATCTATTTCAGCGGGATCGGCGCCACGCGGGATGATGAACAGGCCGTGCACTGGTTCCGCAAGGCGGCCGAACAGGGTGAAGCTCAGGGCCAACACATGCTCGGGATGATGTACGCACTCGGGCGCGGCGTCGCCGGGGATGATGCGCAGGCTGTCGATTGGTACAGGAAGGCGGCGGAACAGGGCAACGCTCTGGCACAATCGGATCTTGGCACAATGTACCGCGATGGCAGGGGTATCGCCCGCGACGATGGGCAGGCGATTGCCTGGTTGCGCAAGGCGGTCAGCCAGGGCGTGCACGAAGCTCAAACCATTCTCTGCGAGATGTATGAGAGCGGCCGTGGTATCGCCCATGACGACGAACAGGTAACCGTCTGGTGCAGGAAGACCACAGACCTTGGGATCCCGGGAAAAGTTGTCGCACAAACCGGTCGCAGCGCCGTCATCGCCAATGGCCGCCCTCTTGCAGGAGACCACCGGCCGGCGGTCATGTGGTCGCGCGAGGCCGCAGATCAGGTGGGAGCATGCCACCATTTCTCCGGTGGAAACGGAAGCCAGGCGAATTTGTCAAAGCCCATGCGCCGGATCAGGAAAGCGCATGTTCCTGTCGCGGCACCCCGGCTCAATTCATGAGTGAAGCCCCGGCAAGCTGCGGCAACATGAGACCATGTGGCAGCCACGCTCGCGGATCCGGTCAGGCCCAGGCGCCCCGCGTGCGGCACTGCGAAGGCGCCTGTCCTGCTCCCCAGGGTCGCCGGCCAGGGCGACAGCACCGCGCAATGCCATCCGACCCGATCTGCATCTGCTGTTTCTCGCGTTCCCGGGGACGATGCCTGGGCGGTCCGCTGATTTCGCCAGGCCGTCGATCCGGGCGGCGCCAAAGCACGATGCAATCCGGATATGCGGCATAATACCGGATACCGGCCACGGAATTCCAAACGGCGAGGCCGCAGCACTTGCGCGGGTTTCATTCCGCCAACGCCATCTCTGTCGAGGATTGCCTGTTCACAGCTCCAGGCTCGCTCTCCTGGCTTCCTGCCGGTCCAGGAGTTGCGCTCCGATACACTGCGCCCGGTCGAACTCGACCGGGTCATAACCTCGCACCTGTGCTGCCCGACATGTGCGCCAACCCACCGCCAGGGCCACGACTTGACTCCAGCGCCGTCCTCACGCCAAGGGTGATCCCAAAGCACAGGTCCATCCCGTTCGGGAGCGCGAATTTACCACGATGTCTCAGGATTTTACCGTGATCTCCGATGCCACGCCAAGATCCGCCATCCCGCAAGGGGCGGTGGTGGCCATGGGCAATTTTGACGGCGTCCACCGCGGCCACCGCGCAGTGCTGGGTGCGGCCATGGACATGGCCCGGATCCACCACCGCCCGGCGCTGGCGCTGACCTTCGAGCCCCATCCCAGGCGTTTTTTCAACCCGGACAAGCCCCAGTTCCGCCTCAACGACATCACCACCAAGCTGCGCCTGCTGGCCGGGGCGGGGCTGGCCGGGGCGGTGGTGATGACCTTCGACGCTGCACGCGCCAGCACCAGCGCGGAAGATTTCATTCACCATGATCTGATCGAACGGCTCGGCATCAGCGGCATCGCCATCGGCTTCAATTTCCACTTCGGCCACCGCCGTGCCGGCTCGCCCAGCCTGCTGGCCGAGCAGGCACCGCGCCTCGGCATTGAGGTCGACGTCCAGCCCCATGTCGACTTCGGCGGACTGCCGATGTCCTCCAGCGCCATCCGCCTGGCGCTTCAGGAGGGGCGTTGTGAAGACGCCACCACCATGCTCGGCGGGCCGTGGTTCGTCAGCGGCGAGGTCATCCATGGTCACAGACGCGGACGCGATCTCGGCTATCCGACCGCCAATATCCGGCTTGCCGAATGTTGCGGCCTCCGACACGGCATCTATGCCGTACGCGTCGGTCTTGGTGACCGCCGCCTTGACGGGGTGGCAAGCTTCGGGCGCCGCCCCACTTTCGACAACGGCGCGCCGCTCCTGGAAATCTTCCTCTTCGACTTCAATGGCGACCTCTATGGCAGGAGGCTCGACTGTGCCTTCATCAGCTTCATCCGCGAGGAGCGCAAATTCGACGACATCCCGAGCCTGATCGCCCGGATGAACGAAGATTCACTCTGTGCCCGTGAGCGGCTTGCCGCTGCGCCCGGTGCCTTCCCCCTGTTGGGCAAAATCGACGCCGACGTTTTGAACCCCGCTTTGCAGTGAGGGCGGGAGCTGGCGATTTCTTTGCGCTTTCGCCCCCCCTTTGCTATGGAAAGCCCACATCTTCTGCTGGCTTCGGCATTGCGAGACCTTCCCCTTGCATCCGGGCCTCAACCGTCCGTCGATCAGAGAAACGTCGATCAGAGAAACAGGGTTCTGGTATCACAACTGCCCCCGTGATCCTGAGAAGCCGCTTCTCAGGGCTCCCGCGAAGAGCAGCCTGATCGACGCTCCTTGAAGCCCTCACGCCCTCACATCCGGGTCATTCAAATCCGAACCGCCAAAATCCGGGTCTAGAAACCAATGTCCGACAAGCCGAAGAAAACCAGCGCCAGAGACTATTCCAAGACCCTGTTTCTGCCGAAAACCGAATTTCCCATGCGCGCCAGCCTGCCGCGGCGCGAGCCCGAACTGCTCGGCTACTGGAACGCGATCGGTCTCTATGACAGACTGCGCCAGGCCGGTGCCGGGCGGGAGAAATTCGTGCTCCATGACGGCCCGCCTTACGCCAACGGCAATATCCATATCGGCACCGCTCTCAACAAGGTGCTCAAGGATCTCGTCATCAAGAGCCAGCAGATGATGGGGCGCGATTCCAATTATGTGCCAGGCTGGGACTGCCACGGCCTGCCCATTGAGTGGAAGGTCGAGGAGGAGAACTACCGCAGCAAGGGCCGCCAGAAACCCGACTTCAGCGATAATGAGGCCATGGTGGCGTTCCGGCGCGAATGCCGCGCCTATGCCGCAGGCTGGCTCAATGTGCAGCGCGAGGAATTCCGCCGCCTCGGCGTCATCGGCGACTGGGACCATCCCTACGCCACCATGACCTACCCCGCGGAAGCGCAGATCGCCCGCGAACTGATGAAATTCGCCGCCAACGGCACGCTCTATCGCGGCTCCAAGCCGGTGATGTGGAGCGTGGTGGAGAAAACCGCGCTCGCCGAGGCCGAGGTCGAATATGAGGATTACACCTCCGACACGGTGTGGGTGAAATTCCCGGTAGTGGCGCCGGCTCCCGCTCTCACCGGCGCCCATGTCGTGATCTGGACCACCACACCCTGGACGCTGCCGGGAAATCGCGCCATCTCTTATTCGCCGCGCATCGCCTACAGCCTCTTCCGGGTCACCGACGCGCCCGCCGGCAACTGGCTCAAGAGCGGCGAACGCGTGATCCTCGCCGACGCGCTCGCCGGCGGCGTCTTCACCCAGGCCCGGGTCACCGGCTTTACCCGCGAAAGGGCTGTGCCGGCCGCCGAGATCGCAGCCCTCACCTGCGCCCATCCGCTCTGCGGCTTTGCCGGAGCCTATGATTTCCAGGTGCCCCTCCTCAGCGGCGATCATGTCACCGAAGACACCGGCACCGGTTTCGTGCACACCGCACCGAGCCATGGCCGCGAGGACTTCGAGGTCTGGATGGCGCATGGCCGCGACCTCATCGGCCGCGGCATCAACCCCGCGATCCCCTATCCCGTGGACGAGCACGGCGCTTTCACCGCGCAGGCCCCCGGCTTCACCGGCAGGCGCGTCATTACCGACACGGGCGACAAGGGCGATGCCAATGACGCGGTGATCGCCGCGCTGCTGGATCGCGGTACACTGGTGGCGCGCGGACGGCTTTCCCATCAATATCCGCATTCCTGGCGCTCGCGCAAACCGGTGATTTTCCGCAACACGCCGCAATGGTTCATTGCCATGGACCAGACCATCGCCGGCGGCACTGACACCCTGCGCGGCCGCGCACTTGCCGCCATCGCCGAGACAGAATGGGTGCCGCCGTCCGGGCAGAACCGCATCACCGGCATGGTCGAGGCGCGTCCCGACTGGGTGATCTCGCGCCAGCGCGCCTGGGGCGTACCGATCGCCCTGTTCGTGCGCGAGAAAGGCGACGGCGAGGCCGAGATCCTGGTCGACGACGAGGTCAACCGCCGCATCCTCACCGCCTTCGCCGAAGAGGGCGCCGACGCCTGGTATATGGCCGGAGCCCGCGAGCGTTTCCTCAAAGGGCGCGCCGCAGAGGACTGGCGCAAGGTCGATGACATCCTTGATGTGTGGTTCGATTCGGGCTCGACCCATGCCTTCGTGCTTGAGGACCCTGTGCATTTTCCAGGCCTTGCCGGCATTCGGCGACGCTTCGAGGGAGGCCGGGACACCGTGATGTATCTGGAGGGATCGGATCAGCATCGCGGCTGGTTCCATTCGTCCCTGCTCGAAGGCTGCGGCACCCGCGGACGTGCTCCCTTCGACGTGGTGCTGACCCACGGCTTCACCCTCGACGAGGCCGGCCACAAGATGTCCAAGCGCCTCGGCAACACCATCGCGCCCCAGACCGTGATCGAGGAATCGGGAGCCGACATCCTCCGCCTCTGGGTCGCCTCCTGCGACTCCTCCGACGATCAGCGCATTGGTCCCGAGATCCTGAAAAACACGGTCGAGACCTATCGCAAACTGCGCAACACGCTGCGCTGGATGCTGGGCTCGCTCCATCACCACAACCGCGATGAGGCGGTGGCGCCCGCGGATATGCCCGAACTCGAGCGGCTGATGCTGCACGAACTTGCGGTGCGTGCGGCGGCAATCGAAAAGGCCTATGCCGAATTCGACTATAAGAGCGTGGTGGCGACCCTGTCGGCGTTCCTCAACAGCGAGCTGTCGGCATTCTATTTCGACATCCGCAAAGACACACTCTATTGCGACCCGCCCTCATCCCGGACGCGAAAGGCGGCGCTCTCCACCATCGATCTGTTGTGTGATGCAATTCTGAAATGGCTGGCACCGGTGTTGAGCTTCACCGCCGAGGAAGCCTGGCGGCTGTTGCGGCCCGATGCCGAGCCCTCGGTCCATCTGACGCGGTTCCCGAAAGGACTGGAGCAGTACCGCGACGACGAGCTGGCGGCGAAGTGGACGATTCTGCGCAATCTGCGCCGTGTCGTCACCGGCGCACTGGAGGTTGAGCGCGCCGCCAAGACCATCGGCTCCTCGCTTGAGGCATCGCCTCTGGTCCATGTCACCAACCCTGCCGTTTTCAGCCTGCTCTTCGACGTCGACCTGGCCGAGATCTGCATCACCTCCAACGCCATGGTAACCAATGACGAGCCGCCGCCATCCGCCTTCCGCCTCCCCGACGTGGCCGATGTCGCGGTGGTGGTGGAAAAGGCCGTGGGCACCAAATGCGCGCGCTGCTGGAAAATCCTCCCCTCGATCGGCGAAGACCCGGAATATCCCGACGTCACCCCGCGCGACGCCAGGGCGCTGCGGGAATGGAAGGCGCTGGGAGTGGAGGTGTGATCCTGCGGACGCGACATCCGGGCCTCGTCGGTGGGGTGGCCGCCATTCTCACCACAGGCCTTGACCAGGCATCAAAGCTCTTTCTGCTCCATGTCCTCCATCTCGCCGACCACCCCATCCGCCTGACGCCGTTTTTCGATCTGGTGCTGGCCTGGAACATCGGCATCAGCTTCGGCTGGCTGCAGAGTGACAGCCAGCTGGTCCAGACGGCGCTGATGGCCGTAAAACTCGTGGCGGTGGTGGCGCTGGCGATCTGGCTGGCGCGGGCCCGCAGCGTGATCGCCGCAACCGGCCTCGGGCTGATCATCGGCGGCGCGATCGGAAACGCCATCGACCGCCTGGTCCATGGCGCGGTGGTCGATTTCGCCTGGTTTCACCTCCAGATCGGGGAAAAAACCTTCAGCTGGTATATTTTCAACCTCGCCGATGTCGCCATCGTCGCCGGCGTCATCGCCCTGCTCCTTGATTCATTCCGCTCCGCACCCGCAAAAACGCCATAATCGGCGTCCCGCTCTGCCACGGGGAAAAAACGCCCCTTGCAGGCGTCTTTTTCGCAATCAGGCTGGTGCAACGATGCTGCGGTGCGTGGGCGCCAAGGGGGCGCCCGCAGGCTCGCCCTCCCCAAGGGGCGCGGGCGGCAGGTCACGGTTCAATGTGGCGCCTGAGCCAATCGTTAACAATTGACCTTCCGTCTGAATTTGGTCACGAATCATTGCCACAGTTAATTGGTATCCTGGTCCCGGCTGTGCTCGAAGGGACGCTCAAGCCACCTTCGTTGACACAAATGTGGCTTGAATCGGCGCACCGAACATGGCTTGAAATGGTGAGATGCGGATTGAATTGCTGGCACCAGACGAAATATATCTGGTTCCGGTCTGTTATGGTGAAGCGTTGCGGCAGGTCCCGGGCGTGTGCCCGCTGGTTAAGCCGGTGCCTTGAAGGTCTTCGCGCTCCCATTGAGCGGGGACGACCCCAGGCACTGAGGGCAGTCTCAGGGGATCTCCGCCAGTTCACGCAGATCGTCTCGGGTTCGATCAGCTGACCCCGAGAGGGCAAGGCGTGTGAGGTATGGAAAGGCTATGGACATGGCAGCTCGTCCTCCAATCAGTCGCGTCCGCGATCCCCTCCAGGGGCTGATGCGCGGCACGATCACGACGGCGACCGCGATCACCCTCGCCGTTGCCGTGATGACGTTTTCAGGCCCGGCGCGTGCCGCCGATGACGGCACCGACCAGGAAAATATGAGCTTTGAAGAAAGAATGATCGACAACCTCATGGCCGGTCTTGGCGCCAAGGGCAGTCTGACAAAAAACGGCATCGACTATCGCGAGCGCTCTCCCCTGGTGGTGCCCCCCAATCTCAATCTTCCGCCGCCTTCATCGCCGGAATCGCGGTCGGTGCCGAACTGGCCCAAGGATCCGGATGAAAAGCGCCGCAAGGCGGCGATCGCGGCCAGGAAGAAGGAAGCCAACAAGCCGACGCCCTGGGAGGCCGCACGTCCCCTGACACCGAGCGAACTCGATGTCGGCAGGACCGCCACCCCCGCACGCGAGAATAATGATCCGGTGAAACCGGGTGAGGCCACCAACCCCTCGCTCAGCCCCGCTCAGCTTGGCTACACGGGCGGGCTGCTCGGCATTTTCAAGGGCAATGCCCCCGAATCCAAGAAGTTCACAGAAGAACCGGCGCGCTCCTCGCTGGTCGATCCTCCGCCGGGATACCAGACCCCGTCACCGGACCAGCCCTATGGTACCGGACCCGCACACTCGCAACGGACCTATTTCGACATCATGTCGGGCAAGGATAAACCGGAGTGATCTCCTCGCGCCTTTCACCCCCGCCCCTCAAAAAGGGCGGGGTTTGTGCTTTCGTGCCGCGCCCTTGCGCTGTATCCCGACCGGGCAAGGCCGCCAGGTTGATCCTTTGCGACGCCTCTGATTTACGTTCGATCTCTGTTCGCGCGGCAGCAACAGCGCCTAAATTCGGCGTAACCTGACGCCAGAGGGCTTTTCCGCTGAAGTCGGGTAAGGTTAAACTGCGGCTCTCGACTTCGTGATACGCCGCCGCAAGGCAGACGACGTATACGCCGGGTTTACGCCCACCAAACGGTTTTCCTTCAAAGCTTCAGGATCACGATGCTGTCATTCCGATCGGCTGCCTGTCTCACTGTGTCACTGCTGGCATGGGCTCTCGCCACCAACCTCGCGCTGGCCCAGAGCACGGTGACCGCGACACCCCCGACAGATTTCACCCTCGCCAACGGCCTCGAAGTGGTGGTGATCCCCGATCACCGCACGCCCGTCGTGACCCAGATGATCTGGTACAAGGTCGGTTCCGCCGACGAGACTCCCGGCAAGTCAGGCCTCGCCCATTTCCTCGAACACCTGATGTTCAAGGGCACCGCCAGACATCCCGCCGGGGAGTTCTCCCAGACCGTGGTCCGTGTCGGCGGCAACGAGAACGCCTTCACCTGGCTTGATTTCACCGCTTATTTCCAGCGCGTGCCGCGCGAGCAGCTGCCGCTGATGATGGAACTGGAAGCGGACCGCATGACCGGTCTGGTGCTGGGCGACAAGGAGGTGCTTTCTGAGCGCAACGTCGTGCTCGAGGAATATAATATGCGCGTCGGCAACAATCCCGACGCCCGCCTCGGCGAGCAGATCATGGCCGCGCTCTATCTCAACCACCCCTATAACCGTCCGGTGATCGGATGGCACCACGAGATCGAGAAGCTCAACCGTGAGGATGCGCTGGCCTTCTACCACCGCTTCTACGCCCCGAATAACGCCATCCTGGTGATCGCAGGCGACGTCGAGGCCGCAGACATCCGGCCCCTGGTCGAGCGCAATTTCGGCCCCATTGCCGCCCAGCCCGCAATCGGCAAAGAGCGCGACCGTCCGCAGGAGCCGACGCCCGCCGCACCACGCACCGTGACGCTGGCGGATCCGCGTGTCGAGCAGCCCATCCTGCGACGCAGTTATCTCGTGCCCGCAGCGACCCGCGGCGACAAAAGCGCCAACGCCGCGCTTGAGGTGCTGACCCAACTGCTCGGCGGCGGCTCCAACTCCTACCTCTACCGCGCCCTCGTCGTCGACCAGCCGCTCGCGGTGTCGGCGGACGCCGGCTATTCCGCGCTCGCCATTGATCCTACCCATCTGTCGCTGTCCGCCGCTCCCAAAGCCGGGGTCTCCTTTGCCCAGGTCGAGGAGGCCATCGACAAGGTCATCGCCAATGTCGCCGACAACCCCATTCCCCCTGCGGATATGGAGCGGGTCAAGACCCAGCTGATCGCCGAGGCCATCTACGCCCAGGACAGCCAGATGACGCTGGCGCGCTGGTACGGCTCGGCGCTGGCCGCCGGGCTTACCATCGACGATCTCCAGAAGTGGCCCGACCGCGTCCGTGCCGTGACCGAGCAAGAGGTCCACGACGCCGCCCGAAAATGGCTCGACCGGAAGCGCTCCGTTACCGGTTACCTGGTCAAGACGCCACCCGAAGACACCAAGCCCAAAGCGGACAACAACAAACCTGGCACCACAGGGCGTGAGGAGAAGCACTCGTGACCTATTTCTTCCGTCATGCCGCGCGCGTCGTCCTTTCGGTTGGTGCAGTCGCCGCTGTGCTCATTTTGCCCACAGCCGCCCGCGCCGCCGCCAAAATCCAGCATTTCGTCTCCCCCGGCGGCATTGAAGCCTGGTTCATCCAGGACGCCACGGTGCCGGTGATCGCGATGGAATACGCCTTCCTCGGCGGTGCCACCCAGGACCCCGCCACCAAACCCGGCCTTGCCAATATGGTGGCAAGCCTGCTCGACGAAGGCTCCGGCGATCTCGATTCCAAAGCCTACCATGAACGGCTCGAGCGTCGCGCCATTGAACTCAGCTTCAGCGCCAGCCGCGACGCCTTCCGAGGCTCCCTGCGCATGCTGCGCGACACAAGAGAGGAAGCCTTCGATCTGCTGCACATGGCGCTCACCGCACCCCGCTTCGACCCCGCCGATGTGGAGCGCATCCGTTCCCAGATCATCTCGATGCTGCGCCGTGACTCCACCAATCCGGTGCCGCTCGCCAACCGCCAGTTTTTTGCCACCGCCTACAAGGACCATCCCTACGCCCGCCCCGTAGCCGGAACGCTCGCCAGCGTCCCCACCATCACCCGGTCCGACCTCACCGACTATGTCGGCCACGTCATCGCCAGGGACACATTGCGGATCGCCGTGGTCGGCGACATCGATCCGGAGACGCTCGGCAGGCTGCTCGACCACACATTCGGCTCCCTGCCGGCGAAGGCCCATCTTGAGCCGGTTGCCGAGGTCAAGGCCGCGACCCCGCCTCTGGCCTCACGGATTGATCTCGACGTGCCGCAGACCTCGATCACCTTCGGTGGCCCCGGAATGAAACGCAGCGACCCGGATTTCATGGCTGCCTATGTCGACAACTATATTCTCGGCGGCAGCGGCCTGCAGTCGCGGCTCTACAGCGAGGTGCGGGAAAAGCGCGGCCTGGCCTATTCGGTCTACCAGTCGCTCTTATGGATGGATAATTCGGCCGTCGTGATCGGCAACACCGGGACCCGCGCCGATCGTGCCAGTGAGACCATGGCGGAGATCGAAAAGCAGGTCCGCCGCTTCGCCGACGAAGGGCCGACGGCGAAGGAACTCGAGGACGCCAAGTCCTATCTCAAGGGTTCCCAGATGCTGTCGCTCGACACCTCCTCCAAGCTCGCCCAGGCGCTCCTGCAATATCAGCTCGACAGGCTGCCGATCGACTATATCGAAAAGCGCAATGCCCTGATCGACGCTGTGACGCTGGATCAGGCCAAGGAAGTGGCAAAGCGGCTGTGGGGCCAGGGCCTCATCACCGTCACCGTCGGTCGCCCCGCACAGACCGCGCCAGCCGACGCGCCGGCACCAAAAGCGGATTGAGGCGCCTCCACTTCGGCGCGCCTTCCCCTGGGCGGGCTCTGACTGCCTGCCCAGGAGGACTTCTGCGGGACTGCGTGGGGCGCCTCAATCCTCGATCTCGCGACAGCCAGCTTGCGCACCGCAGCCCGGCGCGCAAATGGTATCTTCGACATCTCCCTGCGCCAGCGGTCGACAGCGGATGGCGGATCGCCATCCCTTTCACAGCCGCGGTGACAGCAGGTCCGCGAGCGGGCAGACACCACATGCGTGACGTCACACGACGCCTGTGGCCCGTGAAACGCGACGCTCCCATCCAATCACTCCCCAACGACCCTTCATCGTGCATCGTGCAGCACATCTCCGCTTCTCGGCTCCCGCCGACCGCGTCCTGCCATAGTCACTGGATTTTACAACCAGATCGCCCCTCTTTTGCACGCTCGTGGTTTTCTTTTTTGCTTCCCGCGGGAAGAATCAAGAATCCTGCCGGCACCTGCAACCGGCACCGCGCTGTCGTCGGCACTTTCCTGCAGGCCTCGATGGCTGCAATCGCAAAAACTGCCCTCACCGAGTTCCAGGTCTTCACGACACAGTGATGTGTCGCAAGTTCTCCGCGATTTACGTGTCAATCCCAAGACCCTGATCCCGAGCAGGGCTCGATGTCAAAAATTGAACATTGAACCGTGACCATGGAGAATCGCGAATATTCACAGGATCCTGGAAATGAGAGGGTTTGCGGCATCGATGAGCCAACCCTCAGCCCCCCGGCACAGCTCCAGGGCTGTGCGGATTCCGGCACTCACTGCTCCTCGCGCGCGTTCACAGCATCGTGAGCGGCCAACATATGACACAAACTGATCTCGTATTGTTGCTCCTGCTGCGCAAAAATTGGCTGCCTTTCGCATTCCACTCCATTCCTTCGCGGGAAAAATGTGTTGACAAGGCCGCGATGAAGGGCCAAGTCGAATTCCGTTCAACCAAGCCACCGGCGGGCCGCCCGCAGCCCGCCTCGCGAACATGACCTGCTTTTTGTTCCGTGTGAACCTGCCGGCAGAAGAATATGAAAAAATGCCTTTTTCTTGTGGCTTTAGAGCTGTTCCCGCTCAAATTGGCACATACCCGGCGTGCCTCACAAATCGCTTGCATTCAGGCGGCTCTATCTTCTTCAACACAGTGCCGACCTTTTCTGTCAGTGCGTCAACGGTACGCT
>WQYW01000106.1 GCA_009781045.1 Alphaproteobacteria bacterium
GGCAGTACCTCAACAGCGCGGATCGTCATCCCGTGCTCTCACGGCAATCTCCGCAAGCAGAATTTTGAGCCTGCCGTCCGCCGGAGGCGTCAAAACAGGGCGTCGATATTTCGGGCACCACACAATGTGATCCTTCAGCGAAAACACCGCCCCCAGCGTTTTCAGCATACCGTTCTGCCGCCATACCGAACGATATGTCCGACGGATACACAAGTCAACCGCCGCACTCCGCGCATAGGCGCGGACCGGCATTCCTCTGCCGCCTGAAGGCGGCAGTCCCCAGCCGGAGGTTATGATGGAAAGCTTCCCTTTTTGCCCTTTTCAGTCACCCGGATGCGCTATATACCACATCTATACAGCGCCTGACCAGAGCCATCCGCGCCTGCCGTCAGGCGAACCGTCGGCCAAACAGGGGCTCAAGCGATGCGAATTCGGAATATTTTCCAGGCGGCTGTGGCGCTGCTGGTGGCCGCTCTTGCCGCAGATCCGGCAGCCGCCGGCCAGACCAATGTTGCGGTTGCCGCCAATTTCACCGACGCGGCCCAGCAGATCGCCGCACGCTTCAGGGAAAAGACCGGGCATGAGGCGATCCTGAGCTTCGGCTCATCGGGCCACCTCTATACCCAGATCAGCCACGATGCCCCGTTCGAGATCTTTCTTTCCGCCGACGACGCCCGCCCGAAGAAACTGATCGAAGACGGCCTGGCGCTACCTGAGAGCCGCTTCACCTATGCCATCGGCAGGCTCGTGCTGTGGAGCCGGACCGCAAACCTGGTGAAGGGCGAGGAAACCCTGAGAGAGGCCACGTTTACCCGGCTCTCGATCTGCGACCCGGCAGCCGCCCCCTATAGTACTGCTGCGGTCGAGGCGATGACCTCGCTCAACCTCCATGACACGCTGAAGCCGAAACTGGTGGTGGGCGCCAATATCTCGCAGGCCTACCAGTTTGTAGCCACCGGCAATGCGGAACTCGGCTTTGTCGCACTCTCGCAGCTCGCCGGCAACGACAGCGGCTCGCGCTGGATGGTGCCGCAGAATTTCTACCGACCCATCCGTCAGGACGCCGTGCTCCTGAAAAAGGGTGCCGGCAACGAGGCGGCGATCGCCTTCATGAACTTCCTGAAAGGGCCACAAGCGCACACCATCATCGAGAAATTCGGCTACAGCTTCGGCAAGCCGGAGTGAGGCTGCCAGCAATCGCAGCCGGAGGGCTTGGATCACGACACCACCGACGATTGATCCTGCCAGCCACGCACATGCTTGATCCAGCCGGCTTGCTCCAGCTCTCTCTGCGCGAAGCGTGGTTTGCAAATTGCCGCCACAACCGTGGGACTCTCGCCCCTCACAAAACCCAGCTCTCGACCGCGCCTTCCGGTGATCGCAGTCACACAGGGGACGATCATCCCTTAGCGTTCCATCAACGCTGTTTGGGGCAACTGGCAGACCGCGCGACACCAGATGGTTAAAGCACGCGGCCAATGCAGCCAGCAGTTCGCGATTTCAAGGATCCGTGCCCTTTCGCGATCGCGCTTACCAGCTTGTGGCGGAGATTGAATTCCGGACTCCACCTGGAGCGCTCGTTTCGGGTCCCCTGCGCCAGGAACCGCTCGGTTCCCGACTCGTTTGCCAGGTCGGGTTTTGGAGGGCAAACGCTGAAGCAACTTGTGTTCATTCAGACGTTTTACTGAGTTTGGCAAGACGGGCGATGACCGACTCGTCCGTGGCCGCCCTGTAGAGATTTTCCCACGCGTCCGGTGGGTTGCCGTCGTCCAACATCGACTGGAACACTCTGTAGGCGTCTGTCTTGGAGCCATAGGTGCTCAAGGTGTTCTTGTCGTTCATCCAAGCAAAAATGATCGCCCTTTGGGTGCTGCTGTAGCGGAAGAAGAGCCGAAAACGACCACTGCCGAACTTTGCGCGAAACCAGTGCTTGCGATCCTTGCCGAGAGTCGATCCCTGGCGATAGATCGCAGCTGTCGGGTCTGAGGGAATAATCCTGCCGACGAGCTAAACCACCATCGCAAGCAGCTTGGCGTCCGCAGAAGTCCAATAGTCGTGGGGTCTCTTTTCCTTCAGCGCCTCGACCGCAACGAACAGTTTTCCCACTGATCGAGAAGGAGAGGGTGTGCGAGAACCTCCCAGCCATTGATCTCTGGCAACCTAGATCGAGACATCCCCGTCGACCTCTGCATCAAGATCAACGACCATGCTGCCTCTGTCAAGGCTGCCGACCGATCAAGCAGAGATTTCGGGAAAGGAACAACCGACGTCTCTGGATTCCTGACCATGTCCTGAGCAAGAAACTCGAGAAAACGTTCGACGACAGGGTCTTCGGCCTCCTCGACTTCCGCCTTCTGGACATAGACACAGCCAGAATTTCATTCAACGCGGGGGGGCAGCCTGCATTCAGCGACTCCAGCGACGGCTCGTGGTGAATGTCCGGCTTACCCCGCATTGTGCGGATGGCGGACTCTTGCCCAACCAGTCTTCGGCAATCGCCCGGCTCCCCGCACGGGTTCAAACTCTGCCTGCCGCGTGGCACCCCGCTGTCCATTTTCGTCCCACTCGTCATGCGCCGAGCTCTTGATCCGCTGTTCGCCAGACACCTGGTCAGATTGCGGTGCTGAGCCGGGGAACTGGCTGCTAATCCTGAAAACGGCGTCACGCCAGCGACAGACCGCGCAGCACCAGGCGGTTTAGCCGCGCCGCGAAGGCCGCCGGATCCGCCGGCAGTTCGCCATCGAGGATCTGGGCCTGTTCGAGGAGCAGCAGGCAGAAATCCTCCCGCGAGCCCTCCGCTTCGCGCGCGATTGCACTCACCAGCCTGTGGCGCAGATTGACCTCCAGAATCGGCTTCGAACGCTCGCCTCTCGTCTGCTGTGCCAGGATCCGCTCAAGTTCACGGCTTGGTCCGGAACTGGCGGCAACCAGACAGCAGGCCGAACTGGTGAGCCGCGTTGACGCCTTGACATCGCTGACCCGATCGCCGAGCGCGAGCTTGATCATTGCAATGGTCTCAGCCTCATCGGCTGCCGGCTCATCCTTCTTCTCTTCCTCAAGCAGCGGGATCAGATCGAGATTGAGATCACCCTGGCCCAGCGACTTCAGCGGCTTGCCATCGAAATTCTGATGCATCGAGGTCCAGAAGGCGTCGACCGGGTCGGTCAGAAGCAGAACTTCGATGCCGCGCGCCGCAGCTGCCTCGATTCGCGGATTGGAGCGCAACCGCTCCAGGCTGTCGCCGACCAGATAATAGATCTCGGTCTGGTTGGGCTTGAAGTCGGCGACAATATCCCTGAGCGCACGCCGCTCGCCCGCCGTGGTGGTGAAACGCGCCAGAGAGAGCAGCTTGTCACGGCGCTCATAGTCCTCGTAGATTCCCTCCTTGATGACGGCGCCGAAGGCATCCCACACCTTGGCGAAATTCTCCGCCTCTTTCTCAGCCAGATTTTCCAGTTCTGCAATCACCCGGCTCCCCAGTGCTTTGCGGATCTGGACCAGCTGCGGGTTGTTCTGCAGCATCTCGCGCGAGATATTGAGCGGCAGGTCCTCGGAGTCGACGACGCCGCGGATGAAACGGAGATATCCGGGCAGAAGGTCGGCATCGTCGGTGATGAAAACGCGCCGCACATAGAGCTTGACCCGCCCCTTGCGGTTGGGCTCGAACAGGTCGAACGGCTTCGTCGACGGCACGAACAGCAGCACCGCATAGGAATAGCGCCCCTCGGCTCGATAGTGCAGCGTCATGGCCGGATCATCATAGGCCATCGCAATCTGTTTGTAGGCCTGGGCATAATCCTCGGTCGAAAGCTCGGATTTGGGACGCTGCCACAGCGCACTCGCCGCATTGATCTGGCGCGGTTCGCCGTCCTCGGGCACCAGTTCGATCGGAAACAGGATATTGTCGGAATAGGCGCTGACGATGCGCTCGATCTGGTGGGGCTCGAGATAGCGTCTGGCATCCTCTTTCAGATGCAGCACGATCGCCGTGCCCCGCGGCAGCTGCACTGCCTCGGCTTCCGTTGCCGGTGCCACCTCGAAACCGGCTCCCCCCGACGAGGTCCATGTCCAGACATCATGTTCGCTGGCACGACGGCTGATCACAACGATTTTCTCGGCCACCATGAACGCCGAATAGAAGCCGACACCGAACTGGCCGATCAGGCCGACGCCGTCCCTGGCTTCCTTGAGCCTCGCGACAAAATCCCTCGTGCCGGAGCGCGCGATGGTGCCGAGATGGTCGATCAGTTCCTGGCGCTCCATGCCGATACCGTTGTCGGCAATGGTCAGCGTCCCGTTCTCCCTGTTGGGGATGATGCGGATCCTCAGGCTGTCGTCATCCATCAGTGCCGGAGTTGCGATGGCCTCATAGCGGAGCTTGTCGCAGGCATCGGAGGCGTTGGAAATCAGCTCGCGCAGGAAAATGTCGGTATCCGAATAGACCGAATGCACCATGAGGTGCAGCAGTTCGGAGACCTCGGCCTGGAAGGGCTGTGTCTGCACCGTCGAATCAGTCGTCATGCCGTTACCCGGTTGAATGGAATGGAGGAAAATCCGCATATAGCGCGACATTGCGGCGGATCAAGAGCCTGTCCACAGCCGCCGGGGCGGGTTGCCGGCGATCCGCTCGAATCCCGTTTGCGGCCCCTTTGCGCGTGCACTCGGGTCCGTTCGCAGACATCGCTCAATCAGCCAGTCTGTGTTGCAACCAGGAGGCCCGGACACCGCGGTCACATTGCCAGGTGATTTCGAGGACGGGGATTTCGAGGACGGGGATTTCGAGGACGGGGATTTCGAGGACAGGGATTTTGGAAATGAACGCACTGAAGCCCAGTCGAACCAGCGATTAAGCCTGGTGGTTCTGGTGATTTCTGCCTTTGCAGCATTGGTTGCGGGGACAGGATTCGAACCTGTGACCTTCAGGTTATGAGCCTGACGAGCTACCGGGCTGCTCCACCCCGCGCCAATTGCTTACACCTTGCGCAGGGAGTTGACAACAACGGCTGCGAACCCACGGCGTTCATGGGATTGCGAGCCCTGCGTCCCAAAGGCTTCCCTGGAAGGCGACCCGCGGCAAGGGCCGCTGAGTTCCGGGCCTGTGTATCAATCCAAAGGGGGTTTGGAAAGAGCCAAAGGGATCATTTTTTGACTTTATCCATCATTGCCTCTGCAACCTCAATTTGATCCTTTCTCCTCGTTCCTTTTCCTGGCCCATTTTCCCGGTGGCTTCAGCCTCGCCCGCATCGCTTTCTCGCAGCCTGACTGCCACAACGCCATCCCCCGCCCGCCCGGACCATTTCCCGGCCATCCCGGCGCGAACCCGATTCAAGGGACCGGGAGGGAGGCGGATTGTGCAACCCGTCGCCTTTGCGCCAGCGAGCCTTGACCTCGCCGGCCCTGACCTTGCTCTGCCCAAAGCCCGTCCCTGACCCTCGCAATTCCGCTTCCTGCGAGCCGTCGCAGGCAACCTGCCACCCATTCCTGCAATGCGCCCCGGGGCGCAAGGCCGGCGAACCGGCATCGACGGCCGCCTCTTCCCAGGCCTGCCGATGCAGCACAGCCATCGTCACGGATCCTGGCAATCCAGGGATGCGTTGGGGGATGCGTTGGGGCCGGCCAGCCCGAAAAGAGGCGGAGCCTGCCGGGCAATTCGAATTCTTCCCCGCGCGCGCCCCGCCGGCATCACCGCCGATTGCCATCTCGCAGTCTCTCCCCACAGCCGCATCACCGCCATCGCGGGAAACCTGCGACACGTCCGCCAGCGCTCGGGAACACGGCCTTGCAGCCGCAGGCCTTGAGAACCTCGCCGAAAAGGAAGCAAGCCACGGCAGCATCGGTGCGATTGCAATCGAGCCACTGCACAGAAGCCTTCCTTCGACGCCCCGCGGATCAACGTCTCCACTTCACCCTTGTGGGTGTCGCACCCGCCCGGCCGGATCTGTGCCCGAAGAGGCCCGCAAAGAGCCGGAGCCGACTCCAGAAGGCGCGCGCTGCGCCCCGCAAGGCATCGCCTGCCCCGAATACCTGGAAGCGCGCATCAGACCTCCCCCCCGGGAAGAGAAATTTCCCCTCTTCCCCGACGTCCTGCAGCCGAAGATTTCTCAACTCCGACAAAGAAGAGAAATCCCTGCGATTGCCGAAACTCACAGTTCCGGTCTACCAATCCCGCCGAAGGGGATCGTTCCCTTCGCCTCCCCGACACTGGTATTTCGTATTTCACCCGAGGAAACAGGGATGACTGACACCACCGCAGATTCACTTCACTGCACAGCCACCACGCGCATCAGCGAGGACTGGCTCGCCGTGACTATTGCACGCTGGCAAACGCCCGTTCGATTCCGCTCGCCGCGGAGCTGGCGCACCGCTTCGCCAGCGGCGACCGCGGCGAAGCGATCGGGCCGCTGCGTATCAGCATCTCCGGCTGCATCAACTCCTGCGCCCAGCATCACGTCGCCGATATCGGCATTCTTGGCGTCGACAAGCAGGGGGAGGAATTCTGCCAGATCACCCTCGGTGGCCGCGCCGACGAAACCACCCGGCTAGGCCAACTGCTCGGGCCCGCAGTCCGCTTCGCAGACGTTGCCGACGTTCTTGAAAAAATCGTCGAGGCCGGTCTCGCCTTTCGTGAACGACCCGGCGAGACTTTCGCCGAAGTCGTCACCCGGCTTGGTATTGAGCCTTTCCGGGAGTGTCTTCATGCCACTGGTTAGAGGCGGAAAGATCGTGCCCGATCCCTCTCAGAGCTTCCCCGACGATGCCGCTATCCCTCCGGGCAGCTGCGTCATGATCTCGCGGGCGCGGCTCTTCAACGACGGCGAGCAGATCCTGGCTTGCGGGGCCAGGGTCTGCGTGCTGTGGCCAAACAGCGTCGCCGTCGGCGAGCTGGTTCCCTGGCTTGACCGCATTGAAGCAGTCGCCCTCGAATTTCCGGTGTTCTCCGATGGACGCGCCTACAGCCAGGCCAGAGCCTTGCGCGAACACCACCGCTACCGCGGTGAATTGCGCGCCACCGGTCAGGTTCTCCAGGACCAGTTCGCCTTCATGCTCCGGACCGGCTTTGACAGCTTCGATGTGCCCAAACCCTGCGATGCGGCACGATTCGGCGAGGCCGTCGCCCGCTATTCGGTGCACTACCAGGCGCCGGCGGGCCCCTCCCCGGCCGTGACGGTGACCTGACAATCGCGCGGGCCGTCACACCCTTCGCCGTCATCAGGCTGGGTAAAGGACTCTAACCTCCAAGCTGTCGATCATGCTCGGCACACCAAGAAATCCCCGCCCTCAAGCGGGCGGGGCGAGGATGTCACTTCGGCGCGATCAGGGCTTTGCCAGCATGGATTCGATACTTCTCGCCCGGTGTTCCATGTCGTCCGCCGCAAAGTATTTCTTGTCGGCGGCAGCCTTACGGTACCACATCGCGGCCTGGGGCAGGTCGACTGGAATTCCGATACCCTTTTCATACATCTGGGCAAGATAGGCGGCTGCGGTCGTAAAGCCCTGGTCGGCGGCCTTGCGATACCACACTACAGCCTGGGGACCGTCCGCCTGGATGAAGAAGCCAGAGCGATAACGATTACCAAGTTCGGTCTGGGAAGGAGAATACCCCAGGTCGGCGGCCTTGCGATACCACATCATCGCCGCCGCATGGTCGGTCGGAACGCCAAAGACTCCATCGTCATACTTGCCGGCCAGCCGGTGCTGGGCGAGGGCGAAGCCGTGGTCGGCGGCCTTGCGATACCATTCCGTCGCCAGTTCCGGATTCTTGGGGTAGGCATCGACCGTAAAGCCGAATTGGTATGCCTCGGCGATGGTGAATTCCGCTGCGGGGTAGCCCTGATCCGCAGCCTTGCGATACCACGAATATGCTTCCACGCGATCGAGCCGCGGAGCGCCGCGGTGTCTTTCGAACATGGCACCGAGACTATACTGGGCGGCGGCAACGCCCTGTTCGGCTGCCGCACGTGTCTGCTGATAGGTTGCGGCAGAGACCTCGTCCGGCACCGTGCCGTAGAGGTTGTCGGCGCCCTCAAGGCCGCTGACAGCGAAGGAATGCAGCACCAGGGACGGGTTCGCCACTGCCGGCCTGGAGGGGACGCTGCTCGTCTGCGGGGTCGGGTTTGGCGCAGTGGCTGTGGCCTCACCGGCCGCCCGGCGGAACCACATCGCGGCCTGTGCATCGTCTTTCGGCACGCCGCGGCCGGTCGCGTACATGCGCCCGAGACTGGTCTGAGCCGGGGCATAGCCCTGGTCGGCGGCCTTGCGATAGTAGGAAAGCGCCTGCGCGAAATCCTGCATCACGCCCTTTCCCTCCTCATACATGACGCCAAGATTATACTGGGCGACAGGGTCTCCGGCACCCTGGGCCTGCAACGGCTGCGTGCAGCCAAGAAACAAAGCGAGGGCAAGGACACCGGCGGATCGTTTCATAAAAACATACTCCATCGAGAGGTGAGTTCGAGGTTTCTGGACGCCCCCTTTTGTCGGATCGCAGGGCGTAAAACAGGGGCGACCGCAGGCTTCAGGTGATGCGAAAGGCAGGAAGCGGTCGATGTGCAGGTCCTGTCCGTGGCGGACCTTTTCACGTCTCCTGTTTGCATCGCGTGAGGCGTGGGCAACGGCCGTGCTGGCCCGACCGCAGCAGTAACGCTTTGCGGCAATGTGGTCCGGTGAACCCTTCGTGAAGTGAAATTCCAATGGAACATTGCTTCGCTGTCATTTTCCAGCATCGCGATGGCGATTTCTGATTCAATTTCTTTCATCCGTTGCGATACGGCTCCTGCGATTGCACCTGAAAGTCGCATCAAGGAAAGCGAAACTTCTATCACGGTCCAGTGATTTGCGATCGCGGTCCCGTGGCCAGTCGATCCTTCCTGGATCGATCCCGGCCGTGACTGCTGATGAATGAGAGCCTTCAAACCGTCACACCGCTTACGCAGAAAAGGCGTGACTACTCCCCTCACGTCAGAAAGCGGCAGCTTGCGACGAGCCACTCGCTGCTGCAAGGCGCTCCCTGTTCGCCGCAGGCGGGACAGTGTGAAATCCGACCCGCCGCGATTGCCGGCAGAGCCTGATCCTCCGCCGCGTCCGCAATACAGGTCACGCTCAGGCGATGTGCAGCGCCGCCTGTTGGCTGAGATGCGCAAACCGACCCGGCCACAACACGGGGGACCCGCCCGGACAGCCGGGTCTCCGTGTGCGTTTTCGCTCTTCGATGTCACCGTCAGGCCATCAGTATTTCAACACTGTCGGCCCCCCGAAGCGGTAGTTCAGGCGAACCAGCGCCATGTCGAGACCCTGCCTGACATGCAACCCATCGCTGGCACAGCCGCAGACATAGTTGTCAGCATAGGTGCCGGTGCAACTCAGCTTTTCGTCCTTGTTGGAACGGAACACGTGGTTGTATTCGGCGCCAATCGTCCAGTTTGGCGCGAAGGCGAATTCGACGCCTGCGCCCACGGCAGGGTTCCACCGGCTTTCACTGGCTGTACCATGGAAATTGCCATAAGGATCGGTGGGACTGCTGGTATATTCATATCTGCTGTTCACCATGGCCCCGCCCCCTTTCACGAAGAGGAGGACATTGTTCACGGCATAGCCAACCTGCGCTGTCACCAGCGCCAGCGAGTTGATCCGGGTCTGGTTCGTTGCCCCAAAGGCATTGACGTAGGTGCTGCGATTGCTGCCAGAAAGGTCAGCCCAGTTGCCCTGGCCCTCAACGCCGAAGACCCAGCTGGCAAGCTGCCAGCGGTAGCCAATCTGGCCGCCGATCGTGGCCCCGGTGGCGTTATGGCAGCCAGCTTCAAAGGGATCATCCACCGACCAGCAGTTATGCGACGTGGCGTAGCCGCCGTTCACGCCGATATAGAGCCCGCTCCAGTCGTAGACTGAGGCGACCATCGCCGGCACCGCCTTCGTATAATAAGGACGCACCGCCAGATCCGCCGCCTGCGAGGAACACACGCCTGCAACTGTCATAATGGCCGAAGCGATCAGGCCCTTCCTGAAATTACACATTTTAACGAACTCCAACGATTAAAGTCTGCATTGAAATCATTTTTTATTGCACGCCTTTAATTTGGGCAACCTGAGATTGCCGACGGCGCGACTTTTTAATCACCTGTTGCGCCACGGGCACAACCTGCACAATTTTGCCTTTCCGGATGCAGCCCCGGCCGGCATTGCGTTCCGTGTGGCCGATGCGTGCCGCGCTGCAATTGATGCGGAAGCCGCCAGAGGCTCGCCGCACAAATCGAGAAAAGGCCCGACCAACAGGGCCGGGCCTTCCAGAACCGCCAATCGACGGTTCTTTCTGTTAAGTTAACTGCGATTCAGTATTTCGCTACAACCGGTCCACCGAATCTGTAGTTCAGCCGCACCGTCGCCACGTCCAGATCCTGCCTGACATGCAGCCCATCCGTCGCCAGACCGCAGGCGGGGTTATCATTGATCGAGTAATTCGTCGTGCAACCCAGGGTCTCGTCCCTGTAGGAGCGGAACACGTGGTTGAATTCGGCACCAATCGACCAGTTGGGCGCAAAACCGATTTCAAGACCGGCACCCACTGTCGGATTCCACCGACTTTCACTGACCGAACCGCGGAAACTCCCGTATTGGTCCGCCGGATTGCTGGTATATTCATATTTGCTGTTTACCACGGCTCCGCCACCCTTCACGTAGAGCAGCACGTTATTCAGCACCACACCAATATTCCCGGTCAACAGCGCGAAAGAATCGATGCGGGTGTGATTCATCGCTCCAAACGCATTGGCGTAAGCGCTGATGTTTGAGCCCGAAAGATCCGCCCAGTTACCCTGGCCTTCAACGCCGAAAACCCAGTTCGAGAGCTGCCAGCGATACCCGATCTGGCCGCCGACCGTTGCCCCGCTGGCATTATGGCTGCCCGCGTAATACGGATCATCCACCCACCAGGTGTTTTTCGAGGTGGCGTAGCCGGCGTTGACGCCGAGATAGAGACCACTCCAGTCATAGACTGCGGCGGCCATGGCGGGTGCCGCCTTCGCATAATAGGGACGCACCGCAAGATCCGCCGCCTGCGATGAACACACGCTCACAACCATCATTGCGGCAGAAGCAACAAGGACTTCTCTGAAATTACGCACGTGATTTACTCCATTTAATCCGGACTGCGGCTCTGGAAAATATTTAATACCCGACTATTTGTGCCGACAATCAGAGATAGCGGGACTCCCAGCTTTCCGTCTGCGATGTGGCAGCCGGGGCACACAATCCTTCACACTTTCGCCTCAATCCGACAGGCCGCCGCCCCATTTCCGCCATTACCAAATCACCTTCCGCGTCTCAACGACAGGTTTTTACTGCAGCGCGGACCGCCAGCGCAGCAAACACATGCATATTACAACTTCAAGGCGTGTCTGACCCCGCACGCGCGCGCGAGACGAGATCGCGCCTCTGAGCCTCCGGATTCAGGCATCTCAGCGGGAGCAGTCCGAGCCGCCTGCTCATGCCGGAGCTGGGCACACCACAGATACCCGCCCCGCGAACACCGGCACGCCAGCCGGCGCCTGATCACAACTGATACGTGCGCCGACAATCGGCACACCAATTGCGTGTACCGCCACCAAGCGTCGAAACGCTTCCACACTCGTGGAAATTGCCGAACCTCGCCAACAGCTTCAGCAGACGGAACCGGTCGGGGGCGGAGCCCGCCCGCTCTGGCACGAGGAATATGTTCCAGACGGAGCATAGGCTGGCGTTGGCAGGTAAGGTGCCGCATGGCAAACTGGACCTGCCGAATCGCCAGCCAGCGCCGCAATTTTCAGCTCCTCACCCGAATTCCACCGCACGGCGATCACTTTGTGAACCCGGAACCCGTTTTCCAGGATCCCTCTGACAGTCCCTTCCCTCCCTGTGTGAATTTCATAACAACTCGCAAGCACCAGGCCCGCACACTTCGTCCACCTGATGCGCCACTACCACTATTTCCCCGCATCAGGCGAAACAGAACCCGGTTTTCGGTTCCATTCGGGATCCGGATGACACACAGAAATGCTTCGAACACTGCGGAGTTCCCAAAGCCTGGATCCCCAGCATCACGCCCCGGTCCCCCCGCCAACCGATGCGACATGAAATCGCCGGCACGTGCCGGCGATTTGCCGGCGACACGTTGGCTCTTTCCCCGCCCGAGCGTGCGCCCGGCACCAATGCATGGCATGGAAAATTTGAGGGCCTGGCGGCCGCACCCTTTCACCACCACAGTCCATGCAGATCCCGGTCACGATCCTTGCGGCTATGGCCCCATCTCAACTACAGCGCGCACCTGTGCTCGTTGCAACTGCAAGCTGTGCCCGCCATGTCCGCTGGCTCTGAGGACGGCAAGGATGGCCACGACGAGGGCAAGCCCCGTACCCAATTGACGCGGCATTCGCCGCCATTTGCGCTTCCTGGCTGCTCGTGACCGGATGTCGGCCCGCGCCGCCGCGCCGCTCGCGCAAGGAACACCTTCCGGAAGCTGCCCCGCACCCTTTTTGGAAACCGGTTCCGGGACGGCGTCCCTGCGGCTCAAGCGCCGAAGACGATGCCTGTTCGCCGCGCCCGAATCCGAAGGCCGTCACCTTACGCCATTCCCGGTCCGCAGGCGGACAGCAGACGCACCACCGATTCTGCGCCAATGCAGCCCTCATCAGGACGCGGCAAGCGCCGGCTCACACGCATTGTCACCTCGACCGCGACAAGCGGTAATCGATCGGAAAGTTGCTCTGACAGGGATCCGCCTCGAAGCCGCGGGGGGAAGAAGTATCCACGGACGCACAGCCCGCAAGGGTGATAGAAGCGATTAACGCACCGGCTCCAATCAGGAGGCGAACAGGCAGAAGGCGCATGGAACGATCTCCAGATTTGGCGTTCGTCGGACAGGGGTCGGCGTCTGAGCCGCGATTGCTGGCAATAGGGAACCAGGCCAACGGTCAGCGCCCGGCAGACTGCAACAACTTGCGAGCAGGAAGCGGATGCATCGGTTGCGCGCGGCAATCCATCCCCTGGCTGAGCGATCGGCTGACCCGTTGCCGGGACCTGCCCGGTCAACCCGTTGCCGGGACCTGCCCGGTCAACCCGTTTCTTTCCCACAGGTTTGACGGCTTTGTCGGGACATGTCGGGTATATCGATACTGCCAACATGCAGGCGACTGTCACCGGCTCTGTTGCCGTTCCGCAAGAGCCGGGCCCGGCGAGGTCGTCTGATCGGGGGGAGTGGTGAAGCCACCATAATCACTGGCCGTGTCCGAAGCGCAGCCCGCAACCGTCAGCAACGCGACAGCCGCGCCTGTCAGGATCCCAAGGCGGATAAAGGGGTGCGGGCATTGTGCGATCTCCAGGTTCGTGATCTGGAGAAAATCTATGCCAGCTTTGCGGCAATCTCCAGGCAATATTGTTTCCTTACGATCATTTCTTCGTGAGATGATTGAATTTGATGCCCCAGAGCATCCATGCCCGGATCTGGTCGCAGCGGCCGCGGGCGGACAACGCGGGATCCGGTGATCCGGAGCACGCCAGCAGCGGCAGGTCGGCAATCAAGCCGCCTGATTCGCGATCTTCCGGTCTTTGATACGGATGGTTCGGGACTTCCTGGAACTGGCGGAGAGGACCCTCGTGGTCCTTCTGGTTCTCCTGGCTGGGGCGGGAGGAATCGAACCTCCGAATGGCGGAATCAAAATCCGCTGCCTTACCGCTTGGCTACGCCCCATTATGTCATTTCCGTGAGGAAATAACTGGAGAAACCTCATTTTCCAAAGAGACCCGCAAGGTTGCGAGCCGGCACAGAGATAGCGCCCCCCCATTTCGACCGCAAGGCGGGCCACAATATTGCCGGACCGGGCCCAAACTGATACCTCCACCAGGCCTGCTGCGACCCTGCCGCGTCGAAAACTTCGAGCCCGCCCGTTTTCGGCGTGCCTTGCGCCCCTGCCTGACGTCAAAAAAAGCGTGGTGACGGCCGGCGTCGAGCAGTCCTGTTTCGTACAAATCGGGTGGGCAGAACCGCTTTTCGTGGGAAAGAAAATTGCCATGACATACCGCGCCCCGATCGACGACATGCTCCTTGCGCTCAACCACGGCGCGGGCCTCAAGGCCGCCGTGGACGCCGGCGATTACGCCGACTTTGAGTCCGATATCATCCCCACCATACTTGAGGAGGCCGGCAAATTCGCCTCTGACGTCCTCGCCCCGCTCAACGCCATCGGCGACGAAAAAGGTATCACCCTCAAGGACGGCGAGGTCACCACCTGCCCCGGCTGGCCCGAGGCCTATAAACGCTGGATCGAAGGCGGCTGGAACGCGGTGTCGGGGGAAGAGGAATTCGGCGGCCAGGGCCTGCCGCTGGCGCTCAACGCCGCCTGTACCGAGATCTGGAGCGCCGCCAACTCCGCCTTCGGTCTCTGCCCGCTGCTCACCGCAGGCGCCACCGAAGCGCTCCATGCCCATGGCAGCGACGAACTGAAACAGATCTACCTCGCCAAAATGATCTCCGGGGAGTGGACCGGGTCCATGCAGCTCACCGAAGCGCAGGCTGGCTCCGATGTGGGGGCACTGCGCACCCGCGCCGAGCGCAACGGCGACGGCACCTACCGCATCACCGGCACCAAGATCTTCATCACCTATGGGGAACACGATATGACCGAAAATATCGTGCATCTCGTGCTCGCCCGTCTGCCCGACGCACCTGCCGGCACCAGGGGGATCTCGCTGTTCCTGGTACCGAAATTCCTGGTCAACGCCGACGGCTCGCTGGGGCAGCGCAACGACGTCCATGCCTCCGGGATCGAACACAAGCTCGGCATGCATGCCTCGCCGACCTGCACCATGACCTTCGGCGACCACGGCGGCGCCGTGGGCTATCTCATTGGTCAGGAAAACCAGGGCATGCGCTGCATGTTCACGATGATGAACCAGGCCCGGCTTGGCATCGGCATTGAGAGCGTCGGCCTTGCCGATCGCGCCTGCCAGCAGGCGCTGGCCTATGCAAGGGAGCGCCTCCAGGGCCGCGCCATCGGCCGCAAGGGCGAGGGCTCCGACCCCATCCTCGTTCATCCCGACATCAAACGCATGCTGCTGCAGATGCAGGCCCAGACCGCGGCCTCCCGCGCCATCTGCTATGCCACTGCGGTGGCCATCGACATCTCGATCCGGGCCAGGGACCCCGCAGTCCGCTCGGCTGCAAGCGCCCGCGCCGCGCTGCTGACCCCCCTCGCCAAGGCCTATTCCTCGGATGCCGCCAATGAGGTCACCTATCTCAATATCCAGGTCCATGGCGGCGTCGGCTTTGTTGAGGAAACCGGTGCCGCCCAACATTATCGCGATGCCCGCATCACCTCGATCTATGAGGGCACCAACGGCATCCAGGCGATTGACCTGGTGACGCGCAAGCTCGTCGCCGACAAGGGGGCCGCGGTCAGGCTGCTGTTCGACGAAATGGCTGCCTTGATTGATCGCGCCACCGATCCGGAACTGGCCTCCGCCCCCCTCGTAATGCGCGAGGCACTCGAGGCTTTGCGGGAGTCCAGCGACTGGCTCCTGGAATGCTATGCCAAAGCTCCCGCCGAGGCGCTTGCCGGAGCCACCCCCTATCTGCGCCAGTTCGGCATGACGCTCGGCGGCTGCATGCTGCTCGACCAGGCGATGGCGGCGAAAGCGGAAGGCAGCGCCAATGCAGCACGCATCCACGCCCTGACCCGTTTCTTCGTCAGAAACATCGCGGTCCAGGCCGCCTCCCTGACCCCCATGATCACCACGGGCGGGATATACGTCCTCAATGCGGAGGCGGCGCTCTCCGAATAGTCCGGAGCCGGGGAATTTCGCGGCCCCGGCGCCTCCTCCCATCCGCAAGCCCCCGATCACATACGGACCTCGATCACATGCGGGCCTGGCTCGGCGACCGCCGCTGCCAGGGCCGCAGTGAGTTCCCCGGCGGTGGTGACCGCACAGCCGGGAACCCCCATGCTGCGCCCCAGGCCTGCGAAATCCAGCGTCGGCCGGTCGATATCGAACATGTCGAGCGCCCGTTGCGAGGGCTTGCCGGCGCCGACGCCGTCGAACTCCGCCCGCAGGATCTGATAGCTGCGGTTCGCAAACACCAGCGTGACCACGTCCAGTCCTTCGCGCGCCTGGGTCCACAGCGACTGGATCGTGTACATGGCGCTGCCGTCTCCGGTCAGACAGAATACCTTGCGCTCCGGACAGGCCAGCGCCGCGCCCGTTGCCAGCGGCATGGCAAAACCGATCGAGCCGCCCAGATTCTGCAGCCAGTCATGCGGCGCCGCCGCAGCCGTCGGGGCGAAGAAACCACGCCCGGTGGTGATCGATTCATCGACCACAATGGCGTTCTCGGGCAACGCCCAGCCGATCGCCCGGGCAATGCTGGTGGCATTGATGGCACCCGTCGGCTGCACCAGTTCCTCGCGCTGCTCCTGCCTGACATCGTATTTCGATGCCGCCAGGATCTCGCAGAGCGCCCCGAGTGAAGCCACCGAGTCCTCGCCGAAGTCGGTCAGGCGGTGAAGCTCTGAGCCCGCTGCCCGGAGCTCGCTGGGCTTGCCGGGGTAGCCGAAGAAGCCGACCGGATTGCGGCTTTCAAGCAGTACGATCTGGCGGAACGGTGCCAGCGCAGCCAGCGCTTCACTGACCGCATAGGGAATGCGCTCGATCGAAAAGCGCCCGCGTCCCCGCGCCAGACGTGCCGGAAAGGTCTCCGCCATCACCCTGCAGCCGGTCTTTCCCGCCACAAGCTCGAGCAGCGCCAGCCCTCTTTCTGTTATCGCGCTGCCGCCCACCAGCAGCAATGTTCCCGCCCCGTCCTCGCGCAACAGCTTCGCCGTCGCTTCCACCGCCGCCTGCGACCAGCGCATCCTGCGCTCCGCACGCACCACCTCGGCAATGCCGTCGGCCTCGTTCCAGGCGGTGTCGCCGGGAAGGATGAGGGTGGCGATCTCCGGCGGCGCGCCGGACGCCGCGGCAATCGCGGCGGCACCATCGCCAGCCACCGCCTTGGCACTGGCCGATGTGCGCAGCCATCCCGACATCGGACGAGCCAGGCCTTCGATATCCGCGGTCAGCGGCGCGTTATGCGCGATGTGATAGCTGGCGTGCTGGCCGACGATATTGACGATGCCGGAATGGGCTTTCCTGGCGTTGTGCAGATTGGCAAGGCCGTTCGCAAGCCCGGGACCAAGATGGAGCAGCGTCGCCGCCGGGCGGCCGGTCATGCGGAAATAGCCGTCGGCGGCTCCCGTCACCACGCCCTCAAACAGACCAAGCACACAGCGCATGCCGGCAACACGATCCAGGGCGGCAACGAAATGCATCTCCGAGGTGCCGGGATTGGTCAGACACAGATCGACACCCCCAGCCACCAACGTCCGCACCAGGCTTTCTGCACCATTCATCGAAACTCTCCCCGATCTCTCACACCGCCCGGCGCGCCAACCGAGCCTCGTGCCACAGAACCTTGAACCTTGGGCCGGAAAGCTCTGAACCAACGAGCCCTGCGCCGCCGTCCGTAGAGCGAACATAGTCGCCCGTCCCGCTTTCCGTCAGGTCGAACTCCAGCCGTCTTCCGCCACTTGCCGATCTCCGCTGTCACGCGCGGCGAAAACCGGGCCGTCAGCGCCATCGTGCCAGATCAGAACCTGCCAGACCTGGGACCGACAGTCGCAATTCCGCTTGAAATCGGGCCTCACCCGATGTAAACTAGGCGGGTTTAGTCCACCTGGTCATGTTGGAGAATTCTGTGCAAATCGTCAACATCCATCAGGCGAAGACCCAGCTCTCGAAACTGGTCGAACGTGCAGCGAACGGCGAGTCGTTCATCATTGCAAAAGCTGGCAAACCGCTTGTGAAGGTCACTGCCATCTCCAGCCCTGTTGCGGGCAAAGTGCGTCGCATCGGCTTTCTCGAGGGCCAGTTCAAGGTTCCAGATGACTTTGATCGCATGGGCGAAGACGAAATTGCCGCGATGTTCGAAGGTGAGCCGTGAAGCTTTTGCTGGACACCCACCTCCTGATCTGGGCCTCTTCGAATTCGCTTCGCTTGTCGAAGCTCGCACGGAGTTTCATCGAGAATTTGGAGAACACGCTGCTGTTCAGCGCTGCAAGTCTCTGGGAAATCACGATCAAGCACGGCCTCCACCGACCGGATTTCGAGGTTGATCCCCGGCTGCTCCGCCGAGCATTGCTGGACAATGAATATCACGAACTGCCAATCCTCACCACCCACGTCCTGGCTGTTCAGGATTTGCCACCCCTTCACAGAGATCCGTTTGATCGCCTTCTCATTGCCCAGGCCATGGTCGAAGGCATCACCTTGCTGACCAGCGACGTCCACGTAGCTGAATACGCCGGCCCCATCCGCAAAGTATGACTTCCTCGTGCAGACCTGCTATCAAACCGCAGAATGCCTCCTGCCTGGACATATTGATCATACACCATCCTCCCGGCGGTCGCGGCAGATTGGAGATCTTCCTCCGCGCACGCCCCGAACGTTTTGAACCTCCAATCCGCGGCCCAAAGCGCGGGTCAGGGACGTGATCCGGAGCGAGGTTCCGCAAGACACGAACGCCAATGGACGGGGAATGAAACCAGGGCGCTGGGCTGCCGTGCACACGCTCTTGTCACGAGCGACGAACTGGCAGAGCCCGACTCCTGGCCCGATGTCCTGCGAGATCCGTCGTGACGAAAGAAAGCCGACCGTCGTCTGCCGATATCATTCGGGTCATCGGTCCTGACAGCAAACCACCTCACCTTGATTATCGGGATAGGGGGGTCTCTCGCGAGACCGCCCCTCCCACACCACCGGACATACGGGTCCGTATCCGGCGGTTCGACAGATTATGCAGGCTTCGGGGCCGTGACGGTGGCCAGGCCCCTTGAC
>WQYW01000107.1 GCA_009781045.1 Alphaproteobacteria bacterium
GCGGCTCCGCGAAACTCAAAGGCAACCACAACTATGACGCCTGGACCAAAGCCGGCGTGAAGCGCGCCGACGGCAAGCCGTTTCCGCGCCCCAAAGACTCCGCGCATCTGTGGACGCCGGTTCCGGGTGGTCCGACCTTCCTGCTGGGTCCGAATTTCTACGCCGTCAAGAGCTACAACCCCTCCATGAATTATGCGCTCGCGATCTGTCACCTCGGGGATCGCTGCCTCGGCGCCCCGCCTTTCATCCACCCCTTCCCGGGCTCGGAACGCGCCCTGACGCTGGCTGAGGTCCAGGAGATGCAGACCCGTCTGACCCGCGCTGGTTTCGATACCGGCGGCACCGATGGCCGGGTCGGCAACGACACCATGAAGGCGGTGCGGGATTTCCAGAAGAAGGCCGGGATCGACCCCGCCGACGGCTATGGCGGCCTGAAGGTCCTGGCAAAGCTGCGCCAGGGCGCCTAAATGGCAGGCCGCTACCTGCTGCAGCGCACCGACGACAATGGCGTAACAACAGTCATTGCGGTGTTGGACAGCCTTTCGGACGCGCAGGCCAAGGCGCTCGAGTTCGAACGCCACGGCCACAAACAGTTCTATTTCGTGTCGCGGATCGATGCCCATCCCAAAACCGACGCAGGGCCGACATAGAGGAAAAAAAGCGGCACGCGCGTGTGCCCGCACTTTGCGGCACGGACACGAGATTCCATGTCGCATGGGCAGAGAATGCCGCACCGGAACTTATGGCTTATGGGATCGCGACAGAACGTGCGCATTACCGCTTGAGGCTTGAGCGAACGGTTCGGGCACTGCCGGGTGCGGCTTCTGCCGTTCTTGCGTGACCGGCAGGGGGCCACGCGGATGACCGAAAGCGCAGCCAGCCCCCTTTTTGTTCCACGTTGCACCGACTGCTATCTGTCGCCGCCCTGCCATCGTCAACGGACGCCGGAATCCTGCGTGCCCTCGTCGGCGCCATCCTGGCACCCGTAATTCCCGGCAGATGTCGCCAGATTTTCCAACGCAGACCGTCAGCACAGTCTCGGCATCCAGATAGCGTTCGATGGCCTCATCGCAGGCAGTCAATTTGTCGCAATGGAATGGCGCCGCGTTATGCTCCGCGGCGCTGGACTCGAAGTTGTGCCTTACGCCAGTGAGGCGGACGTGACTGACAACACGTGGGCGAAAGACCACCGGCCAGGCACAAATCTCAGCGAGTTTCTCGGCTGTGACAAATTGCGGTTATTTCATTCATGGATGGGGCTCAGGAATTCAGGATCGCTCTTGCTGTCGTGCCTGAACCTGCTCCCGCAACGTTGCGTGGGGGAATTTTTACCTCAGACGGAGCATTTTTTTGTTTCACCAATGACTTAGCGAAGTATTAGGAGTCTTTTCCAAACGCCCAGCGATGCGGCTGGTCAGGGCTGCGCGGACGCCCCAAATGGATGGATCCAGGCGAGAACGCAGATACCTGAGCGTTCCTTCGGCCACCTGGGGCACAACACCGCTTTTCGGGCACAGCCTGACAACGCGGTTCGACGCGAGTTCACCTTGGTGCCGATCGTACCATGTGACACCTGCAAACAACGGCACCGTGCTGCTCCCGACAGGTGCTGCCAGATGGACCAGATGCGGGTCCCTCTCGGGAAAGACGCCAGACAGAAGAAGATCTCGAAATGATCGATCTCAAAAATCCGGTATTCATCGTTCTCAGGACCGAGTGGTTCGAGAAATTCGCCAGCGGCGCGAAGAAAACCGAGTATCGCCGGATTGGTGGGAAGTTTACAAGAGAGCGTTGCGTTGTCGGCCGCAGTGTATTGCTGTCCAAGGGATATGGCAAAAAGGCCCGGCTGACCGGCAGGATCACGTCCTATGCCGAGATCGCGCAATCACGGGCACCCCGGGCGGCACAGGAATATTATCCCGACGCGACCCGGCTCGCGGCAATCGGAATCAGGCTTGACGCTTCACCACATGCCCGGCCCAAGCGACCGGGCACAAAGCAGGCAAAGAGCGTGAAGCGTGCGAAAAGCAGGACAAAGGACAGGAATCCGGGCAAGAAACGTACCCGATGACCGCCCTGCCATGCTGGCGTCCGGACGCCGCCCGTGTGCTGCCGCGCGCCCGCGGCCAGGCTTGAGGCGGCGATCGCCCTACCATGGATCCGACCAGGAGATGCGTTCCTTGAGCCAGTACAAGCGGGGATGCGGCTTGCCGGTCTCGCAGAAATGCAGGACCGCCTCTATGGTTGTTGCCCGGTCAATGCACTCGGACGCTGGAAAGCGTCTGCTCCGACATTCAGATACGATGTCAACATATTCTTTGTCAGGCTTTTTGAGATCGAGCAATGTAATGAGCTGTTTGTACTGTTTGTTATCTACCTCGACGTGGACAGAATATTGATCGCCGCCACCAGCGAGGACCAGTGTGTTTCGGTCCTCTCCCTCAAGTGAGACATCCGAGAAATCCCTGCCATCCATCTTTTCGACCACAGACAGAACCTGAGCGATGTCATTGCAATTCGACTGCGTCAGCTGGAGCTATCCTCCTGGAAATCGTGCTTCATCAATTCGGATCACTTTCATGACTTTGATCTCTCCAGTGGTCAGGGTCTCTGTGCCCGGGTTCCGTCGCCGATTGCACAAGGCACAGCGGCGACGGCGTCATGCGCCTTGCGCACTCTCATCTCGGGCCACAGGAAGGAGCGTTCGGCGCGCAGTCATCGGATCCGGGCCGATCCCGGATCCGGCTCTGCCACATCGATGACCCGAAACTGGACCCGCTCAGCCCCCTGATAGCGATCGATTGTCAGGGACCCCGCGACATGCATCGCCTGACCGCGGTTGGCGGTGAGCGCGTTTCCGAGTTTCTGGCCGATACAGCGGAAAGCAATGCCGTTGACGATGGCGCCATCCCCGGATTTCAGCCGAAGGCGCAAATGGGCCTGGCCGACTTCATCGACATAGAGGAGCTGATGTGCTGGCAGCGCCAGGATGGGCTCGGGATTGCCGCTGCCAAACGGTCCGGCGCTGTTGAGGGTTGCGGCGAGGCCAGTGGTCATGGCGCGTGCCGTCACCGCGCCGTCGATCGAGAGTTCATTGACGTGACGCACCCGGGCGATGTCGGCGGCCAGCGCATTTTCGAGAAAGGCACGGAATTCGCCAAGCTTTTCCTTCGCCAACGTGACGCCCGCGGCCATGGCGTGGCCGCCGCCCTTCTGAGCAATGCCCCCGGTAACCGCCTCGCGCACGGCGCGGCCGAGATCGACACCGGAGATCGAGCGCCCGGAGCCGGTACCGCCGCCGTTTCGGTCAAGTGCGATGGCAAAGGCGGGGCGGGAGAACTTGTCCTTGAGCCGGGAGGCGACCAGCCCGACCACACCGGGATGCCAGGACTCCGATGCAGTGACGATCACTGCGATCTTGTCCTCAAGCCCCATGGCAGCGAGAACCTCGGCTTCAGCCTGGGCCACGGCCTCGACTTCGATCGCGCGCCGCTCATTGTTGAGCCGGTCCAGTTCGGCGGCAATCCGTGCGGCTTCGGTGACATCGCCTTCCAGCAGCAGGCGCACGCCAAGATCGGCACGGCCGATGCGGCCGCCAGCATTGATGCGCGGCCCCAGCGTGAAACCGAGCTGCCAGGCCTCGGGGGGGCCGCTGAGCCGTGACACATCCATCAACGCGGTGTGGCCGACATGGTCACGCCGGCGCAGCGCCACCAGACCCTTGGCAACGAAGGCACGATTGAGGCCAATCAGTGGCGCGACATCGGCCACGGTGCCCAGCGCGACATGATGGAGCATGCCGAGCAGATCCGGCTCGGGCCGTTCCGGCTTCCAGAAGCCGCGCCGCCGCAGCTCGCGATTGAGTGCCACCAGCGTCACCAGCACGAGGCCGACGGCAGCAAGATAGCCGAGGCCGGAGATGTCATCGGGGCGGTTCGGATTGACCATGGCAGTGGCATCCGGCATGTCCTCGCCGCACTGATGGTGATCGATGATCACCGATGCCATGCCGAGACGCCGGGCCTCGGCAATCGGTTCAATGCTGGTGGTGCCGCAATCAACTGTGACCAGAAGCGTCGCACCCTGCTTCGCCAGTGAGCGGATGGCCTCGACATTGGGCCCATAGCCCTCGAAAATACGGTCAGGGATATGGATCAGGGGATCCAGCCCGCAATGGCGCAGATGCCAGGCGAGCAGTGCCGCCGAGGTGGCACCGTCGACGTCATAATCGCCGAAGATCGCGATTTTCTCTGCGCGCGTGATCGCATCCGCGATCCGCATCACCGCGGCTTCCATCTGCGTCACCGTGAAGGGTTCGGGCAGGAGCTTGCGCACGGTCGGATCGAGAAAGTCGGGCACGTCCTCGGATCGGACATTGCGGCCCGCCAGCACACGCGCCAGCAGTTCCGGCACGTGATGCTGCTGCGCAATCGCAAGCGCCTTCGCCGCCCCCCGCCCGTCAAGCCGGTCACGCCATAATTTGCCGGTCGCCGACAGCTCAACGCCGAGAAAGGCCTGGGGCTTTTCGAGGGGCAGGTTCTTCGCATCCAGCGTCATGATCGTTCCACCCCCCTCAAACAGTGCAGCTCCGCAGGCGTCAGGCCCAGGAAACGGTTCAAGGCTTTGACCCGCACCGCGCATCAGGAGCCCAATTCGTGAGGAAGTTCCGGCAATTTGCAACATTTGTCCGGCAACAAAGCGGTGGATTCTTGCGGAGAAGCGGCATTCGCGCAGCCCCTCATCGCCATCAAAACCCGCCTCTCCGTTCCTTTGCGCATACCGCGTCCCGATTTTCCCACCATCGCCACCACGGCCAAAATCGCGAGACCGAAGACCATGCTCAAAGCACCGCAACAATGCTGGACAGGGTCGGCCAGTCCGACGCTATTTGGGCCGCAAAACACAAGCTCCGGACCCGCTCTTCATCGTAATCCAAGACCTCGGCAATCCAAGACCTCGCGGACTGACAGCCACTCCACGGCCATTCCGAAAAATGGCTCACCCCGATGCCGAGGGGGCCTTCCGCTTTCGGGCTCTCCCGGTGGCCGGGCGATCTCCCGCCGTTCCGAGCCTCGAAAGATTTGCCAGGCACATGCGGGTCGGCCGGTTGCGGGCACCGCGAAGAGAGCCGCATTGCGGCCCTGATTGTCCGCCTCAAGTGCGAGACCTCAGAGCCAATCAATCCGCTCGCTCAAGGCGCGACTGCGCCCTCCGGACTCGCCAGTGGTCTTGGCAAAACGGGATCCGATGGCCGGAGGCGTCGCACAAACGGCCGCGGTATTGGTGCACTGCGTGTCGGCGCTGAAGTCCTGGTCTTGACGCCCCAACGCACTGTCAACGTAAGCGCTCTGTTGGCGTCACGCTTTCCCTGATCCGGGCTCACTCACTTTTTCAATTCCTCATCGGAAAGCTGGAAAACCCGGCTTGCCAGTACGTCTGCAGCATCGATGGTTTCAAGGGCGGCGACATCCAGCATGCCGTCGGCACGGGACACCAGGCGATCGGCCTGCCGCAGCCTTATGCGGTCGAGCGCATTGCGGATCGAGCGCGCATTGGAAAAGAAGGGCTGGGTGCGGCGCGCCGTGATATAGCGGATGAAGGCTTCGCGCGCCGGCCCGTCGAAGCGGTAACCGCGTTCGGTGAGCATGCGTTCGGCGATTTCGAGCAGCTCGGCTTCCGAATAGTCGGGGAATTCGACGTGATGGGCGATGCGCGAACGGAAGCCGGGATTGCTGGCAAAGAAGCTCGTCATCCGTTCGCCATAGCCGGCAAGAATGACGACCAGGTCCTGGCGCTGGTTTTCCATCACCTGCAGCAGGATTTCGATCGCCTCCTGACCATAGTCGCGCTCATTGTCGGGCCGGTAGAGGTAATAGGCCTCGTCGATGAAGAGCACCCCCCCCATGGCCCGTTTAAGGATCTCCTTGGTTTTCGGCGCGGTATGACCGATATATTGGCCGACCAGATCATCGCGGGTGACGGAAATCACCTGGCCGCGGCGTACAAAGCCGAGACCATGCAGGATCTGCGCCATCCGCAGTGCCACCGTGGTCTTTCCGGTTCCGGGATTGCCGGTGAAGGACATATGCAAAGTGGGGGCTGAGGTGGTGAGCCCTGCCCGCTCTCTCATGCGTTCGATCAGAAGCAGCGAAGCAATCTGGCGCACCCGGCTCTTGACCGGGGCAAGTCCGATCAGCTCCTCGTCGAGCCTGCGCAGGGTATCGGTAACACCGGCCGCCTCCGCCTCTTTCCGCAGGTCGAAGAAAGGAGGAGGAACTTCTGCTGCGGGAACATTCTGGGCGGGGACGGCCGGCGATTCAGACATCTTTATCTCTCGAACTCCTGGGATCTGGCGTGGCACCCGGAAATGGCACCCAGGGCCGGATCCATGGGTGGTGGACGGGGCAGAAGGAACTCCTGCTGTCCCGTCCCTTTTTTTCAGGAAACGATCCAGCTTTACGACGAAGGTGTGGCCCGGCGCACCGTGGCATAGCGCATGGAACGGCCTGGCATTTCCTGACGCAGCAGTTCAAATTCAGGCTCGTGCTGCGGCCGGTTGACCAGGAAGGACATGCGCACCGACTCCCAGCCGGGGCTGGAGTCGAAGCCCGAGATGCGGATATAGCCGTCACCATGGGCCTTGCGGCACGCCGCGAGTTCCATCATCACGCCCGCCGCGTCCGCGAGGTCAAACATCGGCTGGCCCCACATTTCCCAATAGGTGTTCCGGGGATGCGGGTCATCGGTATATTCGATATTCACCGCCCAGCCGTTTTTGATGCAATACTGCACCTGGGTGGAAATCTGCTCGTCGGTGAGATCGGGCAGGAAGGAAAAGCAACCCTGTGTCAGTCTCATCTTACGTCTCTCCTTAAACTGCGCCGAGCGGGGTCGGAACGAAATCGGGGGTGTCGGTGGATTGATAGTTGAAGGTGACGTCTTTCCAGGTGTCGAGCGCCGCCTTCAGCGGAGCGCAGCTCGCCGCCGCTTTGGCCAGGATCTCCGGGCCCTCATGCACGATGTCCGCACCCTGGTTGCGGGCGAAGATCATGGCTTCCAGCGCCACCCGGTTGGCGGTTGCGCCGGCCTGAATTCCCATGGGATGACCGATAGTGCCGCCGCCGAACTGGAACACGACATCCTCACCGAGGAGGTCGAGCAGCGTGTGCATCTGGCCGGCGTGAATGCCGCCCGATGCCACCGGCATCAGCTTGTTGAGGCTGGCCCAGTGCTGGTCGAAGAAGATGCCGTTCTCGAGCTTCACCGGGTTGAAGTCATCACGGCAGATATCATAATAGCCGCGCGTGGTGAAGGGGTCTCCTTCGAGCTTGCCGACCACGGTGCCGGCATGGATGTGATCGACACCGGCAAGACGCATCCATTTGGTGATGACGCGGAAAGACATGCCGTGCGACTTCTGCCGTGTGTAGGTCGAGTGACCGGCGCGATGCAGATGCAGGATCATGTCATTGCGGCGGGCCCAGTTCGCCATCGACTGGATCGCGGTGTAACCGATCACGAGATCGATCATGATCACCACCGAACCGAGATCACGTGCGAACTCAGCGCGCTCATACATGTCTTCCATGGTGGCGGCGGTGACGTTGAGATAGCTGCCCTTGATCTCACCGGACGCAGCCTGGGCGCGGTTGACGCCTTCCATGCAGTACAGGAAGCGGTCACGCCAGTGCATGAAGGGCTGCGAATTGATGTTCTCGTCATCCTTGGTGAAATCGAGACCGCCCTTGAGCGCCTCATAAACCACGCGACCATAGTTGCGTCCCGAGAGGCCGAGCTTGGGCTTGACGGTGGCACCAAGCAGCGGCCGGCCGAACTTGTCGAGCCGCTCGCGCTCGACTACGATCCCGGTGGCGGGTCCCGGGAAGGTCTTCACATAGGCCACCGGCAGCCGCATGTCCTCCAGCCGCAGCGCCTTCAAGGGCTTGAAGCCGAAGACGTTGCCGATGATCGAGGCCGAGAGGTTCGAAATCGATCCGGGCTCGAAGAGGTCGAGGTCGTAGGCGATATAGGCAAAATACTGGCCGGGCGTAGCGGGAACCGGGTCGACGCGGTAGCATTTGGCGCGGTATTTTTCAGCTGCGGTCAGGCGGTCGGTCCAGACCACGGTCCAGGTCGCGGTTGACGATTCACCGGCCACTGCGGCGGCAGCCTCGATCGGATCAACACCGTCCTGGGGGGTGACACGAAACAGCGCGATGATGTCGGTATCTTTGGGCACATAATCAGGCTCCCAATAGCCCATGCGCTTATATTCCATGACGCCGGAACGATAGCGCTCCTTGCCCTGTACGGTCTCCGATTTCGTGTTCATATCTGTCTCTCCTTCACCAACTGTCTTTCCTGCAACTGATCAGGTTAAAGCCTTGCGAATACTCTTCCCGGCAGCGCGATCGCCGGGATCGGCGCTATTTTGCAGCGCTCCGGCGGGCCAGAGCACGGCGGGCCGCGGCAGCGACCGATTCCGCGGTGATTTCGAACTTGCGGTAGAGCACTTCGGCTGGAGCGGAAGCCCCGAAGCCGGGCATGCCGACGAACTCGCCGTCCGCGCCCAGCCATCGTGCCCAGGTGCCGGCCACCGCAGCCTCCACCCCGACGCGCGGCACCGCTCCGAGCACGTGATCGCGATAGTCTTCGTCCTGCTCCTCGAACAGATCAAAGCAGGGTGCGGAGACCACGGCGGCGTGAATGCCCTCATTCTTGAGCAGGTCGGCAGCGGCCAGCGCGATCGCCACTTCCGAGCCGGTCGCGATCAGGGTGACATCGCGCTCCGGTGGCGTGCTCACCACATAGGCTCCGCGCGCCACCTGGTTGTCGCCGTTTGCATCTTTCCGGAAAATGGGCAGTGCCTGTCGCGACAGGCACAACACCGAGGGGCGCGTGGTGGTGCGCAGTGCGCAATCCCAGGCCTCGAAGGTCTCGACCATGTCGGCGGGGCGAAACACCAGGAGGTTGGGGATCACCCGCAAGGCGGCGAGATGTTCGACCGGCTGGTGGGTCGGACCGTCCTCCCCGAGCCCGATCGAATCATGGGTCATGACATGGATGACACGGATGCCCATCAGAGCGGCAAGCCGGATCGCGGGACGGCAATAGTCGGAGAAAACCAGAAATCCGCCGCCATAGGGGATGAATCCGCCATGGAGGGCAATTCCGTTCATTGCCGCTGCCATGCCGTGTTCGCGGATGCCGTAGTGAAGATAGTCGCCCCCAAACGCACCGGGTTTGACCGGGGTCTGGCTCTTGCTCTGGGTGAGATTGGAATGGGTGAGATCGGCCGAGCCTCCGATCAGTCCCGGAACGACCGTGGCGATGGTGTCGAGCAGGAGATGCGAGGCCTGCCTTGTGGCAAGCGGCTGGGCGCGGTCGATCAGGCGCTGGCGCAGTTGCGCCACCGCGGCCGTCGCGGCCTTGTCGAGAATGCCGGCCGGCGTCTCTTCCACCGTGACATGGGCGCGCTGACAGCGCTCCGCCCAGGCCAGACGGTCCGCCTGGCCACGCCGTCCAAACGCCCGCCAGGCATCAAGGATGGCGCCAGGGATAACGAAAGGCTTGTGCTCCCAGCAAAGACGTTTGCGTGCCGCCGCGACCAGGTCGCTGCCAAGCGGTGCACCATGGGCTTTCTCGGTGCCCTCACGGCCCGGCGCGCCGTAGCCGATGATGGTGCGGCAGGCGATCAGAGAGGGCTTTGCGCTCTTGCGCTCTTCGGCGATGGCCAACGCCACTGCGCCGCGATCATGACCATCGACCCGGCGCACCGACCAGCCGGAGGCGGCAAAACGGGCGAGCTGGTCATCGGAGGTGGACAGCGAGGTCGGCCCATCGATCGAGATGGAGTTGTCGTCGAACAGCACGATCAGGCGGTTGAGCTTGAGATGCCCGGCAAGCGATATCGCTTCCTGGCTCAGGCCCTCCATCAGGCAGCCGTCGCCGGCGATCACATAGGTGAAATGGTCGACGATATGGTCGCCGAGCCGCGCATTGGCCATGCGTTCGGCCAGCGCCATGCCGACCGCAGTGGCGATGCCCTGCCCCAGGGGACCGGTGGTGGTTTCGACCCCTGGGGTGTGGCCATATTCCGGATGGCCCGGGGTTTTTGACCCCCATTGGCGGAACGCCTTTAGGTCATCGAGGCTGACATCGTAGCCGGTGAGATGGAGCAGCGCATAAAGCAGCATCGAGCCGTGGCCCGCCGAGAGCACGAAGCGGTCGCGGTCTGGCCATTTCGGATCGGCGGGGTCGAATTTAAGGAAGCGGGAGAACAGGACCGTGGCCACATCGGCCATCCCCATGGGCAGGCCGGGATGACCAGACTGGGCTTTCTCGATGGCATCCACCGCGAGAAAGCGCACTGCGTTGACGAGATCGGTGTTGGCAACCGGACCGAGGCCTGGTTCGGCGGAAACCGGTTTATTCATTGGATGTTCCTCCCCTCATTCCTGGTCCTCACTTGAGGCTCCGCTTGCGTTCAATCAATTGCATGATCAGTGGCGTCAGGATGAGCTGCATCGCGAGATCGAGCTTGTTGCCCGGACAGACGATTGAATTCGCACGCGACATGAAACTTTGCGGCAGCATCGACAACAGATAGGAGAAATCGATGCCGCGCGGATTGCGAAAGCGGATCACCACCATGGATTCGTCAGGGGTCGGGATCCAGCGCGCGATGAAGGGATTGGAGGTATCGACGGTCGGCACGCGCTGGAAGTTGATGTCGGTTTCGGCAAATTGCGGGCAGATATAGTTGACGTAGTCGGGCATCCGCCGCAGGATGGTGTCGGTCACCGCCTCCGTCGAGTAACCGCGGTCGCTGCGATCGCGGTGCAGTTTCTGGATCCACTCCAGATTGATCACCGGCACCACGCCGATCTTGAGGTCAGCATGGCGGGCGACATTGACCTTGTCGGTGACCACGGCGCCATGCAGGCCTTCATAGAACAGGATGTCGGAATTTTCCGGCAGAGGTGCCCAGGGAGTGAATGTGCCCGGAGGACAGCCATGCAGCGCTGCCTCGGCGTCATTGTGGATATAGTGCCGTGTCATCGCCGAGCCGCTCTCGGCATAGTCACGGAACGCCTGCTCCAGTTCGTCGAACAGATTGGTGTCCGGGCTGAAATGGCTGAAATGGCGGTTGCCGAGCTGGGCTTCGCGCGCCATCTGCTCCCGCATTTCGGCGCGATCATAGCGATGGAAGGCGTCGCCCTCGATATAGACCGCACGCACGCCTTCCCGGAAGAAGATCTGTTCGAACGTCTTCTTGACGGAGCTGGTGCCCGCACCGGATGAGCCAGTAATGGAGATGATCGGGTGTCGTCTGGACATTGGTGCCTCTTTTCATTGACGGAAGAAGCCGCGGCGGGAAAACAGCGGCGCGGAAACGCTGGCCATCAGCTTCGGATCGCGATGCAGTTCGTCGAGGCGATCGACCTCGTGGCGCGAACCCATGATGAGAGGAACGCGCTGGTGCAGGTTGCGCGCACTGAGGTCGAGGATGCGCTCGTGCCCGGTGGTCGCCGCACCCCCCGCCTGCTCGATGATGAGGGCAATGGGGTGGGCTTCATAGACCAGACGCAGACGCCCTTCGCCGTAGGTCGGCCGGGTATCGGAGGGATAGAGAAAGACCCCGCCGCGGGTGAGAATGCGGAAGGCCTCGGCCACCAGGGAACCCACCCAGCGCATGTTGAAATCGCGGTTGGCGGCACCGTCGATACCGGCCAGGCACTCATCGATATAGAGGCGCACCGGCGGCTCCCAGTGGCGCCGATTCGACATATTGATCGAAAACTCCGAGCCCCGCTCCGGAATGCGGACATTGCTGCGCACCATGCGGAACTGGTCGGTGACACGATCCAGGGTGAAGACATCAACGCCGTCACCCAAAGTGAGCACCAGCGAGGTCTGGGGGCCATAGGTGACGAAACCGGCCGCAATCTGCGCGCTGCCGCGCTGAAAGAAGGCCTGGTTCAGATCCTCGGTGGCCGGCAGGATGGAGAAAATCGTGCCGATGGTGAGATTGGTATGGATGTTGGAGGAGCCGTCGAGCGGATCAAACGCGACGCAGATTTTGCCCTCGGCGATTTCGATCTCGTTGGCCTCTTCGGAGGCCATGGCGGCAACCGGCACCGCGAGCAGACAGCGACGCAGGATGTCGTCGGCCTTGACGTCGAGTTCGTGCTGGAGATCACCGTCACTGTTGCGGTCACTGGTGCCGCCGGCGCTGCCGACCGCTCCGGCATTGACCAGATCGGCAATCTCGATGGCCGCGCCGGCAATCGCGAGCGTCGCCTTCACTGCGGCAGAAAGCGTGTCCGAGCCCATCGCTGAATAGCGTTTGAGATGCTCCTGCAGTGTGACCTGCCCAACCATATGCGCCTCCCTGGGGTCGGTGCCCTTCTCTTTCCTCGATTGGTTCGAGTGGCCAACCCCGGTGAAAAGAGGTTGACAGAGGTCGCAACATAAGGGAAATTTCTAATTATAATGGCCCGCCAAGATAATTCTTATAATCAAAAGATAGCTAACCGGCTCCGGCACTTAACCATCCGGCAGCTGCGCGCATTGGCGGCCCTGTCCGCCAAAGGCACGGTAACCGCGGCATCAACCCATCTCGGTCTGACCCAGCCTGCGGTAACCCAGCAACTGCGGCAATTGCAGGATCTGGCGGGCCTTCCCCTGCTGCAGCGCACCGGGGAAGGCATGGCCCTGACTGCGGCCGGCCGGGAAGTGCTGGCGCTGGCCGAGCGCATTGAGGTGGCGATTGCCGACTGCCAGGGGGCACTGGACCTCATGGCGGGGCGAAACGGCGGCACGGTCCATCTCGTTGCCGCCTCAACCGCCAAATATTTCATGCCCCATGCCATCGCCGCCTTCTCCCGGCGCTTTCCCGGCATCCGGATCAAACTGACCATCGCCAATCGGCGTGAGATCCACGAAATGATGCGTGGCTATGATCTCGACTTCGCGGTGATGGGGCGCCCGCCGGCCGATCTCGAGGTCGAGGTCCGCCAGCTCGGCAACAACCCCCACATCATCGTCGCACCCAAGGGCCACACACTGGAGAACGTGCCCGCAATCAGCGTTGCCGACCTCGTCCGCGAGACCGTCATTACCGGCCAGGCCGGCTCCGGGACCCGGTCGATGATGGAGACGATGTTCCAGAACTCCAATCTCGAGCCCACCATCGGCATGGAGACCAGCAGCATCGAGACCATCAAGCAGGCCGTCATTGCCGGCCTCGGCATCGCCTTCCTCTCTGCCCACACGGTCGCCCATGAACTGGCCGAAGGTCGCCTCGTTGTTCTTGATGTCGCAGGGCTTCCGGTCATCCGCCAGTGGTTTGTCATCCGTCGCGCCGACAAGATCATGCTGCCGCCGGCCCAGGCCATGTTTGACTATCTCGGATCCGAAGGCTCAAATTATCTGCCCGACGTCCCTGAGCTGCGGGGAAAAGTACCGTCCTCTTCAATCTCGAATCAACCCGCACCTGGCAGAAAGCATCGGCGCAGATGACCCAATTCATGCTCTGCCTGTCGCCCATCGATCTAAGGAGCCGGGAGCAGCGGCTCCTGAGCGCGCATGGCGAATGCTGGACAACGGATATCAAAAATAGCGACCTGTTCGTTGCCGTCGCAGATTGCTGTTTTGACCGACACGACATGAAGGACGTCTGGGTCATCAGAAAAATCGACGAAGCCACCGCTGCTCCGAGCAGACATGAAGATTTCATCCGGCAGTCTCTGGTGCAGCTTTATGAAGCATCTGAAATGATGGTGCTGTGGTACGGCAATGAATACACCGATCTCGATCGTATTGAAACAAAGGACGATCTGGTTGATTTTCTGAGAAATCTCCAGATCGACAACGCCCTCGAACTCTATATCCTTTGCAGAAACAAAGAACGCGCGGTTCCCTTTGCCACGTGCAATTTCCCTCAACCGAGCACGTAGCCCGCACAACATTTTCCCGTCCACGCAATCAAGACCCCTTTTTCCGGCGTGGCGAAGCTGCCCTGCCCGACTGTCCAGGCCAGTCGAATTCCCGATCTCTGCTCTCCGGCCCGCCTGCGCTCTGCCGATTCCGCCCGCGCGCGCAGTCCGAACATGAGACATGAGTTGCGGATTCGCCAACCGGCGAGGCGAAAGGCGCTCAACACTCGCTCGCGGAGCGGAGAATGGGAAACCGCAGTTCGGCAAACCGGGACATTTGGGATTGCGCGGCAGTAACGGAGATCTCCACCCAGGAGGTGCTCAAAACGCCTGCCAATGCCCAACCCGTCCTGTTGTCGAGGGACACGCATCAGCCCCCGCGCAATCCGCGCGACCCGGCCTCACGACATCGCGCGGTACACCTCGCAACCGGCAGCGGCGTCCCGGTGATTTCAGCGACCGTCGCGGTGCCGTGCGTCTCCGCTTGTTTCAACTTTCAACGACGTTCTACACCGCCTGACACGCCCAGGTGCCAATCCGGACAGGGAGAACCGGCAGGTGCCGCGTCACACCGACGCTCTTTCCTTTTGGCGCTTCATTTCTTCGCTACGGCCTCCATCCGCGTTGAAGAGCGAACCGCGACAAGCTCCCGAACCCGAACGCCACCCGCAACTCTTGCCTCATGGAAAAGACTTAACGACCAACAGACTACGTTCAGAATTTAGTTACCAAGGTAATTGATTTGGAAAGATGGCAACCGAATCCCTAACCGAATACCTCCAGGTTGTGTTAAGCCCCCACGGAGTTTCGAGGCGGGGGCCTTAGACCTTAGACCAGAGCAAATTCTCGAAAGCAATGCGCAGGCGTCGTTAAAGTGTCTGGACACTTTTCGCCGCACGAGCCGTCCTGCGCCTTTCGCGCAGCGCACAATCGCCGTCGTACCAGGAATACACACATCGTGCTTCCTCACATCTCGAACATTGAGGCAATCAGTGGCGGAAAGGGCATCCTCCCTATTGCGCCGGCGCGCTGCGCAGCTGCTTTTGAACAGCGTTTTGATCAACGTGGCAATCCGTTCTGCGGCAGGATGATGCCGCAACCGCAACCTGATCCAATCCAATACCGCAAGAGGTCCCGGTGCCGCAGTCGCGCGACGCGTGCTGATCGCTGTGATCCCGCGCAAGGCCGCCTCCAGATTGCGTGCAGGGGATACGGGATCATCCTTGATCCTCGTGATGTCCCGGGGAGTTGAAAACAGAGATTCTATCCAGGGGAAAATGACCAGCCCGGTCATTATGGATAGTGAGTGAAGGGGGACGAGAATGAATGTCAGAAGGATCCAGTTGATGGCTGCCGCGAATCTGTTCGCGGCAGGTGCTTTTGCTCCGGCGATGGCAGCCGACATGGAGGCGGAGACCTACAGCAAGGCTCCGCCGATCGAGATCTCGACGGCCTATGGCTGGAGCGGCCTTTATGTCGGGTTGAATGGCGGCGGAGGCTCTTCACACAACTGTTTTTCGCCGAGTGATGAAACCGCTGCGATGGCTAGCGCACTCACCGGCGTGCCGCTTGGTGCGGCAGACATCGACCTCGGATGCCACAACGCCACCGGCGGCACGATCGGTGGCCAGATCGGCTATCGCTGGCAGCTCGGTGCCTGGGTTTTCGGTGTCGAAGGCCAGGGCAACTGGGCCAATTTCAGGGCCCGGCATGACCCGGGGACGGGCACACCTCTGGCAGACATTGGAACCATCGGTTCGAAGACTGCGGCGTTCGGACTTTTCACCGGCCAGATTGGTCACGCCTCGGGCAACACCCTTGTCTATGTCAAGGGCGGCCTGGCTGCCGTAAACAACGGCTTCGATATTTCTGCCGGACCGAACGCGCCGATGGCAGCCGCAGTTGCAGCGGCATACGGCATCACGGTCCCTTTCTCTGTCTCGCCCGTGGGGACCGTGGTCGCAACGGCAGATGACACCCGTTGGGGTGGCACAATCGGGGCAGGCCTTGAGTATGGCTTGAATGCAAACTGGTCGATTGGCATCGAGTATGATCACATCTTCCTGTCCCGAAGAAGCGTTGACGTCAGCGTTGTCAACTATATGACATTCCCCGGTGCCGGTCGCGTAAGCCAGGATATCGATATCGGGTTGATACGTCTCAACTATCGGTTCGGTGGCCCGGTTGTGGCGCGATACTGATCGCGGATCCATTGTGTGACCCGTCTGGCGGCGCCCGACCTCAGGGCCGGGCGCTTTTCCACACACCCCGAGGAATTTGGAATATTCGATGCCATTTCCTGCCGCAGGCTGGCTGCAGATGATCCTTGCTCTGTGTCCAGCGCACTTCCGTTAGCAGCCTTGACAACTTCGCCGAACGGTGTGTCGACTTGCGTGGCAGCAGATTCGGCACACACCTGCCGCCGGATGGAGCACTCCATCAGCCATCAGAGCGCCAAAACGAGGCCTGATTGCGGCAAGAAATCAGCGCAGATTACTCCCCCTCACCCAAGAAGTTGGTTGTGCGACTACCGAACAAATGAACATGATTTCGCAGAACCGCAGGAAACGAGGCGCAACATCAGCGCTGGGCTGCCGACAGTCCTGCGACCAGTTTCCGTACCCTGGCCGACGGCTGCCCATAGCTCACCAGCCGCACGTCGAGGTCAAAACCCTGCACCTTCGTCATCGCCCGCTGGATCGCCGTGTGGATCCATTCCGGGTCATTGCCGAATGCGCCGCCGCCCAGCAGAGTCAGCAAAACGATGTCGGAGGCGCCGCGCCGGACATTGAGAACAGCCTCCAGCAGGGTTGCCTCATAAGCCGCATCAAGCACCAGTTGCGCAAAAGCCGCCCAATGCTGCGGTGCCACACGCCCATAGGCAACCGGAAGGGCCGAACAGAAAGCCTGACTGACCAGAGGCCCTGGCGTGGCCGCGTCCGTCACCTCGACATAGCGGTGGATGCCGATGCGGAGCTTCCCCGCCAGGGCATCGGCCCCTTCGCGTCCGATAATGCGAAGATACTCCTCGATTAAATTGAGTCCCTCAAGCGAGCACAGTGCATAGCCGTTCCACCAGTTCCAGAGGTCGCTTACGGGGCGATCAAACCGCTCGCTCAATTCCGCGCCAAGGTCGGCCAGCCCATCAAGCTGGCGAGCCGCGGTCTGCCCGATCTGCCCCCCCACCGGCGCGAAATAGTTGCGCCAGATCGTTGCCGCGCCTGCCGCGATGGCGCAAGCCGGACCTTGCGTGGGGTCGCCCTGGTAACGCGTCACGCCGTCCTCTGGTGTCAGGCTCGGGCTGGCCATTTCGAGGGCATTGAACTGGCTGGCGACCTGGAAAAGCGCTCCCGCATATTCCGGCAACTGGTGCATCCGGCGCACGTCACCCTGGAGGATCGCAACACGTGTTCTGCCTTTGGCGCCAATGCCCTCGGCTACCCGGGCGCGCAGGTCGGCAAGCGAGGCCATCTCGAAGGTGCCGATAGCGTAAGCGCGCCCGTTGACCCGGGAGCGCAGTGTGGTGCCCTGAACCTCCAGCTTCGACCGGGTTTCGGCATAGTCGGTTTCAGCGAACCCGGTGATGCGTGTGAACCAGTTCATTGCCCCCCCCCATCTGTGATCCCGGCACCACAGTGCCCCAGCTCCACGCTGAAGTCGAACCGATCGCCACGCCCAATCCACAGTCGTGAAATGCTTCCAGACCTTGCGTGGCGGCATCGGTTTTGACACCACCTGTTGCCCGGCGGCGGGCGTGCCGTTACCGCGCCGTCTCGGGAACGAAGCACAACTGCTACGAGAATACCACCGATTCACCCGCTCCTGACCCCCGACGCCCTTGTGCGATGACGGAAAAAAGCGATCAGAGCAGCCACAGAAAGCAGGAAACGAGGCGCGGGGTCATTGCCGCGTTGACAGTTCCCCGACCAGCCGCCGTGTCTGAGCTGACGGTGGCCCATAGCTCACCAGCCGCACGTCGAGTTCAAAACCTCTTACCTTCATCATCGCCCGCCGGATCGCCGTGTGGATCCATTCCGGGTCATTGCAGAATGCACCGCCGCCCAGCAGCGTCAGCAGAACGATGTCAGAGCCGCTGCGCCGGGCACTGAGCACGGCCTCCAGCATTGTTGCTTCATAGGCCGCATGGAGCACGAATTGCGCGAAGGCCGCCCAATACTGCGGTGCCACGCGCCAAGGCTCCACGGGAAGGGCCGAACAGAAAACCTGGCTGACGATCGGTCCTGGTGTCGTGCCTGCCTCTGTCACCTCGACATCTCGGTGGATGCCGATGCGCAGCTTCCCCGCCAGTGTGCTTCGTCCGTGGTGGCGTCGAACCCTCCAGCGCCCGCTGCAGGTCGGTCTGGCGGGTCAGCATGGTGGTGGCGGCGTCACTGATGGCGTGATCAATCTCCTGAGTTCGCGCCATCCCAATGCTGGCACAGTCGAAATTCGGCAAACGACTGCGCTCCAAGGCGGTGAAACCGCGGTCGTCCACCGGTCGCTTGTGCGGGAGGCAAATTCATCGCAAACGGGAACCCGTTTCCTACCACTACAGTCGCCTATTTGGCGGCCGACTCTTTGGTAAATTCCTGAATCAATTTAAGTACTTAGTTGAATTGCTCACTTTTCACTTGTGCCTTACGCGAAACTCTGAATCACTTGGCAACCATGATTCGCGATCTGATGATTGGCGGCGCGCCTGTTGAAGAGACAGCCGCGCTATGGACGAAAGAGTGCGCTGCTGTGAAGCAGCGAATGCGTTGGGCATTCCAGAGAGACAGTGTTGCTGTCACAGCCGGGAAGTATATTGATGCTCTGTTAAGCGACGAACAGCGCAAGACCAGCTGGGGGCGCGCTGAGGTGGTTGGAGATCCAAACCCAAGGGAGCA
>WQYW01000108.1 GCA_009781045.1 Alphaproteobacteria bacterium
CATTCCTGAGTAACGATGGAGAAGCCTCAGCATGACTAAGATGTTGTCCAGCAATGATAATTAGTTGAAAAAGAAAGTGTAGTAGTATCAACGTAATGAGCCCGCCTTTCGCGAAAACTTGAGATTAAATTAAAGGCTTCGCGATGGCAGGCAGGAATCCAGTACTTCGGATGCGCTCTGCCGCCCCTTCCTGCACGGCGTGGTTGTCGATGAAGCTGCGCCGGATCCGACCTTCCGCTTCACGAATCCCGCTCCACTGGCGGAACATTCCAATCGCGCGCGATCTTCACGGCCTATTCCTCGGTAAGCACCAGCAGGCGCTGGGGAAATGCGGGCATTCCGGCCTGCTCCATCAGCGCCAGCTCCTCTGGTCCGACCGGGTGCCAGAGGGCGACCCGGAGCGGCACACACCTGCGCCCGCTCCGGAGCCTGGCAGCGTGGCCCCGCACAAACACCGGGCGCGAGCGCCCCTGCGCTTTCGCTAGTAGCAGTAGGAAACGGCATCGAGGATTGCGCAGCTCCGCTTGGCTGGCGCATTTGGATCATCAAGCGGCTTGCCTTCCGCAACCACGCCCTGGCCGATATGGACATTCCTGCCGATCCGGACTGAGCGCAGGGGCGTGGAACTCGACTTTGTACCATCCGGCCAGACGATGGCGTCCCCGTTGAATATGCCGTGCCGGCCGTCATCGCAGGTGACCTCGATGCCCTTGCGGGCGCAGTTTGCGGCCTTCGCCGGCTCCTCCGCCACGGCGCTGGAGTTCCACATCATGGCCGTGATGAAAAGCACGCTTGCGATCGTCAGGAACCCTCTCGAAATCGTCATGAAACCTCCGATCTGGATTCAAAGCACAGAACTTGAGCCCGCTCATTGCGTGTCGCCGCCCGATCCGCCTTGATTAGCCGCCGCAGTTTCAGATGTCCAATCCAGGGCCTTGCCGACTCGATCAGAATGCCGTGATCGCGCCGATACCCCGATAGCCACTCCTTAATATCTGATATGCCACGCTGTTTTTCACGGGATGGTGGCCCTGACCGGCGATCATTTAAAGGACCCATCATGAGCGAAACCGACGTCGTCATCATTGGTGCCGGCCATAACGGCCTCACCTGCGCTGCCTATCTCGCCATGGCCGGGCTGCGGGTCCGGATCGTCGAACGCCGCAAGGTCGTGGGCGGGGCGGCGGTAACCGAGGAATTCCACCCCGGCTTCCGCAACTCGGCCGCCGCCTATACCGTGAGCCTGCTCAATCCCAGGGTGATCGGCGATCTCCGGCTTGCCGAACACGGGCTCCGGGTGGTCGAGCGCCGCGCCCAGAATTTCCTTCCCTCCCCCGACGGCAGCTTCCTGCTCACCGGCGAAGGACGGACACAGGCCTCGATTGCGGCATTGAACCGCCAGGATGCCCAGGCATTTGACGATTTCTCGCGTGAGCTGGAGGCCATTGCCGACGTGGTGCGCCAGTTTGTGCTGCGCGCCCCGCCCAACCTGGTTGCAGGCTTTGGTTCTGGTGCCATCCGCGAGGCCATCAACGCGCTCGGGGCCGGCAACATCCTGCGCCATCTGACACTGGAGCAGAGCCGGGCTCTGCTTGACCTCTTCACCCGCCCGGCGGGCGAAATGCTGGACGAACGTTTTGACAACGATCTGGTCAAGGCACTGTTCGGCTTTGATGCCATCGTCGGCAATTATGCCAGCCCCTACGCCGCCGGCTCGGCCTATGTGATGCTGCACCACGCCTTTGGCGAGGTGAACGGCAAAAAGGGGGTCTGGGGTCATGCCATCGGCGGCATGGGAGCGATCAGCGAAGCCATGGCGCGTGCCGCCGGAAGCCATGGCGTCACGATCGACACCGACGCCGAGGTGCGTGAAGTGATCGTCGCCGGCAACCGCGCCGTCGGTGTGGTCCTGCGCAACGGCACCACCATCAAGGCCGACTATGTGGTCTCCGGGATCAATCCGACGCTGCTTTATACAAGCCTCCTGGCACCAGAGGCGCTTCCGGCCGAATTTCTCAGCCGCATCCGGCGCTGGCGCAACGGTTCCGGCACCTTCCGCATCAATGTGGCGCTCTCGGAGCTGCCCTCCTTCACTGCGCTGCCCGGTCCCGGTGACCATCTCTCTTCCGGCATCATCATCGCCCCCAGCCTCGCCTATATGGATCGCGCCTTCCATGATGCGAGGAGTTTCGGCTGGAGCCGCGAACCGGTGGTGGAACTCCTGATCCCCTCGACGCTCGACGACAGCCTGGCACCTCCCGGACAGCATGTGGCAAGCCTGTTCTGCCAGCATGTCGCCCCACATCTGCCGGCGGGGCGAAGCTGGGATGAGGCCCGCGAGGAGGTCGCCGACCTCATGATCGCAACCGTGGACCGCTCCGCTCCAGGTTTTGCTGCCAGCGTACTGGGCCGCAGGATCCTGTCCCCGCTGGATCTCGAACGCGAATTCGCGCTCACCGGCGGCGATATTTTCCACGGCGCCCTGACCCTCAACCAGTTGTTTTCTGCCCGCCCCATGCTCGGATACGCCGACTACCGCGGGCCTCTCAAGGGCCTCTACCACTGCGGCTCCGGTGCCCATCCCGGCGGCGGAGTCACCGGCGCGCCCGGTCACAACGCCGCCCGCGTCATCCTGCGCGACCATAGAGCCCTGTTCAAAACCGGGTAACTTGCGCCACAGTCGAACGTGCGATGATGCGCACCCGGCCCGAAATCCTGCGAAAAATTGCGTCTCCAGCCGCGATGGGCGCCCGTCTGCCGCCGATCACCTCCATCGCGAAAAGTGGCCGGGGCGGACAACCTCAAAAAAGGAGGCAAAGTCAGTCACTTCCGAGATGGAACGGGGGTGGACACAAACCTGGACAAGGCGGGCACACAGGTCTGTGGAGGGAGAGTGGATAACCCCGTCACAGCCACTGTGGACAACCTTGGGCATTTACCGCCCCACCACGACTATGCCTCCCCCGTCAACCGGCCTTTTCACAGAGCGGTCCACAGCATATTCACAGAGTTACCCACAGATGCGGGGGATTTTTCTGCCATCGTCCATCGTGTCGAAGGCACGGGCGCATAGCGATGCGGAGCCTGTCGATCTCGTCTGGATCCTGAGATCGCAGCTCAGCCGAGGTCCGCTCGCCTTCATTCCCCATGGTATCTGTGACCGAACAACGCGCTCGACGAACAACACGCCGGGGCTCGCGACCGGCACCGCTTGCGCCATCACGCATCGGGTGTGATTTTTCACGGCCACGGCGGCAGGATTCAGAAAGGATGTGTTAAACAGCGAGAATTCCGTGAAACCGGGATCACGGCACAGCGCGCAACGCTGAGCTTTACCGGGCCTTGCGGCCCCGTTTATATTTGGAGGCCGTAATGCCAAGGCAGATCCAGCTCCTGACGTTCACCGCAATCGGTGACGCCTACGGCGTCTGCTTCGAATATGCGCCGCGGGAGATCATTCGGACCCGCAACAACCTTGCCGGCTATTTCCCCCATCACAAATACAGCACAGGCGGCGGGCGCTACAGCGACGACACGCAAATGAGCATCGCAGTCGCGGAGACCTTGCTCGAGCACGGTGCCGCAGCAAGCGCACACAACTTCACGGCAAGCTTCGTGACGGCATTCCAACGCGATCCGCGGGACGGTTATGCGGGACGGTTCCATGAATTCCTGCTGACGGTCACCGATGCCGACGACTTCCTCGCGCGCATCCGCAACGACAGCGACAAGAGCGGTGGCGCCATGCGCGCCGGTGCCTGCGGCTTGCTCGGAAACGTGGAAGCAGTGAAGTCCGTGGCCGCGAGGCAGGCGGCAGTGACCCATGACACGCCCGACGGGATCGCCGCGGCCCAAACGGCGGCGCTGATGGTGCACTATCTGCTGTATCGCCTCGGGTCACGGGGCGACCTCCCCCGCTTTCTCGATAGGCATGTCGCCGGATACAACTGGTCGCGGGTGCACAAGGGGTCGGTCGGCGCCAAAGGATGCGACAGCGTCCGCGCCGCAATCACGGCACTGGTGCGAAACCAGTGCGCAGCCGACCTTCTGGTCGACTGCGTCAACTTCGGAGGCGATGTCGACACGGTCGCAGCCATTGCCATGGCGGCAGCATCATGCGCCGACGACATCTCCCGCCATCTTCCGGCAAGCCTTTGGGACAGCCTCGAAAACGGCATCCTCGGCCGCGACAGCCTGATCAGGCTTGATCAGGACCTTGAGGACTTCGCCAGACGCCAGGGCGCTCCAATGGAACAACCCTAGCGCGCCTTCTCAACCCACAGCGATTGACCACAGATCCGACAACAGCGCGCGGCAGGACATTCGCCGACTGCACCAACATCCGTCGCGCCAGGGCTCCCGTCGGCTTGCGGAAATTGTAGACAACGCGGGCAGAACACCCTTTTGATCACCTGATGTTCCGGTGGATCAACCCTGTATGTTCCTGTGCACAAATCGCCTGATAACCCCTCCTGCCCCCTGTTGAGAAACGCCTGACAGGAGGACCTGCGAAAAGGGCCGGGAAGGAATCCCGGCGGTCTTGTTTTCGTCAATCAATCCAATATCTTGATATCGAAAAAACGGAATCTCCATGTCCCCTTCCTACAGCCACCGGGTCAATCTTGCCATCGGCGAGGAGATGCGGGCCAGATCCATCGCCGATGTGCTTGGCGAGGTGTTCTTTGAGGAATGCGCCGTCGCCGCTTTTGAGCGCGATGATGGACGCTGGGACATCGCCATCCATTGCGCCACCGCCCCCGACCCGGACCTGACCCGGCAACTCGTCGCCACGGTGGCGGGAACGGAAGTCGCCGATAAAATAAGTTTCGATCAGGTCGAGGCCAGAGACTGGGTCAAGGCCAGCCTGGAGGAACTGGCACCAGTGAGTGCCGGTCGCTTCGTCGTCCATGGCGCCCATGACCGCGCCCGCATTCCCGCCAACAAGCTCGGCATCGAAATTGAGGCTGCACTGGCCTTCGGCTCCGGCCATCACGCCACCACCTTTGGTTGCCTCTGCCTGCTCGATCACGTCCTCAAACAGCGCCGACCGCAGGTTGTGCTTGATCTCGGCACCGGCAGCGGGGTGCTGGCGATCGCAGCGGCGAAAGCCCTCCACCATCCGGTACTGGCCAGCGACATTGATCCCCTCGCCGCCCGCGTCGCCGCGGCTAATACCAGACTCAACCATGTCCAGCGCCATGTCAGGGTCATCCAGGCCACCGGCCTTGCCGCCCCCGAGTTTGCCAACACAGGCCCCTTCAACCTGGTGCTGGCCAATATCCTCGCCAATCCTCTGCGCAGTCTGGCACAGCCAATGAGCCGCCATCTCGCACCCAGGGCCGACGTGATCCTCTCAGGGCTCCTGACCACCCAGGCAGCCGCAGTGATTGCCGCCTATCGCCTCCGCGGACTGGTGCCGGCACGCCATCTCTCCATCAATGGCTGGAGCAGCCTGCTGCTGCACACAGTGTGACAAATCCATGACGAAAAAATGAATCGTCAGGCCTGTCCTTGCGGAGCAGAAAAATAACACCTAATTTGAGATTGCTGGGCAATAATTCAGACAGCAGGGGGCATGATGCTGCGGCCAGTTTCATCAACCGAACCGCTTGCGCCTGTCTCCGAACATATCTGTCGCCAGGCTTGCGATGATCGGGTGCGACAGTTTGCAGATTTCAGAACAACCGGATTTCGGGGGCACCGAACTCTATTTCGCTGGCGCTTCATCGCGCGGCGCGGTGCCGCTGTCACGCACGCGAAGGCGGAGCAGCATCAGACCAAGACAGGAGATGATCTGGCGGAAGAGACCATGCGATTTCTCAAGCTCTGGCGTCACGGATCCGCAGCGTACCGGAGAGGATATCTTCTCAAACATGAAAGCAGGCATGGTGTAACCCCTCGCTGTCGAGTTGGATCACTCCTGGCATTTCCTCATGTCCGAAATTTAATCTTCGGGTGCGCCCTCTTCAAGTGGAGGAAAATGGCATCAACAAGGCAGCAGGCGATGATTGCGATCTGAGCAAAACATCGGAAAAACTTCCGCTTACAGCTCCATGTCATTGGTTTCGAAGGGTTTTATGTCCAATTCGCGATTTCAGAGCTTTGACGATCCGCGCCCCGGTGTGGCGCTTTCCACACGCCTCGACGCCTTGCGCCAGGCGCTCCGGGAGCGCGAAGTCACCGGATTCGTGATTCCCCACGCGGACCAGCACCAGAACGAATATGTCCCTCCCTGCGAGGAGCGGCTGGCATGGCTGACCGGATTTACCGGTTCCGCCGGACTTGCCATCGTGCTCGCGCGTGAAGCCGCTCTGTTCGTTGACGGGCGCTACACCCTGCAGGCCGAGAAACAGGTTGATCGCGCGCTGTGGTCGCTCTGCCCCCTGGTAACCCCGCCACCGGAAACCTGGCTGACCGATCACCTCAGCTATGGTGATCATCTGGGCTACGACCCCTGGCTCACCACCTCCGCCGCGGCCAGGCGACTCGCTGCCGCCTGCGCCAAAAAGGGCGCCGAACTGGTTGCCCTCGACAGCAATCCAATCGACGCCCTGTGGCTGGAGCGACCCGCGCCGCCACTCGCCAAAGTTGTCGTCCATGACCCGCAATTTGCTGGTGCCAGCGTGGCTGGCAAACTCAAGGCGATCATCGAGCAGATCGACCCTCTCAAGGTGGATGCCCTGGTGATTTCCGACAGCCACGCCGTGGCCTGGACCTTCAACATCCGCGGCGGCGACATCGCCCATACCCCACTGCCACTGTCCTACGCGCTGATACCCAAACACGAGCGGCCCACGATATTCATCGACAGCCGCAAGCTCTGCCCCGAGACCCGCGATCATCTCGCACAATCGGCCGAGATCCGTGAGCCCGAGGCCCTGGTGCCAATGCTGGCAGCCGTCGCCGCCAGTTGCGGCGACATCGCCCTTGACAGTGCCACCGCCGCCGATGCCTTAAGCCGGCTCATCACCGCCTCCGGCGGACGACCAATCCACTGCAATGACCCCGTCGCCCTGCTCAAGGCCGTCAAGAACCCGACTGAGATCGCTGGCGCCAGAACGGCACACCGGCGCGACGGCATTGCGCTGGCCCGCTTCCTTGCCTTCATCGACCGCGAGGCACAAGCCGGCAAACTGAGCGAAATCGACGCGGTGGAAACGCTTGAAACGTTCCGGCGCGACAACAGCGCCCTCAAGGATCTGTCCTTTCCGACCATCGCTGGCAGCGGACCAAACAGCGCCATCGTCCATTACAGCGTTACACGAAAGAGCAACCGCACCATCCAAAGCGGTGATCTTCTGCTGGTCGATTCCGGTGGGCAATATGAGGACGGCACCACCGACGCCACCCGCACCATCGCCATCGGCACACCCTCGGAGGAAATGCGTGACCGTTTCACGCGCGTGCTGCGCGGCCATATCGCCATCGCCCGCGCCATCTTTCCCGACGGCACCACCGGTGCCCAGCTCGACAGCCTGGCGCGCCAATATCTGTGGCAGGCCGGTCTCGACTATGACCACGGCACCGGCCACGGCGTCGGCAGCTATCTCTCGGTCCATGAGGGGCCGGCGCGGATCTCGCGGCTCGGCACCACGCCGCTCAGACGCGGCATGGTCCTGTCGAACGAGCCCGGCTACTACAAGAATGGCAGCTTCGGCATACGAATCGAGAATCTCCAGCTCGTGGTCGAAGCCCTCATCGCACACCCCACCCGGCCGATGAACGCTTTTGAACCCCTCACCCTCGCCCCCATCGACCGCCGGCTCATCGTGGTCGACATGCTGGGCCGCGAAGAAATCGACTGGCTCAACGCCTATCACCACCGCATCGAAAACGAACTCGCCTCCTATCTTGATCACACCACACGGGCCTGGCTTGAACAGGCCACCGCGCCGCTGTAGCGGCACGCCTTGAAACCCGTGAGGCGGCTGCAAAAACATGCTGCCTTCCCCAGGGCTTGCGCGCGCCCCGCAAGCCCTGGGTCCGGAAAGCCTGTGAGGGGGGAGCGCGCCGGGGCGATGGAATCGATCACATCGATAAGTGTTAACCGTCCCTCGCCACAGCCGTGGCGGGACCGGGCAACCCTCCACGATCTGCGAGAAAACCGGCAGCGCAAACGACCGACCAGGAACCGTTTTCCGGTATGGCATCCGCTTTAATCTAACTGCACGCACAGCCGCGCGGCACGCGTTTTGCGTCTTGCATCGCACGCCACGCCGGGAAGGCTCCGCCTGCACAATAAAAGCCTGAAAGCCCGGCTGCCGCCTGCAATTGATGGCCTGAGGCCACGACACCAACGCAACACCGCGCCCGCCCTGCCGCCTCGACCTTCTTGAAGTCCCCTCTGATCGCCCCGTCGGCACGACCACCCTGTGCACAAGACGCGCCATGCGGCCCCCACGCCGGCGTGCACGCGCAACGCGCTTTGCGCGTTGCAGCCAAATTGCCACTTGCCTGCAAGGACAATCGTAACCTGGTTGCGCGAAGCTCAGCCGACGTGCGGTCATGTCAGCGACTTCCCGGCAACGAGACCGTGTTCCTCACGAAATGCTGACCGCCGAGCGCAGTTGCGCTAACAATTTCTGCCGTCGTTGTTTTGCAAAGCCCTGGGCATCTTAATATGAAATTTTCCATCTTTGGCCTCCGCGCCGCATCCGCACCGCAGATACAGCCCAACCCGTTTCCAGCCGGAAATGACAACCGTCTTCCCGACCATCGCCCGATGCCGGGTCGTCTGCTTCCTGAAGGGGCGGAACAGGCTCTTGCACGTCCGCACGTCGTCGGACGCATCCTGTTCGACATGGTCCGCAATATTCTCGCCAGGAACAACCGCGTCCGCATGGAGGACCTCCTCGCCATCCTCGCATCGAACGGCGGATATTCCTGCCTTCTGGCGGCACTGAGCGATCTTTCCGTGATGGAGCCTCCCCCTGGCCCCGGACCCGGGATACCCCGGATGGTCGTTGTCACTCATAACAACGGTCATAATTACTATTTTAACGAACTCGCCAACTTCTATCTGCTTAAGAGTGAGTTTTCATTTCTCCGACTTGCTCTTGGTGCGGCGCAGCACTGCGACGCCGACATTCCGTTCGAAATGATCCAGGAAACCATTGGACATGTTGCCAAGACCATCGGTTCCGACAGCGAGGACTTCGGCGTTCCACGGCTTCCTGACGAACATCTTCCCGGCGGTCTCCCTATTAACTACGTTCGCATCCTGTGGCCGAAATTCCTCGATGTCCTCAATTCGCATGAAGTGCCCCCCACGCAGTGGCCGATCGCTCTGGGCTTTGCGCTTTCCCATGTGATTGAAGCAGGCAGGGGGGCCATCGATCCGACGCTGGCGGCCCGGATCACGCTGGAGTGCGCCATCCCCATGGCCAAGGTGGATCCGGAGCGAATCGCCGGAAATCCCGATTGACGATTGACTGCGGGTCGGCATCCGCCAGGGCCGGGCGTAAGCTTCGCATTTGCGCGCGGCAAGACCTGCAGCACAGGGATGGAACCGAAGGTAGCGCCGCCACCGCCAGATCTCGCCAGCCTGTCGGTGCGCGGCACGAATTTCGCCGGTTGTGACCTCTATTGTGCGTTCTCCGGGTGATGAAGACAGCGCCAAGGCAAGGGTTGCGGACCGGGAATCCCCACCGGCCACGCCATCCACCCTGCCGTCATCGACAGGGGACCTTCCCCCCCGGCCTCTGCCCGCACATCACGCGTCAATCGATCGCAGGCCGGGCCATGACGGCTCACAGAGCCCCCACCCGCTCGATGAGCAGTTTCTGCGCCGCCTCGACCCGGCCGCGCGCCCGCCGCAGCGCCTCATCGGTCTCCTCCAGGACTTTCTCCTGTGCCAGCATCTTCTGCGAATAGTGGAGCGCAAGATCGGAGCCCGGAGGCGCCGCTTTGAGGTTTTCGCGCAGCCGATCCTGATCGCTGGTGATACCCTGGCGCTGTTGCTCCATGCGTTTGACTTCCGTCTGGGCCTGCTCGCCGGCCCTGGCCGCCTCGGCCACAGGTGCCAGACGGTTCCTCACCTCATCGCTGATCTCGGGAGCGACCATCAGCGCACGGACGCGGACGTCGCTGAGTTCTCCGACCTCCACAATTTCGACGCTGGGACGCTCCATCCTCTGCCCTCTCTTGCGCCCGTGCTGTATCCCCCATCACCGAAAATCCCGACGGGACTTCGTAGCCCTTCTGATACTGCTCCCCCTTGTCAACCGGAGCCGGTGCCGCGCGACTGGCGGTGGCACATCCACCGGGCGCTTGACGTAATAGGGACTGTAGAGCGCCTGGCGGAAGGTCACCGACGAGGCCGAGGACAGGGTGACGGCAACCTCCTTCCAGGGATTGCCGGTCATGTTTTCCAGCACCACCCACCCTTCGAGTCGCGCCTTGTCCTCGCCCGTCTTCGGCAGCGTCATGCGATAGGCCGCCGTCCATACCGGAGCTTCCGCAACATAGCCTATGCGCACAACACGCTTGTCTCCAGGAGCGAGGTTTATCGTGATGTCACACCCGGAACGGTCCTGTGCTGCACGCAGCGCCTTCATTGCGCCCTCGACCTGTTCGGCGAGACGGGCATCTTTGAACTGCAGGCCCTGCGCCTCCTCGAGGATGAACTGCTCGATCGCCCCATTGGCAAGAACCGAGACACGGGTCCTTTTCCTGCCTGCCAAATCGTTTCTCCCAGACGCGATGCCGGTCCCGGCCACGGTCTCGATCTGCAGACTGACGATGCGCCCCTCCATCGCGCGCGGCCCGCTGATCCGGATCTCCGCCCCCTTCAGCGCCGCAATCAGGTCAGGCAGGGTGTCAAGATCGCCTCGGGCAAACGGCAGCGAGGCAAAAGCCTGGTCCGCCCCTCCCGGCCCCGGCAGGGTCGCCAGAGCAGGACCGGCCGGATCGAGGATCACCATGCTGCTGAGAATGTCAGCCGTCATTCAGGCTTTTCTGCATCAGCAATCCGCAATCCTCTGCGGACGAGCACATTACGAGATTGTGAATTGTGAAGAGATAAGGAATCCGGGGAGAACTGCCGGCAGGTCGATAGCAACTCTAGACTCGTGTAATCTGGACTGGCGAAGCCATGGCGTTTGCGCCCCTCCCCGAACTCCGGACGGCCCGGCCTCAACCAACCCAGATTTCCAGCAACACCCTGGTTGCGACCACCCGGCTCGGAGTGAGAACATTTCCGCCTCCACCGCCGGCACCGGGCACCACGCGCGTAAGGGTGAGATAGGAGATCGGCAGCCTGACCCCAGCCGCCAGTCAACATCACAGCCATCACAACAGCGAGTAAAATTACGAATGCGCAGGGTGTTCCTTTGAGATAGGGCAGCAATAATCGGATCGGCGATCGGCCAGCCAGCCGCGATCCCGTGGAAATTCCTGGAATTCTCAGGTCACGGGATCCGCTTCCGAATTCCTCACGTGACGCGGTGCATTACGAAATTGTGAATAGATATATAATTATTTGTATAATAGAGAGCGACACCGCGCCACTCGCGAACCACGGCTCGTCAATCAGGAAGTTCATCCCCGACCATCGGAGGGTTGCCCTTGCCGGCACGCTCCAGGACGCCGACAGCCCCGGCCATATCGGCGCACGCGGCGCGTTCCGCAAAGAGGCGCCTGGTCCGCATCACCGAGATCTTTTCGGCGACAGCCATATTGATGAACCGATTAAGCGTCATCCTTTCGGACTCGGCAACCTTCCTTGCCTCCTCCATCAAGGCGGGCCGAAGCCACAATGCAAAAATTGCTTTCGCTCATTTTATGCCCTCCAGTTGTTTGCAAGCGGCCACACACATCTCAGTCTCTCAAACACGGCTCCCCTTGGATCGGCCTCGTTTGCGGAATGCTCACTCCAGCCAGCGATAGCGTGATTTTGCTTCGCGCAGTGCGATTTCGAGCGTTTCAAAAAGGGCCGCCTCCGACGGGAGAGAGCCCACCCTTGCGCGATCACTTCTCCCTCATAAACATTTCGGTAGCGCTTCTGGTGAACGAGCCCGAAATTGCCATCCTGCCGCCGCACGATCCGGATCCGTTCCTGCCCATCCGCACTGTCAAACTCGCAGACTGTAGTCGGTGACGGATCCACCACCTCCTCCTTTCTGCCGGATACGGCAGCACAAGCACTGGCACCGGGTCGCAGTGGCAAAATCCGGAGCCTTCCTGGAGACCAAAGACCACAGCGCTTATGTGCCTGATCTCTTGATCAATCGCGGTTCCCGAAAGTCGTGGGTACCCCTGGCATCCCTTTGCCAAACCACCAGGCCCCCTCATTGCCCGATGAGGGCGAGCCACTCGTCCTCGGTCAACACCGTGACGCCGTGTTTTCTGGCCTCGGCGAGCTTCGACCCGGCTCCGGGGCCGGCGACCACAATATTGGTCTTTTTCGACACCGAGCCCGACACTTTGGCGCCCAGCCGCTCGGCGGTGGCCTTGGCCTCTTCGCGTGTCATCCGCTCCAGCGAGCCCGTGAACACCACGGTCTTTCCGGTCACCGTGGAGTTGGCCCTGGGCTTTTCGGCGTCTAGAATCGTGACCTCGGCGATCAGCCGGTCGACAATGCCGCGATTATGGTCCTCGCGGAAATAGGCGCCAATGCTGGCAATCACGGTGTCGCCGATCTGGTCGAGCGCATCCATCTCGGCGATCGCCACCGCATCGCTCGCGGCAACCTTGAGACAGGCATCGTGAAAAACCTGCCACGATCCATAGCCGCGCGCCAGAATCTGCGCCGTGGTTTCACCGACATGGCGCATGCCCAGCGCATAGACGAAGCGTTCGAGCGCAATATTGCGCCTCCCGGCAATGGCCGCAAACAGATTGGCGACCGAGGTGGCGCCATAGCCCTCGATGTCCTCAAGCTTCAGGCTGGCGTTGCGCGCCTCCAGGGTGAAGATATCGGCCGGCTCCCTGACCCATTCTCGGTCGAAGAAGGTCTGGATCTGTTTCTCGCCGAGGCCGTCGATGTCGAAGGCGCGGCGCGACACGAACAGCTTGAGATGCTCGATCTTCTGGTAGGGGCAGGCGAACTCGCCGCTGCAGCGGGCACGCGACCCCTCCTCGCCGCTCGCGGTCTCTTCGCGCACCACCTCGGTGTGCAGGGCACAGGGACAGACCACAGGAAACCGGAACGGCTCGGCGTCCTTGGGGCGCTTGTCGATGACCACATCCACCACCTGGGGGATGACGTCGCCGGCGCGCTGGATCACCACGGTATCATTGATCCGCAAATCGCGCCCTTCGCGCAAGGCTTCGCCCTTGTTGCCGATGCCCCTTATATAGTCCTCGTTGTGCAGGGTGACATTCTGCACGATCACCCCGCCGACGCCGACCGGATCAAGCCTGCCGACCGGCGTCAGCGCCCCGGTGCGCCCGACCTGGATCTCGATATCGCGCAACACTGTGGTGGCCTGTTCGGCCGCAAATTTATGCGCAATGCCCCAGCGCGGCGTGCGCGAGACGAAACCCAGCCGTTCCTGCCAGTCGATACGGTCGACCTTGTAGACCACGCCATCGATGTCATAGTCGAGCCCGGCGCGCTCCTCCTCAATGGCGCGATGGAGCGCAATCAGTTCCTCGGCAGAGTGGCACAGTCGGGTCAGCGGATTGGTCCTGAAACCGATTCTCTCAAACCAGGCGATCATGCCGCTCTGGGTGGTCGCTGGCCGTGCGCTGATCTCGCCCCAGGCATAGGCAAAGAATCCAAGGGGCCGCGAGGCGGTGACGGAGGGATCCTTCTGGCGCAGCGAACCTGCGGCCGAATTGCGCGGATTGGCAAACACGGTCTCACCTGCGGCCATCTGGCGCTCGTTGAGCGCCAGAAACGCCGCCTTGGTCATATAGACCTCGCCCCGGACCTCGCAGATTGCAGGGACATCGGCCCCCTTGAGCCGGGTCGGCACATCCTGGAGGGTACGGATATTGGCGGTGACATCCTCGCCCTCGGAACCGTCGCCACGGGTCGCCGCCGTGACCAGTTCCCCGCCCTCGTAGCGCAGCGACATCGACAGTCCGTCGATCTTCGGTTCGGCCGAGAAATCAATCTCCTGCTCGGAAAGCTTGAGAAAACGCGCGATCCGCGCCACAAAATCGCGCACGTCATCGCCGCTGAAGGCGTTTTCCAGCGACAGCATGGGCACCGCATGGCGCACCTTGCTGAAGCGCGAAGACGGCGCCGCGCCGACCTTGCGCGACGGCGAAGCGGCACTGGCGAGTTCCGGAAAGCGCGCCTCGATGGCGTTAAAGCGCTGCCGCAGCGCATCATATTCGGCATCCGCGACGCTCGGCGCATCCTCCTGGTAATAGCGCTGGTCGTGACCGGCGATCACCTCCGCCAGCCGCGTCCACTCGGCCCTGGCCTCAAGCGGGGTCAGATCGCTGATTTCGAGACCTGCAAGATCAGGACCGGGGCTGGTCTGCGCCTTCTTCGCCATGCTGTAAATCTTCCTCACCACGTTTCGCCGAAAGCTCTAACCCGAATCGGCATCCCGAGTCGCGCCACAGATGCGTGACCCCGCACCTGCGCCGCCCCGGCACCCGACACCGGAACCGTCGTGAGGCGTCGCCCCCGCGCTCCACCCGTGTCAATTGCCACATTCACCGCGCCAGAGTTGGCCGGATTATGGCAGCGTGACAGCGATTGCCGTTTCCTCCCCTCACCACCACGCCCCGGCCGGCAAAGACAGCCCGGAAAGCAAGCCGCTCCCTGTCCAAGCAAGACCGCAGACACGAAACGTCGAAAGGCGGCAGCAAACGATCTTCACAATTTCGAGAAGATCTCACTTGACGATCCCGTCACCCATTCCAAATTGATGGATGAGCAATTGAACCGCCGCAACGTCAAGGATGAGATCCGTATCGTCACCGAACAGGCGCGTTACCCGCTCGACAGTCCCGTCAGACCGGACCGCCACTTGCCGGCGTCATCCCCGCCGCACTTCCGCCCCCTGGTCGGAGGGTGCGACCCGGACCGCTCAGCGGCAAGCCCGGGTCCCCGGCGCAAGCCCCGCCATAGCTGTAGATAAGTTGCCTCCGCATCGCACCCGTACCTCAATTGCCACATTCACCATGCTAGCATGGTCGCATTATGGCGGGGCGGCATTCGTCGCCGCTGATTCGCTTGATGGCAACGGGGGGAGCTAACTTCAAAACAGCCACTCCATGGGATGGGGACGGGTCAAGGGGCTGTGGGGGAGCCCTTCGGTGGCCGTGCCAGTCAAAACGCCACTCGATACGGAATTTAAGAGCAATGAAGGTCTCGCCCCCGAAAAGCCGTTCCGAACCCAGGGAACGCAAGCTCTCCCGCACCCACCGCCCCGTCGGCGTGTCACCTGTCGAATGGCAGCGGGAACTGCGCCGTCAATTCGGCCGCGAACAGAAATTCAAGCTTACGAATCTGGGCAGCCATCGCTTCTTTTCCGATTTCCAGGTCCATAATCCGGTGTCGAACTCAAGCTACCGGGTGTCGATTCGCGGCCCCGGGCCGGGCGGCAATTTCTGCTCCTGCCCGGATTATTCGACCAGCGAACTCGGCACCTGCAAGCATATCGAATTCACGCTGGCCAGGCTCGAGAAGAAACACGGCGCCAAAGCCGCCTTTGCCCGCGGCTACCGTCCGGCTTTTTCCGAACTTTATCTGCGCAATGACGGCCAGCGGAAGGTGTATTTCCGTGCCGGCACCGATTGCCCGCCAGCCATCAAAAAGCTCGCGGCCACAGAGCTCGACATCCTGGCCGACGGCGCCCTGCCCGAACGGAGCTTTACAGAACTCGAACCCTTCCTGGCTGCGGCGGCCAAAGCCGGCCATGAGCTGCGCGCCTATGACGACGCCCTCGATTTCATCGCTGGCAAGCGCGATGCGACAACTCGCGCCCTGGAACTGAGGCGGCTGTTTCCGTCTGGCGCCGCCGATCCCAAGCTCCTGAAAATCCTGAAAGTCCCGCTTTACCTCTACCAGGCCGAAGGGGCGCTGTTTGCGCTCAACGCTGGACGCGCCCTGATCGGCGACGAAATGGGACTCGGCAAGACCATCCAGGCCATAGCCGCCGCCGAAATCTTCGCCCGCTATTTCGGGGTCTCAAAGGTCCTGGTGATCTGCCCGACCTCACTCAAATACCAGTGGCAGAGCGAGATCGCCCGGTTCTCGACCCGCACCGCGCGCGTCATCGGCGGACCACGAGTGAAGCGCCAGAACGATTTTGCCGAGGATGATTTCTGCAAGATCACCAATTACGAGACCCTGAAAACCGATCTTGATCTGATCTCCGACTGGGGGGCCGATCTCGTCATCGTCGACGAAGCCCAGCGGGTCAAAAACTGGAACACCATTGCCGCCAAGGCATTAAAGCGCATCAACAGCCCCTATGCCATCGTGCTCACCGGGACGCCGCTCGAAAACAAGCTCGAGGAACTGATCTCGATCGTGCAGTTCGTCGATCAGCACCGCCTCGGGCCGACCTGGAAGCTGTTGCACGAGCACCAGGTCAAGGACGATACCGGACGGGTCACCGGCTATACCAGGCTTGACCAGATCGGCCAGACGCTGGCCCCGGTCGTGATCCGCCGCCGCAAATCCGAGGTGCTGCTGCAGCTGCCCCGCCGCACCGACCAGAATCTGCTGGTTCCGATGACCGAAAAGCAGATGGACTACCACCAGCAGAACGCCGAAATCGTCAGCCAGATCATCTCCCGCTGGCAGCGGCTGCACTTCCTCTCCGAGGTCGACCAGCGCCGCCTGACCTGCGCGCTGCAGAACATGCGCATGTCCTGCAACAGTACCTATCTGATCGACCAGATGACCGATCACGGGGTCAAGGCCGACGAGCTGATGGCACTGCTGGGCGAACTCTTCTCCGACCCCGACGCCCGTGCCGTGGTGTTCTCCCAATGGGCGCGCACCCACGACATCATCATCCCCCGGCTCAAGAACGAGGGTCTCGGCTATGTCAGTTTCCACGGCGGCATCCCCTCCCATAAACGCCCCGCTCTGATCGAGCGTTTCCGCACGGACCCCGCCTGCCGCGTCTTCCTCTCGACCGATGCCGGCAGCACCGGTCTCAATCTCCAGCACGCCTCGACCGTCGTGAACATGGACCTGCCCTGGAATCCGGCGGTGCTCGAACAGCGCATCGGCCGGGTCTACCGCATGGGCCAGAAACATCCGGTCCGGGTGATCAATTTCGTCTCCAAGGGCACCATTGAGGAAGGCATGCTGTCGACCCTGGCATTCAAACGATCTCTCGCGGCGGGCATCCTCGACGGCGGCACTGGTGAGATCTCGCTCGGCGGCACCCGCCTCAACCGCTTCATGAGCGACGTCCAGAAGGTGACCAGACAGATGGGCGACAGCGCCACGGTCTCCCCGGCAGAGGAGGCTGGTGCGGCCATGAGCCGACCGCCACGGCAGCCGGAATCCGCCACGGCACCGCCAACTGACGCCAATGCGGCGGCAAGTCGAAATGAAGCTTCGCCTTCCGCTCCGGCGCCGGCTTCGCCTTCAAAGCCACCCTCAGGCACCGCTTCAACTCCTGCCGGTTCGGCGCCCAATCCACCTTCCAATCCCTGGCACGACCTAGCGCGCCTCGGCATGCAATTCGTCGCCGCTCTGGCTTCAACCCGCAATAGCGGCAGCGAGGCTGAAGCCCACCCCTGGATAGAGCGCGACGCCGCCACTGGCCGGCAAAACATCAAGCTGCCGCTGCCTCCGCCCGAAATCGCCGAGCAGCTTGCCGACGCACTTGCCACGCTTGCCACCAGCCTGCGCGCAGGACCTCCAACCTCACGGGGGTGACCATTTCCAAGACCATAAACCAGTAACACGTCACCCGCTTGAGCCATGTCGCGTTAACGCCACGTCTTCGCCGAAAAGCGCCGTTCTTAACGCTTCTCTCACTCTCCATGATAGGCGAAACCATGAGCGACAATGAACGATGACGTCGTAGCACCGCTTTTTTCCTGTCGATGAACCCGGCTTTAAGCGGAACCCCGCGCTCTTCCCTGCCAGGTTCACCAAGGCTCTAACCGCACCCAGCAACCAGAAATGCAAGACGACAAGGGCCACCCCGATCCCTCAGAGTCTGTTTTGAAATATTATTTCGCGATGCAGAGCTTCCGGACCATAAAACGAATCGAGGAGGCATGCACGAATGCAAGGGCTTTTTCATTCAGGCACTCCTGTGTCTTTGGCGAGCCGCCTGCACCGATTGAGCCAGCCAATGGTACGTTCGACGATCCAGCGCTTTGGCAGAACCACAAAGGTGCTCGCCTCGGACCGCTTGACGGTCTCAATGTCGATGGAGCGGAGTTCCGCCACACCATTGGCGAATATCGGCCCACGGTAGGCCCCGTCGGCGTAGAGCTTCTCGTGAGACGGCAGTTGGTCACTCAATGTCTCGAAGAGCATGATGCCTCCATCACGATCCTCAATATCGGCGGGATGGACGATGGCGCAGATCACGAGGGTCCGGCATCATAGCCTGCGGGGATCAATCCTGGAGCCTCCCTTTGTCTCACACTCTTCACGCTCTGGCTGTCGATGATGCCTGCGGTTGGAGCCGTTCTCCGATTTGCCCGGACTCGGCACATTTCGCGGAGGACGTTATGGATACGTTCCCGCACGCCGCCCGCGCTCCATCTGCTTCTGTAACGGGCCGTTGGTTGTCAATAAAAAAGTTGCCGGTAGGCCACTTTTTTATTGACCTGCACCTCTTGGCAACAGGCGTTGTCCTCCAAATAGTCAACAAAAACCCGCCCGGTGA